>NZ_AJYK02000059.1 GCF_000286955.2 Vibrio rumoiensis 1S-45
TGTGTCGGTAAAACGACCGACGGTGGCAATTGTTTTAAGTATGCTGCTCTGTGTGTTTGGCTATGTGTCATTCACTAAGCTTGCGGTTCGTGAAATGCCTGATATTTCTAACCCAGTTGTGACAGTGTCGACGAGTTACGATGGCGCCTCTGCCAGTATTATGGAAACTCAAATCACGACCGTTTTAGAAGACCAATTATCGGGCATTAGTGGGATTGATGATATTTCGTCGGTTTCCCGAAACGGTAACTCACGGATCAATATTACGTTTGATTTAGGGTATGACCTCACCACGGGTGTGAGTGATGTGCGTGATGCGATTGCCCGCGCCCAGCGTTCACTGCCAGATGAAGCCAATGATCCTATTGTATCGAAGGATAATGGTTCGGGAGAGGCTGCGGTTCATATTAATCTTACTTCGACCAAAATGGATCGCACTCAACTAACCGACTATATCAACCGAGTTCTGATTGACCGTTTCAGCTTGATCTCCGGTGTAAGTTCGATTGATATCAGTGGTGGTTTAGATAAAGTCATGTACGTGAAACTTGATCCTAAAGCGATGGCTGGTCTTGGAGTCACTACCTCTGATATCGCCGATGCACTGAATCGAGAAAACGTTGAAAATCCAAGTGGTGAAGTGCGTAACGATACCACTTCAATGACAGTAAGAACGACGCGCAATTATCTTACCGAAGAAGATTTTCATTATTTGGTGATCAATAAAAGCAGTGATGGACACCCTATTTACCTAAAAGATGTTGCCCAGATTTATTTAGGCGCAAAAAACGAAAGCTCGATGTATAAGAGTGATGGGCAGGTTGGGGTCAGCATGGGAGTGATCACCCAAACCGACGCTAACCCTTTAGATGTCGCATTACGCGTTCGTCAAGAAGTCGACAACGTACAAAAATTCTTGCCTGATGGGACTTCGCTTAAAATTGAATATGATGCAACGGTGTTTATTGAACAGTCTATTAGTGAAGTTTACAACACACTGTTTATTACCGGCGGCTTAGTCGTATTAGTGTTATACATTTTCTTAGGGCAGTTGCGCGCCACACTCATTCCTGCTGTAACGGTTCCGGTTTCTCTTATTTCAGCGTTTATGGCCGCCTATTACTTTGGTTTTTCCGTCAACTTAATTACGTTGCTTGCTCTGATCTTAGCCATTGGTTTAGTGGTGGATGACGCAATTGTGGTGGTGGAAAATATATTCCATCATTTAGAAAAAGGTGAACCGCCATTACTTGCAGCCTATAAAGGCGCGAGAGAAGTAGGCTTTGCCGTAATGGCAACAACGCTGGTATTGGTAATGGTGTTCCTACCTATTTCCTTTATGGATGGCATGGTTGGGTTGTTGTTTACCGAATTCTCTGTGCTGCTTGCCATGTCAGTGGTTTTCTCTTCTTTAATCGCGCTTACCTTAACGCCAGTGTTAGGAAGTAAATTATTAAAAGCCAATGTGAAGCCGAGCCGTTTCAATCAATGTATTGATAATGGATTTAAGCGAATTGAAAATGGCTATCGACGATTGCTGACTAAGGCGATTGCCTGCCGTTGGATTGCCCCAATCAGTATTCTGGCTTGTATTGTCGGTAGCGCTTGGTTAATGACATTAGTGCCGAGCCAACTTGCTCCGAAAGAAGATAAAGGGGTTTTATTTGCCTTTGTGAAAGGGGCGGATGCCACCAGTTTCAACCGCATGAGTGTTAACATGGATGAAGTGGAAAACCGCTTACAACCATTACTTGGCAAAGGAATTTTAAAATCATTTAGCGTCGATGCACCAGCGTTTGGTGGTCGAGCGGGTGATGAAACCGGCTTTGTGATCATGGTGCTTGAAGATTGGGGTAAACGTGATGTTTCTGCCCAAGAAGCTTTGAAAGTGATCAGTAAAACCTTATCTGGTATTCCTGATGTGCGTGTTAGAGCAATGATGCCAGGGTTTAGAGGTGGTTCGGATAACCCGGTTCAATTTGTATTGGGTGGTTCGGATTATAAAGAACTTTCAAAATGGGCTGAATTTTTACAACACAAAGGTGAAGAAGACGGCGTTATTACCGGTGGTGATTTAGATTACTCGGAAAAAACACCAGAACTGGTGGTGAGTGTTGATAAACAACGTGCAGCAGAACTTGGTATTAGCGTGAGTGAGATTGCCGATACACTTGAAGTGATGCTGGGCGGAAGTTCTGAAACCACGTATTTAGAGCGCGGTGAAGAATACGACGTGTATTTACGTGGTGATGAAAACAGTTTCAATAATGCCAGTGACTTAAGCAAAATCTATCTGCGCACTGATAATGGCGAATTGATTACCTTAGATACCGTCACCACCATTGAAGAAATTGCGTCAGCCAATCGTTTGTCGCACACCAGTAAACAAAAGTCGATTACCTTAAGTGCTAACGCTGGTGACGGTTATACCTTAGGGCAAGTGCTTGATTATTTAGATCAGCATGCGATAGAAAATCTACCCAGTGATATTACGGTTTCTTACAGCGGAGAATCGAAAGACTTCAAAGAAAATCAATCTAGCGTGTTAGTAATTTTTGCTCTGGCATTATTGGTTGCTTACTTGGTACTCGCAGCGCAATTTGAAAGTTTCATCAACCCTTTGGTGGTGATGTTTACTGTGCCTATGGGTGTACTAGGTGGCTTCCTTGGCTTGTATGTGATGGGGCAGGGGCTCAATATTTATAGCCAGATTGGGATGATAATGCTGATTGGCATGGTAACCAAAAATGGTATCTTGATTGTTGAATTTGCCAACCAATTGCGTGACAAAGGGATTGAGTTTGAAAAAGCGATCATTGATGCGGCTGCACGTCGTTTACGCCCTATCTTAATGACCGCATTCACAACGATTGCAGGTTCTTTGCCTTTGGTGATGTCGACCGGAGCGGGCTATGAAAGCCGAATTGCAGTCGGTACGGTGGTGTTATTTGGAATGAGCTTTGCTACCTTAGTCACCTTGTTTGTGATTCCGCAAATGTATCGATTAATCTCAGTGAAAACACATTCACCAGGCCATATCGAAGCTTTGCTAGAAAAAGAATTACAACGCGATGTGAAAACTCGACAAGGGCATGGCTAAATGAACGGCGACTAAGCTGCTTCAAGTGTGAAGAGTGTTTGAGATGATAAAAAACCTGACTGTGGCAGTCAGGTTTTTTTATTGGGTTCTATTATTTCTTAGAATCGTTTGCCAATTGTGATCTGTGCTCCACTGTAATCAGGGGTATCAAAATCGTTAATATCAGACATTACTACATTGTAGATATATTCAGCACGTAACCAAAAATCTGCATTCATATTCCATTGCAGACCACCACCAATATTGAGCCCTGTCGTAGAGTCATCCCCAACGGACTTGCGATCACCATCAGTAATGTCTTTCCCTTTAACTATAGTATAAGCACCAGTACCACGGGCAAAAAGCTCTAATGGCGTATCACCTAAAGGGCCAGTAGTCGCAATAAATGAAAGACCAAGTTGGTGGGCATCAACTTCATAAGTTGAAGCACTATCGGTAGCATTAGAGTATCGATAAAATCCTTCAATAGAAAAATGCTCTGAAAGATACTGCCCTCCACCTATAGTGAAGCTTGGATTATCATAGATTTTATTGTCTTCAGCGCCTTTAATATCAAAACCAACATTACCTGCACCTGCATAAAAGTAATTATTTCCAGCTGCATTAGCTGAAAGAGAAAGTATTGTTAAAGGTGCAAGGGTCAATAAACGTAGAGACTTCATAACTGTCCTTTATTCTCTGTCTAATGTATTAAAAATACCATATTAATCATGGTGTTCAATTACAATAACATTCCTACATAAAATAGGATATGAGAATAGTAATATCTTTAAACATTATTATTCTCTATACGACATTAATAAAGTCTATGTAATCATTTTTGTTCTATTTACATTGTTGTACAAGTGATTATACAACAGATTGATTACAGCTGAGTAATCGCTTTTAAACGCTCAAAATACGGTGCAGTAGGTTCTGGAATATTTTGTGCAATCCATTCAGGGTTGTAATGGCAATCTAAGTACCTGTCACCACTGTCGCAAATTAAAGTAACAATTGAGCCAGTTTCGCCACGCTTAATCATCTCTTCTGCAATATTCAATACACCAAACAGGTTCGTTCCGGTTGATGGACCAACTTTACGACCAAGAATCTTCTCTAACCATTGAATGGTTGCCACACTGGCTGCATCAGGGATGGTATGCATTTGATCGATAACACCAGGAATAAAGCTCGGCTCGACTCGTGGGCGACCAATCCCTTCAATTTTACTGCCTGAATCTAACGTGAGTTCAGTGTTGCCAGTTTTATAGTAGTCATGGAAAACTGAATTTTCAGGATCGACCACACACAGTTGGGTTGAATGTTTTTGATAACGTAAAAAACGACCAATGGTGGCAGAAGTACCGCCAGTACCTGCGCTCATTACAATCCAAGATGGAATCGGGTGCGGTTCACGGCTCATTTGGCAGAAAATACTGTCTGCAATATTGTTATTGCCGCGCCAGTCGGTTGCACGTTCCGCGTAAGTGAACTGATCCATGTAATGACCATTTAACTCTTGAGCTAAACGATGTGATTCAGCATAGATTTGATCAGAACGATCCACCAAGTGCGCTTCACCGCCATAGAATTGAATCTGCTCTATTTTCTTAGTTGCGGTAGATTTTGGCATCACAGCAATGAATCGTAACCCTAAAAGACGTGCGAAATACGCTTCAGATACGGCAGTGCTGCCTGATGATGATTCGATCACCGTGGTTTCAGGTCCAATCCAACCATTTGATAGCGCGTATAGGAACAAAGAACGAGCAAGGCGGTGCTTTAAAGACCCTGTTGGGTGAGTACTTTCATCTTTCAAGTAAATATCAATACCCGCAAGGTGAGGGAGATCTAACTTGATTAAGTGCGTATCTGCCGAACGTTGGAAGTCCGATTCAATTTTACCAATGGCTTGGTTGATCCAATTTCTATCTACACACATGCTATTGTTCCTTTCTATTGGGATGCTTCATAATAAGAATAATTTACCTGTAAAAACAGAGAAAAAGTTTGCTAAATACCATGTTAATTGCTTACATTGTAGAAAATTATTCTCCCATCACTGGAATGTAAGAAATGAATGCTATTAGTTTAGACCGAATTGATAAAACCCTCCTTACTTTACTTCAGAAAGATGGCGGCATGTCTTTGCATGATCTGGCAGAAGCGGTTAATTTAACGACAACACCATGCTGGAAACGATTAAAGAGATTAGAAGATCAAGGCGTTATTGATAAACGAGTGGCATTGCTAAACCCAGAAGCGTTGGGGCTATCTTTTGTTGCATTTGTTTCGATCAAAACCAATGATCACTCAAATGAGTGGTATCAAAAGTTTGTGGATACAACTTGTGAATTCCCAGAGGTAATGGAATTTTATCGTATGGCAGGGGAATACGATTACATGATGAAAGTATTGGTCTCTGATATGAAATCGTTTGATGGGTTTTATAAAAAATTAGTGAATAGTGTGGAAGGTATTTCAAATGTCACTTCTACATTTGCGATGGAATCACTTAAATACACAACAGCGTTGCCGATTACTTAAATAGCCGAGATGTGGAGATGTTAATGCGGAAATGAAAAACCAGCGACCTTCATCACTGGTTTTCGATTCAATCTAACGCGGTTAACAAAGCTGCATTTTCAAATAAGAAGGGCTATACCTACTCAGAAGTATTAGCTTTTATATCGCATCACACCTTCTTGTACTGCAGTGGCGACTAATTGGCCTTGCTGGTTAAAAATCTCACCTCTCACTAAGCCACGAGTGTTACTTGTGGTCGGGCTATTGATCACATACAGCAACCACTCATCCATTCTAAATGGGCGGTGGAACCACATGGAATGGTCAATTGTCGCTACTTGGAATTTTGGTGTTAATAATGACACCCCATGCGGGAATAAAGCGGTGACTAAGAACCCCCAGTCGGAACCATAGCCTAGCAAACATTGATGCAGAATAGGGTCGTCGGGCAGTTCACCATTTGCCTTAATCCATAAATATTGCTTTGCTGGCATTTTGTCTGGCTTGAGTGGGTTGTTCACTATCACCGGTCGAACCTCAATTGGCTTCTCACCACAAAATGCTCTTTGAATTTGTTCAGGTAAATATTTTGCAATGTTTGCTGCTAGTTCGCTTTCTGAAGGTAAACCTTCTGGGCCGTGAACATCAGGCATCGTTACTTCTTGATGATCGAAACCTTCATCGTCTCCAAGGTAAGACGCCGTTAAATAGAATATTGGACGGCCATTTTGAATCGCTTTGACACGTCGTGTAGAAAAACTTTTACCGTCACGTAGCTTTTCTACGTCATAGATAATTGGCTTGGTCACATCACCAGGATGTAGAAAGTAGCTATGGAATGAATGTACGGTACGATTTGCATCTACCGTTGAGCCCGATGCAGAAAGAGCCTGCCCGATGACTTGACCACCATAGACTTGTGGTAATCCTAAATTTTCACATTCGCCACGAAATAGGCCAACTTCTAAACGTTCAAGTTGGTGAAGTTCGAGTAATGCTTGTAATTGTTTGCTCATCAGACCTCCGTAATGTATTGTCAATTAATAGCTTGAGTAGCCTAAGATTACAAGAGCTGATGCTGTTAACTCAGTGAGAATAAGATAAGGAATACTATGAAAAAGTCATTATTGTTAGTTTCATCAATAATTTTAGGTGTATCAATGTCAGGTTGCACAACCACACAAGCCAACGATTCACAGACCACAGTCGAAGAAGTCGCGCAAGCAAGTCAATCTGTTGTGTTAGAAAGTATCTCGGGTACTATCGCGTATCGTGAACGTATGGCCCTGCCAGACGATGCTGTCATTTCAGTAACCTTGGAAGATGTGTCTATTGCAGATAAAGCGGCAGATATTATTGCTACCGATTCTTTTATTACTGGTGGCAAGCAAGTGCCGTTCGCCTTTAAGTTGGACTACAACGCCAATCAAATTATCCCAAATCACACTTATGCTATTCGAGCTAAAATTGCAGTGAATGGGAAATTACGATTCATTACCGACACGCGTGAAGCAGTGATCACCGATGCTAATAAAACTCAATCAGTCAGTTTAATGCTGGTGGGTGTTAAATAACGCATTAAGGTTCGCTTTTATCTGTGGTACTTATTCAGGGTGCCACAGATATCGCTTTAAGCTTATTCTTCCTAATTCAGATACCTCGATCCCTTCATTCAACAGCTTACCTCGTTGCCGAGTGAGATCGTTCCCTTTTAATGAAATCCGACCTTGGCTATTTACCACTCTATGCCATGGTAATGTTGAGTCTTCAGGCAAATGACCTAAAGCTTTTCCAACATGTCTAGCATAGCCGGGGTAGCCCGCCATTTTTGCTATTGAACCATAGGTGCTAATTTTTCCTTTCGGTATTTGGTGAATAACCGTAAATATTTGTGTGTGGAATTCGTTCATGCCCGTCAATATGAAATCTACTAAAAGTAAGTTTGAATATACCGAGTTTTAAGCAGATAAACAGAGTCAACCTCATCATTTTTAATGTTTATGAAAGCTTAAGATAGGCGACTCTTTTCTATAATTGTTGAAGAACTAATCAAACAAACACATAAGTAAGTAAGACGGTTGCAATTGGGCGATTTATCCTAGATAATCCCCACCATCTTAAAGCAACTCGTTGCTGACAGAACAAAATCAATGGAGGCCCTGGTCCTCCCGCAATACTAGTTCGTGAACTTGGTCAGATCCGGAAGGAAGCAGCCACAGCGGATGACGTGTGTGCCGGGATGTGGCTGGGGCTTCCACCTTTCTTGTCGCTGAAAGCATAACCTATCCTAATGAAAGCATAACTTGTCCTTTTAAAATCCATAAACTGTCCTACACTTACTTTGGTTGTTTTATTACAACATAAAGAGGGGATGTTATGTACGTTCGTAATCTTCGTAAACCATCTGCAAATAAAAATGTTTATAAATTTGTTAGTGCCAAAAATGGCTGCACAATTATGTGTGAAAGTAGCCTTGAGTATGATTGCTGTTACCATCTAGAATATTCAGATGATGTGGTTAGCTTTGAATCCCAACCTCATGGTTACAAATATTTTTATCTAGGCAAATGCCATTTTTATACACCAGACTTTTTAGTTCATAAAAAGGATGGAACATTTTATTTCATTGAAGTTAAACCATTATCTAAAACCTTCTCTTCAGAATTTAAATATATGTTCTATAAAAAACAAATTACGGCTAATGAATTAGGAGCTTCTCTATTACTTGTGACAGATAGGCAAATTCGAAATGAAATTCATCTTAATAATTTAAAGCTCGTACACCGTTATAGTGGCTTTATTGAAAACACTATTCATTTGGAAAATATTTGGTCAGCTATAAGCCAATCGACATCAATTCAAATTGGTTCTTTATCCAGAACTCTCAATTTGGGTATTGGAGAAGTACTTGCATTAGTTCTACGCCTTATTGGCTTAGGTAGGGTTAAGACTGATCTAGATGTTTTACTTGATGAAAAGTCTTTAATTTCGGTGAATTAGAATGGTTATGCCTTTTGATGATGAGTTTGAATCCATAACAGATGATATTCAGGCAGAATATAACTGCTCATCAGAGGCAAAGTTAGCTCGAAAACAATACTTACCACTTGATTTGACAGCAGTTTATGAACGAGATCTTTCATCATTTTCTGATGAACAAAAAAGCAAGGCATTAGAACGATACAAACTTATTTCAGTAGTAGCTAAAGAAATAACTGGAGGTTGGACGCCTAAAAATATCGACCCCTTAATTGATAAATATAGTGCGCAATTTTCTATCAACAGGCCAAGTTATAAGACGGTAATTCGTTGGTATAAATCGTTTTGCGAGAGTGATGGAAACATTGTAAGTTTGGTTGAACACCATTACAAAAAAGGAAATAGAACTAAACGTATTATTGACGACGAAGCGTTTTTTGTTGAGGCAACAGAACGTTTTCTTGATGCCAAAAGACCCAGCTATTCACAAGCATATCAGTTTTACATGGATAGGATTGAAATTGAAAACAGCAATATTATCTCAGGTAAAATCTCAATAGTAAGTTATCAGGCTTTTAAAGAAAGGTTGAAAAAGCTTCCTCCCTATGAAGTAGCACTAAAGAGATTTGGTCAAAATTATGCGAATAAGCTTTTCAACTACTATCAGTCTTCTGTTCTTACCACAAGAATATTGGAACGCGTAGAGATAGACCATACGCCACTAGATTTAATTCTTCTGGATGATGATTTACTCATTCCTTTAGGGCGAGCTTATTTGACGTTGCTCGTCGATGTGTTTAGTGGATGTATTATTGGCTTTCACCTTGGTTTTAATCCCCCTAGCTATATATCTGTTGCTAAAGCGACCATCCATTCAATTAAAAGTAAAGAGTATGTTCACGATTTGAATATTGGACTTACTAATGACTGGTTATGCCACGGAAAAATGGAAACACTGGTTGTCGATAATGGTGCTGAGTTTTGGTCCAAAAGCTTAGACCAAGCGTGTATGGAGGCAGGAGTAAATGTTGAGTATTGTAAAGTTGGTCAGCCTTGGGAAAAACCTAGAGTAGAAAGGAAATTTTTAGAAGTTATTCAAGGTATTGTTGGATGGGTACCGGGAAAAACGTTTTCAAATATCTTAGAAAAAGATAGATATGATCCTCAGAAAGATGCAGTTATGCGATTTAGTGTTTTTGTTGAAGAGTTACATCGCTGGATTATTGATGTTCATAATGCTTCCCCCAATTCTAGGTTTACAAAGATTCCGAATTACCATTGGAAAAAGAGTGAAGAAACTCTGCCTCCTGTGGCTCTAAGTGATCGAGATGAAAAGCAGTTTCGAATTATTATGGGGGTTCTCCATAAAGGTGTTGTTACAACTAAAGGTATAAAATATAAGCATTTAATGTATGACAATGTGGCATTGGAACAATATCGAAAACAGTATCCACAAACAAAAGAGTCTAGAAAGAAAACGATAAAAATAGACCCCGATAACCTGTCTAGTATATTCGTTTATCTAGAGGAAATCGGTGGATACATTGAAATCCCCTGCAACTATGATCCTTTGGGATACACAAAGAATTTATCTCTGAGCGAGCATGTACGTATTATCAAAATACATCGTGAGTTTATAAAAGGCCAAGTGGATGCTTTATCATTAGCCAAAGCACGACAAGCACTTCATGAACGTATTAAATCAGAGCAAGAGCACCTTTCTTTAATATCTGTTGAGGGTAGAGCGAAAAAAGCCAAACATGGTAAGAAAATGGCGGCTCTTGCAGGATTATCCAACGAACAGCCAAAGTCTATACAGAATGCATTAGAAAGCAAGAAGATGCCTTTAGATGACAATCTTGATGAGCATACACCGGTGGATAATCTAAAATCGCTCTGGAATAAACGTAAAGCGATAAAAAGGTCGAAAAGATGAACCTAATATCGCAACAGCAAGTTTCTATAGATGAGTTAATAACTCAATATCATGATTCATTCGTTATTTATCCAGATGTAAAGAATATATTCGATGGGTTAGATTGGATTGTCCGCCGTGGTCAATTTGGTAATTTCACACCGTCAATGCTAATCACTGGTGGGACTGGAGCGGGTAAAACATCACTCATTAATTATTATGTAAAACATCATTTTAATGATAATGAAGTGTTGGTCACTCGCGTTAGGCCGAGCTTCATTGAAACACTTATTTGGGCTATCGATAAGTTAGGTATCCCTTATAACACTCGATCAAAGCGTTCAGAAATTGGCTTACAGGATTATTTCATCAGTAGTCTTAAAAAATCCAATCTTAAGCTACTGCTTATAGAAGAAGCCCAAGAACTGTTCGAGTGCGCATCTCCCAAAGAAAGACAAAAAATTCGTGACCGACTCAAAATGATCAGTGACGAATGCCGGTTACCTATCGTCTTTATTGGTATTCCTACTGCCAAACTTATTTTGGAAGATTCACAGTGGGATAGACGAATTATGGTTAAAAGAGAATTGCCATATATTAGAATAACATCGGAATCGTCATTAGATGTATACATTGATTTACTTGAAGAGCTCGAAAAGAAGCTTCCAATTCCGGTATACCCAGAACTTTCGGATATGGATATCGCAATGAGATTATTGTCTGCGACCAAAGGAATGCTTGGAGCCATCAAGGAGTTAGTGGGTTATGCATTAGAGTTAGCGTTACTGGCGAGTAAAGTTACCATTACCAATGACGAGTTCATCTTGGCATTCGAAACAATCAATGGACCATCGATACCTAATCCATTTACTACAGAAATAGATAAATTATTGGTACCGCAGATTATTGAGTACGAAGGATTTATCATTGAACCTGAAAGTGGAGAAATTAAATTTACTAAGCAGATATTTCAAGACGTTCCATTAGCGGCATTACTGGGTTAACGCTTACTCAGGCGCAACCAATATTTCTAGCAACTCTTGTTTCTCTTTTTCACCTAGCTTATCAACCGCACACACCAATTTCGCACTAATCTCATCTTCACAAAAGAAATAGTGTAGAGGCACGTTCAATTCTTCAGCCATACGACGCAATGTACTGATGTCAGGAATATGACGTCCTTTTTCATAGTGATTCATTCGACCACTTGCCGAGCTTTGTTCCATACCTATTCTCACCCCCAGTTCTTTTTGGGTGATCTTGGCTTTTTTACGGGCTTCTTTGAGCCTCGCTGGGATTGGGTTGTCTTTTTGCACTTAGGCATCTTTTTTTGTCCTATCGATAACTTAGATTGTCTAAGTTTTACTTAATTTTGTATACTTAGCAATCCTAAGTTTTTATGTGGGGTTATTAGCCCGTGTTAGAAAAAAAGAAAGAAAAAGAATTGGTCCGTAACTTTCTGAAAGAAAATGAGTTAGTGAAATTTTCTGTTCGGGAGTTGACGGATTTGTTCTGTAAGGCTGGATATTCTTTTGATAGTCGAGAAAGAACTTACCAATATGTCTATCGGGGATTGTGCCGCTTGGAATCTGAAGGTTGGTTGATTTCTGAAGGTGAAAAAAGAACTAAAAGATATTCAGTGGTTCATAAAAAAGACTCTGAAAAGAAAGCTGTTAATAATATCGTTGATGTCAGATGTGATGATGTTAGTAAATGGCGAGATGATTTGACAAAAGAAAGGTCTCAAGCGCAAGCAGAGTTATCGATTCTTTTAGGCGAAATAGATGAATATGTCTTTTTAATGCAGAAATATCAGTCATTGTTTGAGCAGATACAACCTCTTCTCGTTTTTGCAAGAGAAGGATCTGCAAAATTATTAGGCAAAATAAATGCTTTATCTAATGTGTTATCAAAGAGCAATAACGGTTCAAAACTATGTTAAGACAGTGGCAGTCTGAATGTGCCGATAAAGCGATCACATTTTATAAAAATCAATATAAACACTTCTTATGCCAGGCAACACCGGGTTCAGGTAAAACAATGTTAGCCGCAGAGGTTGCTAAGAGATTACTTGATGAAAATAAAATTGATTTAGTGCTATGTTTTTCTCCTTCGTTGAGTGTTGCAGAAGGAATAAAAGATACATTTTCTTGGAAGTTAAACTGTGCTTTTAATGGTGGACTTGGAGCAATTGGTGCGTCATTCACTTATCAAAGTTTGGCTTATTTTCCTGATTCTTTTTGGCAGATGTTAAAACGAAAACGTCTTTTTGTGATTTTCGATGAAATCCATCATTGTGCTGGTGATACGCCTGAGTCATCAAATGCGTGGGGAGAACAAATTTTAGTTAAGCTACAGCATGTGGCGGATTATACATTGGCGTTAACTGGAACACCGTGGCGCACAGATAAAGCACCTATTGTTATGGCTAAATATTCTGATCCAGAAGGACAAATTGTCTGTAACTATCAATATACCTTAAAACAAGCGGTACAAGATGGAGTATGCCGGATACCGAAAATAACGCTAATAGATAATGATAATTTATCGGTAACTGAATCCAATGAAAGTAGGTCGTTCTCATCGATTCTAGATTTATTAAAGCATTCAGATCTATCTTATCAAAGCATTCTTCATAACGAAAAAGCGATGGATTACCTATTAGGTTTAGGGTGTAAAAAGCTCAATGAAATTAGAATAAAGATCCCAAATGCAGGGGGTTTAGTTGTAGCCGCATCCGTCGAGCACGCTAAAGTAATTCAACAAACACTTATGGAGAAGTTTCAACAAACCACCGAGTTAGTGACATACAGACAAGAAAACCCATTAAAAATAATTGATGGTTTTAGGCAGAGCACAACACAATGGATTGTCAGTGTTGGGATGATTAGCGAAGGAACAGATATTCCTCGACTACAAGTTTGTTGTCATTTAAGTGCCGTTAAAACCGAGTTGTACTTTAGGCAGGTGCTTGGGAGAATCCTTCGAGTTAATCATAATGGCAATCAAGAGGCATGGTTATACACTTTTGCCGAAAGCAGTTTGGTGAAATATTCTGAACAGATAGAGCAAGATATTCCTGATACTTGTATGTTTGCCAAATTTGATGATTTAAAGGGAGATTCGATCTCAATCTTGGACACATCTAAACCAGGAATAGCATCACGGCTTGAGAAATTAAATATTTCTACTGTGCAATGGCAAGCGAGTGAAGTAAAAGCTGCATTAAAGCATGGTAGGAGTGACTTAATATCTTATGAAAGCGATTTGAAACTAGGCCAATTTAAGCAAAAAATTATTGCTGCATTTACATAAAATGAAATAGAGGTTTGACTCTTGGGCATTACTACTCGGCTTTAAACCCCAAATCGGTTATATTCTACTCATATAAGATTGAGAGCTAAGTCTATGACCACAAACATTAATAAAATCAAACTATCTGAAGCCGATATCATCAGCAAATTTATTCTGCCTGCGATAAAAAACTCAGGTTGGGATAACATGACGCAGATACGACAAGAGGTCGCGTTGCGTGATGGTAAGGTTATTGTCCGTGGTCAGGCAGCAGCTCGTAAAAAAGTAAAATCAGCCGATATTGTGCTTTACCATAAACCAAGCATGCCACTTGCGGTGATAGAAGCCAAAGCCAATAAATATGAAGTTGGCAAGGGAATGCAACAAGGTTTGGATTACGCGAGCTTGCTTGAAGTGCCATTCATCTTTGCCTCTAATGGTGATGGTTTTATTTTTCATGACAAAACCAACCCTACTCAGCTTGAAACCGAAATCCACTTAGAAGACTTTCCAACCCCAGACCAACTCTGGGATAAATACTGCGTCTGGAAAGGCTATAAAAAAGAAAATTTGCCAATCATTACCCAAGATTATCATGATGATGGTAGTGGTAAGTCACCTCGTTATTATCAGCTACAAGCCATCAATAAAACCGTGGAAGCGGTAGCAGAAGGGCAAGATCGCATACTATTGGTGATGGCAACCGGAACGGGGAAAACCTACACCGCTTTTCAAATTATCTGGCGCTTATGGAAAGCCAAAGCCAAGAAACGCATTCTTTTCTTAGCCGATAGAAATATCCTTGTCGATCAAACCAAAAACAATGATTTCCAGCCTTTTGGCACGGCAATGACCAAAATAACAGGCCGCAACGTTGACCCTGCTTATGAAATCCATCTTGGCCTTTATCAAGCCTTAACTGGGCCAGAAGAATCACAAAAGGCTTATAAGCAAGTAGACCCAGATTTCTTTGATTTAATTGTTATTGATGAATGCCACCGTGGTAGTGCGTCTGAAGACAGTGCTTGGCGTGAAATATTGGATTACTTTGGTTCTGCTACTCATGTCGGTTTAACTGCGACGCCAAAAGAGACTGAAGAAGTATCGAACATCGAATACTTTGGTGACCCAGTTTATACATACTCTTTAAAACAAGGTATCGAAGATGGTTTCTTAGCGCCTTATAAAGTGGTACGTGTCGATATTGATGTCGATGTACAAGGTTGGCGACCAACTAAAGGGCAAACTGACAAAGATGGTAACGTGATAGAAGACCGAATCTATAACCAAAAAGATTTTGACCGCACTATGGTGATCGATGAGCGAACTGAGTTAGTCGCAAAAACCATCACTAACTATCTAAAACGTACTGACTCAATGAACAAAACCATCGTGTTTTGCAATGACATTGACCATGCTGAACGGATGCGTCGTGCTTTGGTGAATTGTAACCCTGAACACGTCGCCAAGAACGAAAAATACGTCATGAAAATCACGGGTGATGATCAAATAGGTAAAGATCAATTAGATTATTTTATTAATCCGAAAAGTAAATACCCAGTGATTGCGACCACCTCTGAATTAATGACCACAGGTGTCGATGCTAAAACCTGTAAGCTGGTCGTCTTAGATCAAGGCATTCAATCCATGACCAAGTTCAAGCAAATTATTGGCCGTGGCACGCGCATTGATGATAAATACGGCAAGCTTTGGTTTACGATTCTCGATTTTAAAAAAGCCACTGAGTTATTTGCAGATGAACGCTTTGATGGTGAAGCGGAGCGCATCAAAATTATCACGCCTGATGAGTTGGAAAATGAGGGTGATGCAGATGACATCATTCACGGAATCGACCCAGAAGATATGCCAGAAAATGGCGAAGGGCCCTTTGGTGACGACATCGCCCCCAATCTATTCACAATGAAGGTATAAAAGAACCGGAAGCACCTTATGGGACGGGATCAACTGAAAACGATCTACGCAATACCACAGGCGGTGAGGATTGGACTGACGAAGAAAAAGTGCGCAAGTATCATGTCAATGGCGTACAAGTAAAAGCGCTCGCGGAACGCGTTCAATATTATGATACAGATGGTAAGTTAGTTACTGAATCCTTTAAAGATTACACCCGTAAAACCATGATAAAAGAATTTGCCTCACTGGATGAGTTCACCAAACGTTGGAATCAAGCGGAACGTAAGCAAGCCATTATCGATGAATTGGCACAAGTCGGTATTTTATGGGAAGCGTTAGAGCAAGAAGTCGGCCAAGAAATGGATCCATTCGATATGATCTGTCATGTGGTTTATGACCAACCCCCATTGACTCGGAAAGAGCGCGCTGAAAACGTCAAAAAGCGTAACTACTTTACTAAATACGGCGAAACGGCTCAGCAAGTATTGGAAAACCTATTAGATAAATACGCCGATGATGGTGTGCAAGAAGTGGAAAATATCCGCGTGTTGAAAGTCGCTCCTTTTACCGAACTAGGCAGTATGAAAGAAATTTTGGAAAAAGGCTTTGGCGGTAAGCCTCAGTATCTTCAAGCTGTAAGTGAATTAGAAGCAGAGATTTACAATAACATTGCAATATAAATAGTAGGTGTGTTCATGTCTAAGAGTAGTTCCCAAAAAAAGTTCTTCGAATTTTTACAGAAAAAGCAGAGAAAGCAGGCTGATTTCACTACTCAAGATGTCCTAGATGCAACTGGGTGGAAAGAAAGTACATTTCAATCATATTTCGGGAAAGGTCAAATTACCCAATTTTTAGTTAAAGTTGGGAATAAAACTTATGAAGCGGTCAATACCTTAGATATTAACTTTATCGAATTTAAAAAGCGTTTATCTCAAAGTAAGCACTATCAAGAACTAGGTCATAAATGTAAATCAAACTTAGCAAAGGCTTTAATTCGAAAATCTCGAGATAATATGATGCTTGCTTTGGAACTGTACAATAGACCATCGTTAGAGAATAAATTAGATGGCTTCGTTATGCTTTTTTCAACTGCGTGGGAACAGCTGTTAAAATCAATTATTATCGAGAATGATGGCGAAACAGCCATTTACATTAAATCGACTAAAAAGGGTATTAAGCAAACTATTACACTAAGAAATTGCCTAGATAAAGTTTTTACTCAAAGTGATAAAACACGCAAAAATATTGAGATAATAGCTGGTTGGCGAGATGATGCTGTGCATTTATTAATGCCAGAGCTTCAAGGACTTGCATCTCGAGTGTTTCAGTCGGGGATATTGAATTACTCATCTAAATATCAAGAATTCACTGAAGTTCAATTTTTTCAGTCACAACATACAGGTATGATTTCATTAGTTGGCGATTTTAAGTTGCCCCCATCATCATTACTTCAAAGTTATTATGGCGAAGCTGCTGAAGACATGCTTGAACTAGCTAAAACGGTTCAAGATGAAATAGAGCAAGTTAATGATATTGAATTTGCTATTCCTATCAACGTGTCACTTGTATACGCAAAAGATGATAAAGATGGTCAGATAATAATAGCGAGGGCAGATGGTAAAGCTGAAGATCTTGAGCAACTTAAGAATGCTTTAATTGTACAAAAAACGGTTGATCCTGAAACTTCTCATAAATATAGCCAAGCCACAGCAATTAAAGTTATAAATGAATTACTCAACGATAAATATGACATGGGTAAGTTAACTCGGTGTTTGGTCGCGCGTGATAAAAAAAATGTACCTGACTTTAACAGTAATTGCTTTCAAGCAGTTATAAAAAAATTAAAGTGGAAATTATCTAACAATGAATTTCATCATCATCAAGCATTAGCCAATAAACATATCTATTCTCATCAAGCTGTTGAAGAAATCGTCAAGCGAATTACTGAAAATGAAAGTTTTTTGAAAGAAGCAAAGCAAAATAATAACAAGCGTAAATAAAGTGTTATCAAGGCATCTTCCCGATGCCTTAAGCTGCTATAATCCCCCAATTTTTCAGTCAGTTAAAACAGGTTCATTATGTCAGTCAGTTCAGTGATCAAATCCATTCAAGATATCATGCGTAAAGATGCCGGTGTCGACGGTGATGCGCAGCGTTTAGGGCAAATGTCTTGGTTGCTTTTCCTTAAAGTGTTTGATGCACAGGAAGAAGAATTAGAGCTAGAACTGGATGACTACCAAGCGCCAATTCCTGAGCAATATTTATGGCGCAACTGGGCAGCCGACAGCCAAGGCATTACTGGTGATGAATTACTGGAATTTGTCAACGATGAGCTGTTTATCAAACTTAAAAACCTGACTGCGCCAAAAGATCGCAACCCTCGTGGTCATGTCGTAAAAGAAGCCTTTAGTGATGCTTATAACTACATGAAAAACGGCACGCTATTACGCCAAGTGATCAACAAACTGAATGAAATTGATTTTACCGATTCCAAAGAGCGCCATTTATTTGGTGACATCTACGAACAAATTCTGCGTGACCTACAAAGCGCGGGTAATGCTGGTGAATTCTACACCCCTCGTGCGGTCACCCGTTTTATCGTCAACCGTCTTGATCCAAAACTGGGCGAAAGCATTATGGATCCAGCGTGTGGTACAGGTGGGTTCTTAGCTTGCTCGTTTGACCATGTGAAAGATAACTACGTAAAAACCGCCGCCGATCACCAAGAACTACAAAAGCAAATTCATGGTGTAGAGAAAAAGCAGCTACCGCATTTATTGTGTGTCACCAACATGTTGCTACACGGCATTGAAGTTCCGGTACAAATCAAACACGGCAACACCTTAAACAAACCGCTTTCTAGTTGGGATAGCAATATCAATGTGATCGCCACCAACCCACCATTTGGGGGCACAGAAGAAGACGGCATTGAAAAGAACTTCCCAAGCGATATGCAAACCCGCGAAACGGCCGATTTATTCTTGCAACTGATTATCGAAGTGCTCGATCAAGACGGACGTGCAGGGGTAGTTCTACCCGATGGCACTTTATTTGGCGAAGGCGTAAAAACCAAAATCAAAAAAATGCTGACCGAGGAATGTAATCTACACACCATAGTGCGCTTGCCAAATGGGGTATTTAACCCATACACAGGCATTAAAACGAACATCTTGTTTTTCACCAAAGGCACGCCAACTAAAGATGTGTGGTTTTATGAACACCCTTACCCAGAAGGCGTGAAGAACTACAACAAAACCAAGCCGATGAAGTTTGAAGAGTTCCAAACTGAGATTGATTGGTGGGGCAATGAAGCTGATGGTTTCGCTAGCCGTGAAGAAACCAACCAAGCGTGGAAAGTGTCGATAGATGAGATCATTGCGCGCAACTTCAACCTAGACATTAAAAACCCATACCAAGGTGAAGTGGTCAGTCACGACCCTCAAGAGTTATTGCAAAACTATCAAGCGCAACAGCAAGAGATTGGTGCATTGCGTGGCCAGTTGAAAGATATCTTAGGCGCGGCTTTACAATCTGGGGAGCAGGCTAAATGAGTGACTCTTTAATCGCTAACGACCTGATCACAGAACATATTGATATCTGGACCAGTACGGTGAAAACCAAATCAGCTTCTGGTCGCGGCTCAAGCAAGAAAATAGACTTATACGGCATTAAGAAACTGCGTGAGCTGATATTGGAATTAGCCGTGCGTGGCAAGTTGGTGCCTCAAGATCCGAGTGATGAGCCAGCTTCTGTCCTTCTGGCTGAGTTAACTGAAATTAAAAATGAGTTAATTAAGAAAAAAGTATTAAAAAAAAGTAAGAAACAACCACCAATTACAGACGACGAGAAAAGAATAGATATTCCTAAAGGTTGGATCTGGTCTCGTTTGGAAGATGTGTATGATGTTAGAGATGGGACACATGATAGCCCTAAACCCCAATTCGAGGGGTATCCATTAGTTACGAGTAAAAATTTATCTTCAGGCTCTTTAGATTTATCTGATATCAAGTTTATTTCGAAAGAAGATCATTTGAAAATAATTGAACGATCTAAAGTCGACGTGCATGATATTTTATTCGCAATGATTGGGAGTATTGGGAATCCAGTTATTGTTGATACTGACATTGAATTTAGTATTAAGAATGTGGGTTTATTTAAATATTATAATTTAGATAAATCATGTCCTAAGTTCCTAGTATATTTTTTGCATTATGCGGCAGAGATATTTAAAAAACAATCATCGGGAGGTGTGCAACCTTTTGTTTCTTTAGGAAAATTAAGGTCCTTCACAATAGCTTTTCCCCCACTACCAGAACAACACCGCATCGTCGCCAAAGTCGATGAACTGATGGCCTTGTGTGATCAGCTTGAACAACAAACCGAAAGCCAGATTGAAGCCCAACAAACCTTAGTTAGCGTGTTGTTGGAAACGTTGACTACAGCAAAAAACCACAACGAACTCATGCAAAACTGGCAACGTTTGAGCGAACATTTCGATACCTTGTTCACCACCGAGCAAAGCATAGACCAACTCAAACAAACCATATTGCAATTAGCCGTCATGGGGCGTTTGGTACCGCAAGATCCAACCGATGAGCCTGCTAGCAAATTACTAGAACGCATTGCAGTCGAAAAAGCCCAGTTAATCGCCGATAAGAAAATCAAAAAACAAAAAGCCTTACCGCCGATCAGTGATGATGAGAAACCGTTTGAACTGCCGGATGGGTGGGAGTGGTGTAAGTTTGGAAATATAACTATTTGCCGCTTAGGTAAAATGCTTGATCAGTCTAAAAACATAGGGATAGAACGACCTTATCTTCGAAACACGAATGTTCAATGGAACAGGTTTGATTTGGGCGATATAAAGTTAATGAAAATAGAAGATCATGAAAGAAATGAGTTTCGTGTACTTGTAGGTGATTTGTTAATTTGCGAAGGTGGAGAGCCGGGTCGTTGTGCTATATGGAAGGATAAATCACAAGAAATATATTTTCAAAAAGCATTACATAGAGCTAGAACTTTAGGTAATTGCTCACCAGAATACTTGCAGCTCTGTCTAACTATAGATGCGGCTATTGGAACTCTTGATAAGTATTTTACTGGGGCAACTATTAAGCATTTTGTTGGGGCTAAATTAAATAATTATATTCATCCGTTGCCTCCACTCCAAGAACAACACCGCATCGTCACCAAAGTTGATGAACTCATGGCAATCTGTGACCAACTTAAAGCAAAACTCAATCAATCCCAACAAACCCAACTGCATTTAACCGATGCGATTGTTGAGCAGGTGGTGTGATATGAGTTTATATAATATTTCAGATAAACAACTCTCACCATTAACTAAAACGTCATTTGTGGCAGAAGGATTAATGGAACGTCAAGATTTACAACAAGCATTAAAAGGCTGTATTGATGCAATTGCTCCTGATTGCTTAGTCATTTCTGAAGAATTTGGTGATTGGGATGAGAGCAAGCGTAGAATCGATTTACTCGCAATAGACAAAAATGCCAATCTTGTGGTTATTGAGCTAAAACGAGATGAGATAGGCGCGCACATGGAGCTTCAAGCCCTACGTTACGCTGCAATGATCTCAACCATGACATTTGATAAAGCGTGTGAATACTTTACCCAATATTTGCAAAAAG
Organism: Vibrio rumoiensis 1S-45; assembly: GCF_000286955.2. Lineage (GTDB taxonomy): Bacteria > Pseudomonadota > Gammaproteobacteria > Enterobacterales > Vibrionaceae > Vibrio > Vibrio rumoiensis_A. The sequence goes on from NZ_AJYK02000059.1 coordinate 21,360, forward strand.
AAGGCACCGACCTGAACGCGCGAGAAACGTTGCTTGATTTCGTCGATCTTGATGAAAGCAGCCTTGATGATTTTGGAAATGATGTTCGAATTGTGCTTGCCTCTGCTGATTTCGGGAAAGAACTTACGACGTCTGTTCTATGGCTTAGAGATAAGAAAATTGATATCAGTTGTGTTCGATTAACACCTTATCGATATAAAGGTGATGTGTTAATCAATGCGGAACAAATAATACCGGTGCCAGAAGTAGAAGAGTATCAAGTCAGGTTCAGAGAAAAGCGAACAGAGCAAATTCAAAGCCGCTCTACTCGAGAGTTTGATTATTCTTCATATAGATTTGATGGTGAGGTGTTCAATAAGCGGTATTTAGCGCTTGCATTAGTGAGTGCTTGGATTAAAAAGCATCGACCTAATACAATAAATGACATTCTAGATGGTTTAAATAAAACAGTTCGCTCCAGCATTGTAAAACTACTGGAAGAGGTGCCTGAAAAACAAATGAGTCGTTTCCACATGCAAGAACCTATTCAATTGATATCAGGTGAAACGATAGTTATCAGCAATCAATGGGGTATCAATCATATCTCTAAGCTGATTCAATTTGTTGAGAGTGATGGTTTTGTGATTGAGAAAGTGTCGTGATAAAAATTGTAACTTAAGTCTCATTTAAAATTTGCATTCTTGGGATTATGCTCAATACTAAAACTTAGAATAACTAAGTTTTTAGGTTGGCAATGGAATTAGAATTTAGGCATTACCCAGACGAAACGCTCGAAAGCTTTTTACTTCGGTTGTCCCGATATCAAGGCTACGAGCGTTTTTCACATTTCGCAGAAGATATATGGCGCGACACGCTTGGGCAACATGAGGCGATGGCTGGCGCATTTCCCTTTGAGTTAAGCCGGGTTAACCTATTTCACGCAGAAACAACTAGCCAAATGCGTGTAAGAGTGTTGATGCACCTTACTAACCAGCTAGAGTTGAAAAACTTTAGTTTGATGAAAATTGCACTAACTCATTCCAAAGCAATATTCTCACCCGATTACAAAGCGGTGTACCGTAATAATATTGATTATCCATTTTCATTTCTAAGAAAAACCTTCACTCCTGTTTGCTCAGAATGCTTAGCAGAGGCGAGTTATATCCGTCAGCATTGGCAGTTTTTACCTTATCAAGCTTGTCATGTTCACCAATGCAAATTATTGCACCATTGCCCTGAATGTAACCGCCGCATTGGTTATCAAGACTCTGAAATTATTGATCATTGTGAATGCGGTTATTGTTTCATTGGCGTAAAAACAGAGCCATCAAGTGATTCTCAGCAGTCTGTGTCGCAGTGGTTACAAGTCAGTAGTTCAAACTCAAGCCTGACGGAATCACAAGGCTTGTTCAGTTATTCATGTTCTATCTCTGAACGTTATGGAATTTTATTGTGGTACGTGAATCGATATGGCGAAGATAAGGATATAAATTTAGAGAGTTTTATTGCTTATGCACAACAGTGGCCTCAAAGCTTTATTTCTGATTTAGATCGTCAATTGGAGAAAGCGGAGCAGGTTCGGATTAAACCTTGGAATCAAACGTTTTTTAATGAGGGTTTTGGTTCGCTATTAAAAGATTGTCGCAGGCTACCTAATCGTCAAATTGCTCATAATAAAGTGTTAAGTTCGGTTTTAGAGTACATGACAGATCTTGTCATTCGAAATCCTAAAGATAAGAAATCCAATGTGGGAGATGTTCTATTGAGCCCTCTAGAGGCTTCTACATTACTTTCTTGTACTGTTGAGGAAATCTACCGGCTTTATGAGTTTGGTGAAATAAAGGCAGGTGTGAGGCTTAAAATGAGCAGTAAGTTGGCAAGTCAGCAGTCAGTGTTTACGTTACGAAGTGTCGTAGAGTTAAAGTTGGCGAAAATGACTTCATCGGTTGATGGTTTAAACTTGTATCTTCCAGAGTGGTAAGAATGGCTAAATTAAAAGACTTAATCAATGAGAAGAATGAAGTTGATCGTCAAACGGTATTGAAGAAAGCCTTCATGCCATATTCTGAGCTAATAGACGTCGATGGTGATGAGTTTAATGCGTTAATCATTTTATTGAATTTATCGCTCAGTAAACCTGAATGTTCGAATTGGTTAGACTCTGCAAGAGCGAAAGGTTATCTCATAGACCCTAAGCACATTGATATCATTTGTAATGAAATAAAATGGCTGCATTCCCATAACCTTAAATTTCCAGATTGCCGGGTTAAAGACCAGCGTATCATTGCTCATCCTTTACTTTTTGATGCCTCATTTATCTCTAGCGCTTATTTATCATCGTCATTGGGATGGTCTCATAATTCTGCGGTGTATAAACACACAGTTTGGCTATTAAGTACCTTTATTTGGCAGGGCGAGACTTGGTGCTTGTTAGATTTGATACGCCAATCTGACCCCCTATGGCTGAAGCTTTTAAAACAGTTTGGCCTCAAAGCCGCTTCCTTAAAGCTATTACAACAAGCAATCACTTGTGATTTACCAGAGAAACCTGATTTTCCATCGGAAATAGATCGTTTTAGTAAGCAAGTTCGCTTTCCTTGGGGTAGTGATTATTTGTCCATCACACCCGTTGTGAGCCATGCAATTCAACTAGAGATTGAAAAGTTGGCACGAGATAAAAGTTCGGGGTTAAACTTTACAACTTTGGCTTTTCCTAATTCAGCTAGTATTGGTAATTTATGTGCCTCGGTAGGCGGTAATATGAAAGCTTTACATTACCCGCTAGGCTTGAATAAAGATCCTAAATCTACTTTCTCTGCTAGTAGGAATAAAACGGGAAAGTGGTTCGATGACTACCAATTAACCAATAGAAAATTTTGCAAAGTTTTAAGTCATTTATGCGGTTCTGAGTCATTACATACCGCCAAAAAGCAGCAGAGAGCAAGACACTTTCAGTTGCGAATAGTAAGAAAGCAAATTGCGCTATGGTTATTACCGTTGATTGAATTAAGAGATCATTTAACTGCTGAAAATGATGTTTCACAAGTGAGCGATGATAACTCTGCCATAACAGAGTTTCTTCATGGTGATGAATTCCAAATCATTAAGCTACTCAATCCATTAAATCATTTATTACAGCAGACCCTTCAACTAAACCAATACTCTAGTCGTTATGCTTACCATCCGAAGTTGTTAATTCCTCTAAAGCAACAATTACAATGGATTTTAGATCAATTAAGCAAACCATCCGTTCCATCAGATGTGACAAAAACTCAAGAGCAATATATTCATTTAAGTTCATTGCGAGTAGAAGATGCGAATGCGATGAGTAGTCCATATTTATGCGGATGTTTGTCTTTAACCGCACTATGGGGCTTTATTCATCATTATCAGAGACAATTTAATCAATCCTTAAGTGACTCTGCAGTATTTCAATTTCAAAGTGTGGCTATCTTTTATCGTAATGAAAATATTAAATCAGCTGCAAAACTAACGGAGCCAAGTGTACTTAAGGCAAAACGAACCATTTCTAAGGTGAAGAGGTCAACAATTCTTCCTGCAAGGACGGTGAATTTGGAATTTGACGTTGTGATTAAGGTTCAAGGTCAAGGGTGTTTATCTGATTACACCAAACAATTGAAAGCGTCATTACCCAGTTCACTTGGCGGAGGTTCGCTGTTCCAACCTAATCTTCATTTAAAGACCAATTGGATTGAAACTTATCGTAGTCAAACAGACTTATTTTATCGCATTAAATCTTTTCCAGCCTTTGGCACTTGGTTATTCCCTGAAGAACAGCAACCGATAAGTTTTACCGAATTAACTGAGTTGTTATCAAATGATGGCGAATTAATTCCAGTCACCAATGGATTCCATTTTTTAGAACACCCCGCTGAAAGGATGAACTCGCTGACGGATATACATGTTTATGCCGAAAATACGACAGGGGTGGCTAAGTGTGTGAATGCGATAGATGTGCGTTTTAGTGGCCGAGATCACTTTTTTAAGCAGGCATTTTGGAAGCAAGAAAATAATGAGGCAACTATTCTTATTCAAAAGGATAAAAATTAGGTTGCTATGAAACTTTGTAAACAATTGAATTATGTTCGCTCCTTAAGTGCGGGTAAGGCGTGTTTTTACTTTGTTGATGCGCAAGAGAAAATTCAGCCAATCAGCATCGATAGAACACGCTTAAGAGCTTCTAAAGGAGATTATTCGCAAGCATATACTGGTGAGTTGAAACGGAAGAATGTGGCTTCGTATGAATTAGCACAAGGTAACATCCAGTACATTGAAGAATGTTACGTCCCACCGACTGTGAATACCATTTACTGTGCATATTCATTGAGAATCAACGCTAATTCGTTGCAGCCCGAAATATGCTCAGATCCAGAGGTAAGGGCAATGTTAACTCAATTGGCCTCGCTATATGCTGAGAAAGGTGGCTATGAAGAATTAGCGCAGCGGTATGCAAAAAACATTTTATTAGGGACTTGGTTGTGGCGGAACAGAGCATGCCGAGCAGTAAAAATTGAAGTTATAAACAGTGAACAAGAAACTTTTATCATTGAAAATGCGTTGAAGTTGAGCTGGTATGGGCACTGGGATCAGCCGTCACAACAAGCTTTAAAGGGCTTAACCCAATACATCACGAAAGCGCTTTCAAATAATCAAGATTACTTTTATATGGATATCAAAGCCTCGATGAGTGTTGGTTGGGGGGATGAAATTTATCCAAGCCAAGAATTTCTTGATCAAAAAGAGAAAGGTAAGCCAACGAAAAAATTGGCAACAACCCATCTTCCCAATGGTGATGAAACCGTAGCTTTTCATGGACAAAAAATTGGTGCGGCTATTCAGTCTATCGACGATTGGTGGCAGGACAATGCAGATAAGCCACTTCGAGTGAATGAGTACGGTGCGGATAGAGAATATGTCATTGCAAGGCGTCATTCGGCCTTGAATACGGATTTTTACTATTTAGTCAGCCAAGCAGAGCATTGGATTGAAATGTTACTGAAGTCCGATGATATTCCTGATGAGGTGCATTTTATTATGTCTGTTTTGGTTAAAGGTGGCTTATTTAATAGCGGAAAGGAATAGTTGTATGTCTGGCCGATATTTTTTTGTGGTTAAATTTCTTCCTGATAATGTTGATACCAGTTTGCTATGTGGTCGGTGTATCTCAATCATGCATGGTTTTATCAATAAAAACCCAACGGGAAAGAATGCGGTGGGGGTCAGTTTTCCATTCTGGACAGAAGAATCATTGGGTAACGCAATTGCCTTTGTTGCCGAAGATAAAGAGTTGTTGATCGGTTTGTCGTTTCAGCCTTATTTTTCACTTATGAAGGAAGAGGGGTTATTTGAACTTTCAGGAGTATTACCTGTAGCCGATGATGCTAAAGAGGTCAGGTTTATACGTAATCAAGCTATTGGTAAAAGCTTCCTAGGTTCAAAAAGACGTCGAATGAAACGTGCGCTAGATAGGGCTGAAAAGCTCGGAAAAATTCAGCCGAATAAAGTTAACGAGGAACGTGTTTTTGATAACTTTCATCGTATACCACTTACTAGTCAGTCTACCAATCAAGACATCATGCTTCATGTTCAAAAGGAAGAATGTGTGGATATTAGGCTAAACCACTTTAATTCATACGGGTTAGCAACGAATCAAGCATGGAAAGGAACGGTGCCTGATCTGAAAAATACCATGTTTTAAATATGTTGTTTCTTGTCTTTCAGAATCAGTGTCTTATTCGTTGTTTGAAATATAGGGTACTTTAGGGTTTCTGGGCGTAATCATTTGAAAACAGGTGAAGTTATGACTATTTTCTATAGTGACCTGCCGAATAGGCAGCTA
>NZ_AJYK02000060.1 GCF_000286955.2 Vibrio rumoiensis 1S-45
CTCGTTCCTCGCTTCCGGGATGACAACCTTCAGGATTCACTAACACTTTAGATTTATAGAAAAATCAGTCTATCTCCTTCCGTCATCCCGCACATGAGCCTAAGCGAAGAAGATGCGGGATCTCGCTTTCACGTAAGTTTCATTGCTGTGATAGCTCCCAGATAACTCGCTTCCTAAACCACAATAAAACACCAACAAAAAAGCCAGTAACCGACCGGCTACTGGCTTTAAAGATCAAGCATGACCTTACGGTCTAAGCACTACAACCCGTTGTAATACTGCTGATTGGTCGACTCTGGCACCATGTCAAACAGCACCTTACTCGCTTGTTCTTCACCGCTTAATACCGCTTCAAACTGCTTAATCAATTCAATCTTTTCTGGCATTTGTTTGCCACCAGCGCCAATTTCGGTTAAATCAATCATAAAGCCGTCAAACAAGTTGCTTAAGTCTTCGATGATATCGGTATTCAAGAACTGATCTTGGTTGTAGATGCTCGGGTAACCGCCCTTTTGCTTATCAATAGAGAACGATACGCCTTTCAGGTTTTTAATGCTGGTTTTCTTATCACACGACAGCATACAACCATTATCGATACGCGGTTTTTCACAACCCACACTTTGCTGGAAGAAGCACTGACGGCTTGCCATCAACAAGATCGGATGATAGATGCTGTACATCATCTTAAAGTTCTTTGGTCTCGCAATCTGTTTGATCTGCTGCTTGCTTATCTCGTTAGAAATAAACGCACCGCTACAGCTAAAGTTTTGTTGTAGTGACTGCAACACATAAGAGTTAGTGGTGTTGAGCATTGGCCCTGCAATCCACTTAATGCCTAATTGTTCTGCATGATAAGCAATACCCGTGTTATTGGTTACGATCCATTCTGGTTTCACTTCTTGTAGAATATTCAGCGCAACATCAAAGTCCTTACCAATTAATACTGGTGGGAACCATGGAATCAATTTAGGATTTTGTTGGAAAAACTCCACAAATTTGGTGCAGCCACGTTTGTAGGCATCTGGCAATTTGAAGTACACATCAGCATCGGTCGTATCCACCAGCGATGCATCGGCTTCATCACAAATCAGAATTGAAAGCTCTGGCTTGGCACCTTCTGGCTTAGCGTGTCGCTCTAGTTTCGGCAATGTCACTTCAGCGATCACTTCGATACCATCGTTTAAGTAAGCCAATAATTCATTTTTTAACGTGGTGATTTCACGATAAGGAATGCTTAAACCATCGGTAACTTGATCGGTATCGAACTCAACCAATACATAGTTAGCGTTGTTGATGTTTTTAAAGCGCTTTTCAATTGCCTCTTTATCAACACTTAACTTCTCGCTTACCGACATTAGGCTGCTTGATGTAAATACTGCGGTTTTAGGTAGAACCGTGCTGTCACTCAGTAAGCCACTGCTTTCTTCTGTGGTCACCGTTAAGGTTAACGGCTGATCTTTTTGGCTTGCAAAGTGTAACTTGAGCTTAATTTTTTCAATGCTGAGGTGAGCGATTTTCTCATCCACCGACGTGTTGATTTCTTGCTTGTCGAAATGCAATTGTTTCTTAGCATCGAAGATTTGAACGACTGAAATTTCTTCGCCTTTTTCTGCTTTCAACTTATCGATAAGGTGATTTTTAGAGTTGTCACGTGGGTTATCAATAAACATTGATTGGTTTAAATCGCCACGTAAGAATGCATTGGTAAAATCACGGTTGAAGACTTTGTACAGACGTTCGCCATCTTGCGTTAACTCGCCCGTTTCAACATACCCATCAATTTGCTTACGGAAGCTATCAATAACCGTGTGAACATAGTTAGCCCCTTTGATGCGCCCTTCTACTTTAAACGAATACACGCCCGCATTAATCAAGGCCGGTAGGTCAAAGAAAGCCGAGTTATCTTTAATATTAAGTGGGAAGTTATGACCCGATTCTGTGGTTTCATATTCTTCACGACACGCTTGGCTACAGCGACCTCGGTTGCCTGAATTACCCGCAGTGGCAGAGGTTGAATAACATAAGCCTGAGAACGCCACACACAATGAACCATGCACAAACACTTCCAGTAAGGTGTCATGTTCATGAGCAACTGCAGCCATTGCTGTGATTTCACGTAAGTTCATTTCACGCGATAGATTCACACGGCTTGCACCCAATTTTTTAAGGAATGGGATTTGACCAGGGTTATGAGTGGTCATCTGCGTAGAGGCATGAATATCCAAGGTTGGGAAATATTCGCGCAATACATACAATAGGCCAATATCTTGTACAATAACGCCATCTAACGTGGTGTTGACGAGGCGATTAAGCAATTTTACGATTGTTTTAAATTCTTGTTCTAAGATAACGACATTCAGCGTTAAGAAGATTTGGCAATCGTATTGATGTGCAAGTCTGATGGCACCGACCAATTGATCGAACGAAATATTAGACGCACGGTTACGAGCATTAAACGTATCAAGGCCGCAATACACTGCGTCAGCGCCAGCAATAATGGCGGCTTTAATGGCGTCGATATCGCCACCGGGGGCTAATAATTCAATCTTTTGGTTCATCACACAGAATCTCGGTTAACATTTAAAGGCGGCATGATACCTGTATCTGCTGCCGATGAGTATCATTGAGGCAAATTAATCCATTTAAGCTTACCTTCAAGCGTAGAGGAAAAAGAAAATTGATGCATGAAAATTCACCCTTACCTATCCTCTATTCATTGAGAAATTGTCCATTTGCCATGCGAGCAAGGTTGGCGATTTATCGTTCTCAATTGCCTGTGTTGCTGCGAGACATTGTTTTAAGTGATAAGCCTGCGGAGATGCTAACCGCTTCGCCTAAAGGCACAGTGCCGGTTGTCGTAACCCGTAACGGTACGGTAATAGAAGAAAGTATTGAGGTGATGTTATGGGCGTTAAGTGAAAGCGATCCGAACGATTTATTAATGAGCGACGATGAACACATGCTCGATGACATGCGCCAGTTAATTTTTCAATTTGATGATGAGTTCAAACCTTGCCTTGAACAATACCGCGCCGCCAAACGCTACCACGAGCCAAACTTGGTAGAATGTCGCCAAACGTGTGAACGTTATCTTTCGCTACTTGAACAACGCTTATCACAGCATTCATTTTTAATGAGTGAGCGCGAAAGCCTTGCCGACCTTGCACTAGTGCCGTTTATTCGCCAGTTTGCCCGAGTGGAAAGGCAATGGTATTTGCAATCCCCTTACCCCAACGTGCGCCAATGGCTTAATGGTTATTTACAAAGCAAAATGTTCAGCAAGGTGATGGCAAAACACGAGCTATGGTTAGTGAATCGCAATGATGTACTGCTGAATGCCAGCTCTGCCGCATGATCCCGCAATGAACTAAAACGAAGAAGATGCGGGATCTTGTTTTCATTACAGCTAAATTAGCTTGAAAACCAATGTCCTTTTCACACCTTCTTCCTCTCAAACAAAGGCACATCCTCACCCACAATATACTTCTGGCGCAGCTTAGATGAGATCATATCCATCACCATCACTATCACCACAAGGTTTAAGGTGATAAACGTCACCACATCCCAATTCCATAAACGCATATTCTCGGCATACACTAAACCAATGCCACCAGCGCCAACAAAACCAAGTACTGCCGCCGAGCGAGTATTCGATTCGATTTGATATAAGCTCAACGCTAAGAAGGTTGGGAAGGATTGCGTGAAAATGCCAAAGCGATGTTTTTGCAGCCCTTGTGCGCCTAACGCCGTTAATCCGCGAGAAGGTTTTTCATCTGCCGCTTCATGCCCTTCGGCGAACAAGCGACCTAGCAAGCCTAAATCTTGAATGAAAATCGCCAAGATACCCGCCAGTGGCCCCATGCCAATCGCACGCACAAAAATCATGCCCCAGATCGCCATATCGATACCTCGTAAAACATCAAACAATTTACGCATTGCAAAAGCCACAATGGCAAACGGCCCTTTCATGATGTTGCGCGAAGCAAAGAAAGACAACGGTAACGCCACCAAAGAGGCGGTGATGGTTCCACCAAATACGATCGCCAAGGTCACCAAAATTTGGCTGTAATAATAACTGAACGGCCAATTAGCAAAATCTTTCCAAATAAACATATTGGAAAAATAGCGCATGAGTTGTTGGCTGCCATCAATAAACATTTGCTGGCTCACGCCAAACTGCTGAAAGAAGAACACATAAAACAACACAATAACGACACCGATTATCGCCAATTTATTACGGTAACGTTTTTGTTGAGAAAAGATGTCTTGATACTGTTCACGCCAAATATCAAGGTTTAGGTCTTTTTCTGAGAGCGTATTGGATATCATTATCATGACTCCTCTAATACTTTTTTGCGTAAATAGCCCGATAATGAATCGAGGGCGGATACCACTATAATGATCAGTAATAATGTCATGCTGACTTGATCATAACGGTCTAATTTAATATTGGTCATCAGTTCTTGCCCAATGCCCCCTGCGCCCACTAGGCCTAAGACGGTTGAAGAACGAAAATTAACTTCTAACCTTAAAAAGCTGTATGACATAAAGATAGGCTTCACTTGCGGCCAAATACCAAAACGCACGTTCTCCCAGCGGTTGCCTCCACATGCACGTAGCCCTCTCACTGGTTCCATTGACGCGGTTTCTATCGACTCATAAAAGAGCTTGGTTAAACTGCCAATGGTGTGCAGCGCTAATGCAATAAAGCCGGGTAAAGCACCCACGCCATAAGCCATAACAAACATGACCGCCCACGCAAGCTCTGGCATGGTGCGAAGAAAGGCGACAAAAGAACGCACTGCCCAGCGAAGCCCTGCTGGTGCATAGGTATTGTTCGCGGCAAAGAAGGCTAAAAAGCTGGCGATAATCGCCGATACCACGGTGGCGGCCATGGCAACACAAAAGGTTTCCCACAATAACGGTAACTGAATGGGTAATCGGTAACCCCAGTAGATAAGCGAGCCTTCAATCGCATGCCCATTGGCATCTCGACCCGCAAATAAGACATCCCACTTCAGTACTGGGATGGTATCGGCTAAGTAATCAAAAAAATGTGGCGCACTGGTGATCACTTTTGTCAGGCTAAATTCAGCAAAATAGCCCGAAGTGAGATACAACACCATCAATAACCCCGACCACATTAACGCATCGCGTTTCTGCTTTGATCGCACTTGGTGGTAATAAAGTTCAAACTGCTTATCCAAAATAATCTATCCGTTTATTCAATTAAGAATGACACATAAAAAATTGGCCACTCAAAGCATAAGTGGCCACGTTCGGCATGGTTAACGAACCGTTTTCTGTTGCGCTTTCACTAAATCAATCACCGTTTGGTATTCGCTAATAGAGGTTTCTTCTAAATGCAATTTACCGCCTGCGGCTTTAACAAAACAGCTGTGATCTTCTTTATCAAGCTTTCTCACCGCGGCGACCAGTTTCGCTTTTAGATCTGGGTCCATATCACCACGAACAATGGTTGGGCCATTTGGAATTAATGGCGATTGCCAGATAATGCGAAGGTTTGACATCAGATCATCAAATCCATTCTCTTTAACTTTACGCAAGGCTCCGGCTGAATACCCCTCTTCACGATCACCCACCATTGATGTCCAAGTCACCGCGGCATCAAATTGACCGTTTAGAACCCCTAAAATGTCTTGCTCATGTCCGCCAGAGAAACCGACTTTTTTGAAGAAGCCATTGAACTGGTTATCCATGTTGCCGCCCAACTTTTGCTCAAACTGATTGTTTGGAATTAAGAAGCCAGAAGTGGAATCAGGGTCGGCGAACGAGAAAACTTTACCTTTTAAATCTTCCAATTTTTGATATGGGCTGTCGGCTTTCACTAACACGACTGAATGGTAGCCTTTTGAGTTATCCGTATCATCTGTAGTGATACCCACAAGCTCAACTTTGCTTTGGTCTTTTAAATAAACCGATGCGTAAGACTTCGGCGACATGTTTAAGACCAAATCCACTTGGTCGCCAAGTAAGCCTTGTATAACCGCACTATAATCCGATGCATTACGAATATTCACCGTGGTACCGGTTTCGCTTTCAAGAAAGGTTTTTACGCATTGGTTGTTACCAATTTGTGCGGTTGAGTTTTCCCCTCCGAGCACACCAAGATTGATCTCTGGAGCCGCTTGCACTGACGCTGCAAATAATCCAGCCATAACGGCAACTAGGGGTAATACTTTTTTCATTGTAAGTTCCTTTCCAATTGAATTTAATGTTGTTTTATAAATAAGTTTTAAGATAACTGTTCAACTTCATCACCATATAAGGTGTGCAAAATCTCATCGGTTAAACCGCTTGGCGCTCCGTCATAAACAACTTTGCCTTTCTCAAGCCCAATCACGCGGGTGCAATATTGTTTAACTAATTCGATGGAATGTAGATTGACCATAACGGCGATCCCTTCCCCACTGACCTTTTGCAGTGCTTCCATAATCCGCGTGGTATTTTTAGGATCGAGGGACGCGACAGGCTCATCAGCAAGCAAGATTTTTGGCTCTTGCATTAATGCTCGGCAAATCGCTACACGTTGTTGCTGACCGCCAGATAAGTTTTCGGCACGTTGCAGTGCGTGAGGAAGTATTTTTAACCACTTCAATAATTCGATCGCTTTTACGCGATCTTTATCATCAAAGATTTTAAACATGGATTTCCAGGTTGGGGTGTAGCTTAATCGGCCTAGCAGGACATTGGTGATCACATCTAAACGTGGCACTAAGCAGAAGTTTTGAAATATCATGCTGCATTGACTGCGCCAATGACGTAACTGCTTACGTGGCATGGTCACTACATTGTCGCCGTTACCGCTAATGTCTAAGATCTCGCCTGAACTGGCGCTGATGGTGCCATTTAAGGTGTGGAGCATGGTAGATTTACCTGCACCAGAGCGGCCAATTACCGCCACAAATTCGCCTTCATATAAATCAAAGCTAATGTTGTTCAGTACATTGTTGCCACCTTTGTAGGCTTTACTGAGTTGCTTAACGCTCAACACTTGTCTTTTAAGCGAGAGCTCTGGTGATTTTCTGTCCCCCAGCGTTTCATCATTAAGATCATGATTGAAAATCGGCTCGGCAACAAAGTAGTTCAACGCAGTATTATCATTTGATTGGTACATAACTTCATTCTTCTTAATGCTCAAATCTGTTATGCATTAAGAAGAATGACTGTGACACTTTGAATACAAAAAAATGAAGAAACTGAAATATAGCGGCAATGAAATCGATAAAAAATACCGACAACTGAGCGGGAAGCCATTAGCCTTAACGCCTAAGCAGATCGACCTTTCCTTCCCTATTGTTGATGAATTATTGATGACTCTATTGGTAAATTTGTGAAGTGGCAGGCTTGTTTGCTGAATAAACTCCGTTTAGAAGCCAGATTTAAAAACTAGGCTTATCACTTTATGATTAAAATAATAAGCCCTTGATCACTTAAACCATTAGTCATTTAAAGCTGCTCAGGAACTCTTACCCAACCTTCCATTAAAATGCGCGCGCTGCGACTCATAATGGCTTTTTCAATTTTCCAGCCTTGCTCACCATTTCCAAGCATCGCGTAAGTCGCTTTCGCACCAATTTTCAAACTACCTGATGGATGTCCAAATATAACCGATTCACGCTCACCACCACCGGCAGCTAAGTTCACAATCGTGCCTGGAACACTGGCTGCAGAGCCTATCGCTACCGCTGCCGTTCCCATCATCGCGTGGTGTAATTTACCCATCGATAATGCTCGAACCAGCACGTCAATCTCTTGTGCTTGAACCGCTTTTCCACTCGAAGACTGATAATCTTTAGGTGCACTAACAAAGGCAATTTTTGGAGTATGTTGACGTTGTTTTGCTTCTTCAATGTCACTAATTAAGCCCATTCTTACTGCGCCATAGGCTCGAATGGTTTCAAACATGGCAAGCGCTTTCTCATCATTGTTGATGTCATCTTGTAGCTCTGTGCCTTGGTAACCAATGGAATCTGCATTGACAAAGATGGTCGGAATGCCTGAGTTAATCAGTGTCGCTTGCAAAGTGCCAACCCCCGGCACTTCTAACTCATCAATAACATTACCCGTTGGAAACATAGAGCCTTCACCATCAGCTGGATCGATAAAATCCACTTGAATTTCAGCGGCAGGAAACGCCACACCATCAAGTTCAAAATCCCCTAACTCTTGCACTTGCCCATCTTGAATCGGCACATGCACCACTAAGGTTTTGTTGATATTCACTTGGCGTACCCGAATGGCCACGACGCCATTGTCTGGCAAACTTGTCGCATCGATGATCCCCATGTGAATGGCGCAAGGCCCAACACCGGAGGACAAGTTACCGCAGTTACCACTCCAATCGACAAACGGTTTATCGATAGACACTTGGCCAAATAAGTAATCCACATCATGATCTGGGCTATCGCTTTTACTTAAAATCACCGCTTTACTGGTGCTAGAAGTCGCACCGCCCATGCCATCAATTTGCTTGGCATAAGCATCTGGGCTACCAATCACACGCAGCAATAATTTATCGCGATAATCGCCTGCAACTTGAGCCTCTTTTGGCAGATCGTCTAAATTGAAAAATACGCCTTTGCTGGTACCTGCGCGCATGTAAGTCGCCGGCACTTTTATTTGTTTCAGTGTTGGTTGATTTTTTTTCAATGCTTCAACACTTTGTGACGGCGTCACTGAATCGTTCATTCGTTTGTCCTTTATTTTGGCTCTTTCTTATGGCTTACGAATAATAGCTAAACCGTTTTGGCTAAAAAATCTTGAGCAAAACGTTGTAATACACCACCAGCTTGATACACCGAAAGCTCATCTGCAGTATCTAAACGACAAACCACTGCAACATTTTGCTTCTCACCATTGGTGCGCGTAATGGTTAATGTAAGATCAACACCCGGCTTGATATCGCCTTTCACATCATAAAGTTCAGTTCCATCCAACTGTAGAGTATGGCGATTTTCACCTGGCTTAAATTGCAATGGCAAGACGCCCATGCCGACTAAGTTAGTTCTATGAATACGCTCAAAACCTTCGGCCACGATCACTTCTACACCTGCCAAGCGAACACCTTTTGCTGCCCAGTCACGCGAAGAACCTTGCCCATAATCGGCCCCTGCCACGATGATCAAAGGTTGCTTGCGAGTCATGTAGGTTTCAATGGCTTCCCACATGCGTACGACTTGGCCTTCTGGCTCCACTCGTGCAAACGATCCTTGTACTACTTCGCCATTATCAACCACCATTTCATTGAACAGTTTCGGGTTAGCAAAGGTTGCTCGTTGCGCCGTTAAGTGATCGCCTCGGTGAGTCGCGTATGAATTAAAATCTTCTTCCGGCAAGCCCATTTTGGCAAGGTATTCACCCGCAGCACTGGAAGCTAGAATGGCATTGGAAGGGGATAAGTGATCGGTTGTGATGTTATCGCCAAGTACCGCCAAAGGTCGCATGCCAGATAATGTACGCTCACCGGCGAGCGCACCTTCCCAATAAGGTGGTCGACGAATATAGGTACTCATTTCACGCCAATCATAAAGCGGATTCGGGTTTGCCGTGTGGTCATTGAGTTTAAACATTTGAATATACACTTGGTTAAACTGTTCTGGTTTCACATGGCGATTGACCACTTCATCGATTTCTTCATCGCTCGGCCATAAATCCTTCAGGTAAATTGGTTTGCCTTGTGCATCTTGCCCTAACGAGTCACGTTCAATATCAAAACGAATCGTTCCCGCTAATGCATAAGCCACCACTAAAGGCGGCGAAGCTAGAAATGCTTGTTTCGCATAAGGGTGAATACGCCCATCAAAGTTACGATTGCCAGACAATACGGCCGTGGAATACAAATCTCTATCGATAATTTCTTGTTGAATTTTCGGATCGAGTGCACCACTCATGCCATTACACGTAGTACACGCATAACCTACGATGCCAAAACCAAGTTGCTCAAGTTCTGGTAATAGTCCGGAATCTTCTAAGTAAAGTTTGGCCACTTTCGAACCCGGTGCAAACGAGGTTTTTACCCAAGGTTTACGGCTAAGTCCTAACTGATTGGCTTTTTTTGCCACCAAAGCGGCGGCCACTACATTACGCGGGTTACTGGTATTGGTGCATGAGGTAATGGCTGCAATGATCACTGCACCATCAGGTAATAAGCCTTGTTCTTTTTGCCATGCGCCAGCTATACCACGCTGGGTTAATTCATTGGTAGGTAAACGTCGATGCGGATTAGACGGCCCTGCCATATTGCGCTGTACACTGGATAAATCAAAGTTCAATACGCGTTCATAGTGCGCGGTTTCTAAGTCACTTGCCCATAAGCCCGTTTGCTTGGCGTATTGCTCGACTAACGCCACTTGTTTATCGTCTCGACCTGTCAATTTCAAATATTGAATGGTTTGTTCATCAATATAGAACATGCCTGCGGTCGCGCCGTATTCAGGTGTCATGTTGGAGATGGTCGCACGATCGCCAATCGTCAGCGCTTTTGCGCCTTCACCAAAGAATTCTAAATAAGAAGAGACCACTCGCTCATTTCGCAAAAATTCAGTAATGGCTAGCACAATATCGGTAGCGGTAATGCCCGGCTGACGTGTACCAGTTAAGTTAACGCCAATAATATCCGGCAAGCGCATCATGGACGGACGACCAAGCATTACCGTTTCAGCTTCAAGCCCACCGACACCAATGGCAATCACACCCAGCGCATCGACATGCGGTGTATGGCTGTCGGTACCCACACAAGTGTCTGGAAATGCCACCCCGTTTTTCACTTGAATCACCGGTGACATTTTCTCTAAATTGATTTGGTGCATGATGCCGTTGCCCGCAGGGATCACATTGACGTTTTCAAACGCAGTTTTACACCATTCGATAAAGTGAAAACGATCTTCATTGCGTCGGTCTTCTATCGAGCGGTTTTTATCAAATGCATCAGCCTCGAAACCGGCATGCTCGACCGCTAATGAGTGATCGACAATCAATTGTGTTTCCACGACTGGATTCACTTTAGCCGGATCACCACCTTGCAAGGCAATCGCATCACGCAAGCCCGCTAGATCCACCAGCGCCGTTTGACCAAGAATGTCATGGCATACCACACGCGCCGGATACCATGGAAAATCAAGGTCGCGTTTACGTTCGATAATTTGCTTTAATGAATCGACCAGCGACTCTGGTGAACAGCGTCTTACCAAGTTTTCTGCCAACACACGCGAAGTATAAGGCAGCGTGTCGTAAGCTCCTGCTTGAATGTCATTCACCGCAGCGCGAGTATCAAAATATTCAAGCCCACTACCCGGCAACACTTTACGATATTGATTGTTCATCCATCTATCCTTACTGCTTTATTTTTTAGCAAAATCCATTAGTCACATTGATTAACTGCGCTGCTCAATCGGAACCCAATCTTGATGCTCTGGCCCTTCATAATCGGCACTTGGGCGAATAATGCGATTATTGGCGCGTTGCTCAAATACATGCGCAGCCCAACCGGTTAAACGGCTCATCACAAAGATTGGTGTGAACAATTTGGTCGGAATATCCATAAAGTGATACGCCGACGCATGGAAAAAATCGGCGTTACAGAACAAGCCTTTCTCACGTTTCATAACCGCTTCTACACGATCAGACACGGCATACAATTGAGTCTCACCCACCGCTTCTGAAAGTTGCTTTGACCATTGTTTGATCAGAGCATTTCGTGGATCTGACTCGCGATAGATTGCATGACCAAACCCCATGATCTTGTCTTTATTTTCTAACATACGCAGAATATTGGTTTCAGCTTCATCGGGTGTTTTCCAGTCTTGGATCATTTCCATCGCGGCTTCATTAGCACCACCATGCAAAGGTCCGCGCAAACTACCAATCGCTGCCGTCACGCAAGAATACAGATCCGATAACGTTGAAGCGCACACTCGAGCAGTAAAGGTCGAAGCATTGAATTCATGCTCAGCATATAAAATAAGTGAACAGTGCATGACTTGTTTATGCAGATCACTTGGTGCTTTATCGGTGAGCATTTTTAGAAAATATCCGCCAATCGAATCTTCACTTTGATCATGGGTATCAACACGCACGCCATCGTGGCTAAAGCGATACCAGTAACAAATAATGGCAGGAAAAAGCGCTAGCATTCGTTCTGTTACCGCTTGTTGTTGGGTAAAATCCATTTCTTGTTCAAGGTTACCTAGCACTGAACAACCCGTACGCATAACATCCATTGGATGTGCATTTGCTGGGATCAGCTCTAAGACTTGTTTCAATGCATCGGGTAGGCCTCGTAAACCGGTTAGGCGCTCTTTATAAGCATCAAGTTCTTGTTGCGTTGGTAAGTGACCGACCAACAGTAAATGCGCCACTTCTTCAAACTGGGCATGATTGGCAAGATCGGTAATATCATAACCACGATAAGTCAGCCCCGTCCCTGATTTTCCGACAGTACATAAAGAGGTGCTTCCAGCACTTTGACCACGAAGGCCAGCGCCACCTAATGTTTGGTTAGGCATAGTTATTCTCCTTTAAAGCTCGACCCTTACTGTATAAGGCATGCCCTCTTTCGGGGCGATTATTATTATCGAGCGGTTTCACGTTAGTGGATTGATGTTTGTGTTTTTACTTTTCTATACAAATGATAAATATGTGTAATGACCACGCGTTGTATATAGATCCCGGACAGCTCGTTCCTCGCTTCCGGGATGACAATAAATTTTGCTTAACATTCAAATTCTTACGTTACCTTCAGCGCTATAAAATCGT
>NZ_AJYK02000061.1 GCF_000286955.2 Vibrio rumoiensis 1S-45
TTCACGTAAATATCATTGATATGACTGATACTTACCCCAAGTAATCCAAATAAATATCGATTCCTAAAATTGCTAAAGGCGATAACCCTCTTTACTGCATTTCGGACTGCTTAAACGCCAACATCATTTTAATCTTGTTAATTTGTTTCTTTTCTTTCTTCTGTTTGATCTTATTAAGCTGCCCCATCTGCTGTGCAGTGAGCCCAGAACCACCTATATTTTCACCTTTCAGTGAAATGATCATATTATTAATCTGCTCAAAGGCTGCGATATAACCCGTTTCGGTATCTAGTTTGTTGATAAAATCAGGGGTATTGGGGGCATCTGTCAGCATTGGAGCTAACGCTTTGGCCCAATAAAACTCAAGAAATGGCACGGTAACATCCGGTTTATCCCAACTCACTCCTTTTGCAAAATACATCATGGAACGTAAAGTATCATCTTGGAATTTATCGAGGGCTAATTGTTTTGGTAACGATTCTGGTGAAATAGGCTCTCCGTTCACACCAAATAACCAGGTATATTTATCATCCTTCATCTGCTGCCAAAAGGTCGGCATATCTTTTAAGTTACGGTAATCTTTCGTCACAATAACGCGAATAGGAAAATTCGCACCGCCCTGTGGCATCGCCCAAAAGGTTGTGAATGTGTGATGGCCATCGGTGAGATATAGTTGATCATTAGGCGCAATCACTACGGTTTTAATATCTTGTTTTTCCGTTCCTATCGCTTCTAAACATTCAAACGTCTGCGGTTGATTCGCTTTAGAATTCTGATCAAAGGACTTCACCCCTTTTTGACCGTTCGCCTCACACACATCATCAAACATTTTCTCTGGATTTTTTTGGTAATTCGCCAACTTATACCGTACTTGGTCACCACCGATTAAGGCTTGGGTTGGGTAAAGATCACTAAGTGAAACTTTCACAACATCATGGGTTTTAAGCTCGTGAATATCTGGCATTGCAGCATAAGCAGGTAAAACAAGAAAACTATAAGTGAATACAATAAATAGAAAACGAGTAAAGAAACGGAGCAAAATAAACATAAGGCCGACAGTAATTAACGTTGGTGAATTGTAGAGTATATACGTATGCTCAAGATGAACGATATTTATTACTCTGGTAACCGGTGAGTCTTCGATTGCTCTATATCCATCGTCATTTGAACGTAAACCAATAAAAAACCTAGCTCATATGAACTAGGTTTGGATGTAACCATACATCAAGGGGGTATGAAGGTTGTCATCAGTTGGATGACTGACAACAACGTGATTATCCCCTATTCATAACAAAGAAAAAGAGCATTTTTTTACCTGTGCTTTTTCCTCTTTAATTATCATTTACACTCTGTTGGGATCGGCCCAATGATGAATTCAATTCTACACGGATTAGAATAATCAATACTTAACTGATAACCATTAAGTTGACATAAATTATCCACGATCGATAAGCCAAGCCCGTATCTATCATCGGAGGTTCGAGATTGGTCTGCTTGGTACATAGGTTCTAATATATGCGCCATATCCTCTGATGAAAGCGCTTTTTCAACCTCATTATTGATTTTTAGCTGTAAATTGCCATCTTGTTGATTCAATCGCACCTTCACTAGCGAATCTGCTGGGCTATAAAATAAAGCGTTATCAAGCAAGTTAGTCAAAATAGTATGAATTGAAAAATGATCCGCCAGAATGATGTCTGTAGTTAAATCAATATCCACTCTCGATTCGATGGAATCAAATTTAAAAGCGAGTTCATTAATGACATCTTGGATCAAATCATTAATGTCTACTTCGTGTTGTTCCACTTGTATCAATGAAGAAGATGTTCTTTGTAACAACAGCAAGTTATCAACGATCTTCTTCATCCGTTGAGATATTTTCAACATGTCTTCTTTGTACGTTTCGCCAATACGTGGATCATTGGGATAACGAATATACACTTCACTTAAACTCATAATTTCGGCAATCGGAGTTTTCAGCTCATGAGCAATATCACCGGTTAAGCGCTTCTCATTTTGCAAAAAAACCTGATTGGCTTTAATAAACGCATTGAGTTCTTGTCGAATTGGTTCAATTTCTTCTACGATTTGCACAGGCTCTGCAATCGTCATTGCTTGCTTTTGATCTAAATCGATTTTTTTAATTTCTTGGTTCAAATATTTAAGTGGTTTCAACCCCTTATCAACAATTCGGATTGCAATGTATCGCATCAAAAAAATAGAAATAAAGAATGTCACCACCAATAAAGCATCAAGCAAAGTCAGCATGCGCTCTAGCGAATCGGTAGATTGATACAAAGTAAGATAAGCAGGATGTTCGTGAATGGGGGAAAGCTGTTCAGACTCTGGTAAAAAATAGGAAATGGATGCTTTGCCTATTTCCCCATTTGGTAATTTTACATCCAACAATTGAGTAGTATTAAGCGGCAACACCACTTTCAGTAAGTTAATCTCAGGATGATCGGTTAAAGATGGTGAACGTTTGATCACTTCATCTTTAAACCACAACTCATAATAATGCATGTCACCTTTGTCTTGAAACTCACCCATCATTTCGTCATCAAAGTCGAGCGTATCACCCTTTACTTTTACCAATGACTTTAAATAATTGGTTTTGTTGGTAAGAGACTTATCAAATTGCTGATCCACCCAGCTGTCTAAACTTAAGTCGATAGACAAATACACAGCAAAAATGATCACACCAAAAACAATCGATATGGAGTTCACTAAATTGCGCTTAATTGAGGTCGTGCGCTTAGCTGGAATGTTGCGCTTCATCATCCAATTTATCCTTCTACGGGTTCATCAACATAGTAGCCGAAACCACGTTTGTTTTTTATCGGTAAGGTTCCACCTTTTTCACGCGACTTTTTACGAACAGAAGAAAGATGTGACTCAATGGTGTTTTTAGATAAATAATCAAAGGTTCCCACTACGGCTTCGCTGATCATTTCAACATTCACCACTCGACCTTTAGCCGCAAACAGACATTCAATGATCTTAAACTCATTTCGAGTTAGCTCTATTTCTTGATCAAGATAAGTAAATCGTTTGGTTTCTAAGTCCAAACAGAAACCGGCCGCTTGATGGCGGTTATCAATTTTCGTCATTTGACCGCGGCGTAAGATGGCAAGGATACGAGCATGCAATTCTTCAAATGAAAATGGCTTGGTTAGATAGTCATCTGCTCCTTGCATCAACCCATCAATCTTATCTTGTGGTAGAGTTTTAGCAGATAAAATAAGCACTTTTGTTTCAAGCGCCTGCATACGAATAGTGCGAAGAATACTCATACCATCAACATTAGGCAGCATCAGATCCAAAATAATTAAATCGTATTGATTCGACAATGCCATGCTCAAGCCCATCGAGCCATCGCCCGTTTCATCAAGCGTAAAACCTAAGTTATTTAAACCAACCACAATGCCACGACGCAGCGGCTCTGAATCTTCAATGATCAATAATTTCATGTGAATGCTATCCGTATATTTAACGCTATTATTAATGAACCTAACTTGCGATGGGTACTCGTAGCGGCAAAAAAAGAAACGATAAAAAAGGCCTACCTTTCAGCAAGCCTTTAAATTATATACCCAAAATAGTTGCAATGAGACGGCAAGTAAGAAAGGTATAGATGAATGATCACTTTGGTATTTAGTCGCTATCCCCAAAGCTGAAATAACACCACACCCCACACCATTACCGACATTAATAAACTCAATGTCACAATGCCTGAGCCGATATTTTTGGCAAGCCCAGATAAATCGTGATATTCCAAACCAATGCGATCCACCACCGCTTCTATGGCGGTATTGACCATTTCAGCAAACAAAACAAACATCATAGACAAAATTAAGCACAATGATTGAACCGGTGAAACATCTAAGTAACACGCCAAAGCCGTTAGCGGAATAAACAACATCAATTCTTGTTGAAAAGCCGCTTCATTTTTAATCATCCACTTAAAGCCATTGTAGCTGTGCTTTAAAGTGAAAATAATGCGCATAAACCCGGTACGTTTTACTATGGTTTTATCATTCATGTTTTAAGTCTATCTATCTTGTTATTTACCCCTTTCATTTGGGGTATCGATTATAAAAATAAGCAAATCACGTCTTCACCTGACACGTTGAGAAAACATCCATTTGAGTTTGTTTTTCTTGCGTATCCACACCATAAAACCCAATCAAGCTATGAAAGAAGTTATCTTGCGAGTAGTGCGTTTTTTGTGCTTCTCTTTTTAGGCAGTCGACGTCAATGTGTTTTTGAGTCGCATACTGCTGAGGAACCCACATCATCCAAGGAACCATTTTTTGCTCTTTTGGTGCAAGTGCATAAGGGGTGCCATGCAAATACATGCCGTTTTCACCCAAGGATTCACCATGATCCGACATGTACATCATCGCTACATTGTACTGCCCAGAATACTGTTGAAGCGTTTTAACTACCTGCGACAGAAAGTAGTCAGTATATACCAGTGTGTTATCGTAAACATTTGTTATTTCTTGGTCAGTACACTGTTCAATATCTTTGCTATTACACCAAGGTGCAAATTTTGCTTTTTCAGCTGGGAAGCGTTGGAAATAAGTCGGCCCATGACTACCAATACTATGTAATACAATCAATTTGTCTTTATTATTTGATTGAATGAATTTATTGGTGTGTTTTAGCATCACTTCATCAAAACACGTTTCCCCATTGCACAAGGTGGAGTCTTCTTTTGGATCAATCTTAATCAGCTTTGTTCTTTTAGCGACGCCTTTATCGCCACCGTCATTGTCCACCCATAAGGTTTCTACGCCCGATTTAGCAATAATATCTAACGCGTTATCTTGCGCATTAGCTTTCGCTTTATTGTAGTGAATGCGTTCCATATTAGAGAACATGCAAGGCACTGATAACGCTGTATAAGTCCCGCATGATGAAACATGATTAAACGACACCAAGCCCAATTTCTTCGTGTATGGCTGAGTATCACGATGATAGCCATTATCTTCAAAGTTCATTGAACGAGCGGTTTCACCCAATACGAAAATAACCAACGTTGGCTTTTTATTTTTACTTGGTGCGAGTTTGGCATCATCACCAAGGCTGACATAAGGCAATGGTTTTGTTAGGTAATTCTTTTGAATATATTGATAGGTGTTATACGCATGGCCTGGAATGATCATTTTATTCAAATATGAATTATTACGACCAACAGCAGCATAATCTTTATAAGAAGTTACTGCGATTAAAGACACGCTCACCAAGGCTAATAAAACTAAAATAATACGTGATGAGATTTCTTTCCATAATGTCTCTCTAAATTCGACTTTAACCCAACAGATTAATAATGATGGCGAAATACCAAATACTAAAATATACAAAAATGAGCGTAGATTTAAGTAAAAGGAAATCTCTGACGTGTTTGTACCGACCACGTTTTCGATCATCGAAACATCAAATAATATGTGATAAGTCAATTCGGCATACAAAGCAACCGCTGAAGATAGCGTGAGAATCACCATAAATGGCTTCATTAAATATGGTACAGCAAGTAACGTAAACACCACGATAAATGCGCAGAATAAAACTAATGGTGCCGTATACGGAAACCATACATCGGGAATATCGGAACTTAACGAAAATATCTTACTCACAATCGGATAATTCAGTACAAAGCCGTAATATAAAGAAAGTAAAACAATAAATGTGGTTACTTTGATTGTTGGTCGACACGATGAATGATCACCGAGTAAACCTGAAAAGAATTTGGTCATTTTTTATACCTGTAAACAGAATGCGGCTATGTTATGCACTGAAGTTGAAGATTTGCTGAAGATGAACTGAAACTTAGAGCAAGCCAAAGCTTGGCAAGATCTAAGCTCCTAATCTTATTGATTTGCTGTGAATGTTTAAAAGCAGTGCTGGAAATATCTCGGCGCATCAAACTCATCAATACCTTGAATATTGATAGAGGTTCGCCCCACCACACCATAAATATTTGGATCGGTGCGATTAAATAAACCAATGCAATTTGCCCCTGCCGCATCGGCTAAATGCAAAGGGCCTGTGTCGCAAGAAAGGAAAGCATCTGTATGCTTTAAAAAGCTCGCTAAGTGGCGCATATTTTTACTTTGAAATATTTTAGCTTCCGTAAGTAAAGGTTCCGTTATATCTGGGCTTAAAATTTCGACCCATTGCACTGGTTGTTGTGATTTTTGTTCAAACTTAAATAAAATTTCTTTCCATTCCGCATCCGAAAGTTTTTTGTTTCCTCTTGCGCCTCGAAAGTAAGCCACACATAAACGATCGCCGTTATACACGCTTTCTTTGGCTACACGACCTTCTTCTAACTCTTCATCGCTGAGTGCCATTTGATGACATATTGGCCAATCGGTTTTTCCCGTTAGCTTTTCAATCAGGTACAACTTGTTAAAGGCGGTATGCGTATGCTGACCTGATTGGTGGTAAGTATGAGTGAATGTGGCATCACGGCGCTGATGAAACGGCGACACTTTATTTTTAGCCGTTAACATTGAAGCCATTAACGTATCTTCAACTGAAGGGGTTGGGGTGAGAAGCAAATCAAAACAGGTTTCTTTCAATTTCTGAATATGGGAAACCGTTTTTATGCCTTTGGAAAATGAAAATTCTGAAAAACAAAATTCATCCACGCCCAATCCTTCAAATAACGATTGCTGCCATGGTTGAGAAAGTAAGAGTGTGATTCTTGCTTTAGGGTAAGCCGAACGTACCTGCTTAACAAATGGGATCAAAAAGAACATGTTGCCGATTCGCTTGTTATTACGAACGATAACGATGCTTTTCACTTCATCCACTGAAAGCAAATGGGATTGATTTTCCTTGTTATTATTCATCATGCGATACAACAACGGCTCTAAGTTTGCCATTTTGCGTCTGCGGTATCGATCAAAGTCACGCAGTGAATTCTTTATCATAATGATTGCCTCAAGTTAGAATCAGTATTTTTGTGGTACGTCGGTAAAATCTGTCAGTATTTTATTTTTCTAAACTGAAGATTGGCTGAAGACGAACTGAATCTTGCCGCAAGCATCATTATTTCGATGTTGAACGTTGGAGAATGTTTAGCCAAGGTGTACTCTAAATTGAAGGTTACAAATTAATACCAATGTAAGGAGAGCCGAATGAAAGAGATCCCTTTAGGTTTTGTTGCTGGCACCGTCATCAAACGCATTGATTGGGCTGAACATTTGTTTTCCCTTCATGTACACGCTCCCGCAAGTGCCTTCCCTTCCCCCCCTTTTACTGCTGGTCAATTTAGCAAGCTTGCCGTGAGAAACGAAAACGATGAATGGGTAAGGCGCGCTTACTCTATGGTGAATAAACCCTGCATTGAAGGTGATGACGCGGTATTTGAATTCTTAGTGATTGAGATCCCAGACGGAAAACTCACACCGTTACTGGGCGATTTAAAACCAGGTGATGACGTTTTGGTTGGCACACTACCCGCCGGTTTCATGACATTAGATGAAGTGCCCGACACCACCAAAGATCTATGGATGCTTTCAACTGGAACCGGTATCGGTCCTTTTATTTCCATTTTGGAAGAAGTCGAGCAATGCCAACGCTTTGATCACTTAGTTCTGGTGCATGCGGTCCGCACTCAAGAAGAACTCGTTTATAAAGACAAAATTATCGATTTAATGAAAGCTTATAAAGGCAAGCTACGCTATGTGCCTATTGTTTCACGCGAATCAGTTTCTGGTGCATTATCGGGTCGGATCCCTCAACAACTTCAAACGGGGGGCCTTGCCACTGCTGCACACGTTCCGCTCACAGAGCAAAACAGTTTCTTCTACTTGTGTGGCAACCCAAACATGGTTCACGACACGCGTGATGCTCTGCAACAGATGGGCTATAAGAAACATCTTCGCCGTGAAGCTGGGCATTTCAGCTTCGAAAATTATTGGTAAATCTTGACGTTATATGGCTTTCAATAAAAGATAAGCGCAATAAAAAAGTGCCACTCAATGAAGAGTGGCACTTCTTAATTTCAAACTATGAGTATAAGATACGGATCAATACGTTAGAACGATTCATTCACATTAAAGTAAGTCATGGATTCATTTTCACCTATCGCGAAATCTAGGCGTAAATTGACTCGATCCTTCACCCGAAAACGATAACCGACACCATAACTCATTAAAGCATCTTCACCTAAGCCATCCAATTGATCAGCCGAAGTGGCTGCGCCAATCCAAGTCACCATCCCAACTCGCCCGAACAAGGGCAAACGGTATTCTACTTGGGTATACACAACTTGGTTATCACGATAACGACCTTCAATGTAGCCACGTAAGTTATTCGCGCCACCGACTTCAGGCAAGTAATTCCAAGGTACATCACCATGAGTAAACTCCCCTTTTACCTGCCAAGCTAATACACCGGGGATCGGTTGCAGATCAATGTAATTCGATACCGTTGTGGTGTAAGTCGAAAACTCATTATCCCCTAACATATCCGAGTAATAACCGGCATCTAATTGCAGTAGCCAACCTGAATAAGGGTTCAATATGTAATCACGCGTGTCGTAAGTTAAGTTCATGGTTAACCCTAACGCTTGATTGTTTGTCAGCTCATTAGATTTAGTTACCGGTACGTCATTCATTTCAACATTACTGGCTGACACACTTTGGTAGTCAAAACCTAAACCAAACAATAAATTAGGACGTAACTTAAACGAATATTTAGGCGCGAATTGAAATGTCTTATTTAAAAAATCATGCTTATTGTCGTCATTTTGGCCGGCATCATAGCCTTTACCGTAATACACATCGGGCGCATTCAGGTACTTGGCTAATAACTCAAACCTTTGCTGACCATCATTTAAAAAAGTCGTATTGTTAAGCGTCACACCTACCGAAAGATTACTGGATACAAAGCTATTAATCGTGATGTTAGAAGGTTGATGGCTCAAATCAGCATCACTTGCAGTGTGGTATAGACCCACTGCAGACACCCCAATACCGAACTTCTTTTCAGGAGTATAAAACGGCCCTGGAAGCACTGAGAAATCAATCGCTTTAGAGCTATCATAATCACCACCAGCGCCTAAGCCATTCAAAATCCCATCGACTTTAGGCATATCGTGTTCAGGGATCTGCGGAAAGAGAGGAACAACAGCAAAGGCTGGCATAGATACCAACCCCAGAAGACCAAGTAAGTGTCGCATTATCCGCATAAAAATGAGTACCAGTGATTAAAGTCAGTATTGGAATGATGGATATATTTATCGTACTGAGTATATACCACACACAAAGCCGATGATTGTCTTACAAATACTTCCAAATAAAAAGAAAATCTTAATTCCTCTCATTATTCACCGTACCCATCAATCTCTGCCGGTAACTTAAACAAAACATACTCACCAAGATAAATGTAACAAAACACATCAAATAAAAATAAACAAAAAGTCTGAGAACACGGCTTACTAAAAATTCAGCCGCTTCCTCATCACTTCACAAAGCATGGGGAAATAACAATAAATAAAGCAAAAACAATCATTAAGTTACTCACTTCATATATGAAACTTATGATTCCATATTTAAACCCCCTCTGTAACAAAACTGAAATCTATTGCAGTTAACTTACCCGTATTGAAATATTTACTTACAAATTGGGATATTAAAAATGAAGAAATACGCTTTGATTTTAGCTTCGTTAACCGTGGTATCCGCTTCAACAATGGCGGCAACGACCATTAACGGTGCGGGTGCAACCTTTCCGTATCCGGTTTATGCCGAGTGGGCAAAAGCTTATAACCAAGAAACTGGAGTACAACTGAACTATCAAGCGATTGGTTCCGGCGGTGGCATTAAGCAAATAGAAGCAAAAACCGTAGATTTCGGCGCATCGGACGCCCCTTTAAGTAAAGATGAATTAGATAAAAATGGCTTGGTGCAATTTCCTGCGGTGATGGGATCGATTGTTCCGGTTATTCATGTCAAAGGCATCAAAGCGGGTGAACTCAAACTCTCTGGTGAGGCATTAGCGGATATCTACTTAGGCAAAGTGAAATACTGGGATGATGCTGAACTAAAATCGTTGAATTCAGACCTGACACTGCCTCATCAAATGATCGTGGCAGTACACCGCTCAGATGGCTCTGGCACCACTTATAACTACACCGATTACTTGCAACGCGTAAGCAAAACGTGGGCTGATCAAGTCGGCATGGGTAAAGAAATCGCTTGGCCAAAAGCGGCAACCAACTTGGGTGGTAAAGGTAATGCAGGCGTGGCGAACTTAGTCAAACGTACACCGGGCGCCATTGGTTATGTGGAATACGCTTACGCTGAACAAAACCAATTGGTTTACACCCAAATGCAAAATAAAGATGGCCATTTCATTAAGCCTGATTTAGCCGCATTCCAAGCTGCAGCAGCCAGTGCCGATTGGAAAAATGCACCAGGCTTCAAGTTAATGCTCAATGATCAACCCGGTGCACTATCTTGGCCACTGACAGCAGCAACCTTTATCTTAATGCATAAAGAACAAGCCAACTCTGACAACGCCAAGCAAGTATTGAAGTTCTTCCAATGGGGCTATCAACATGGCGATATGGCGGCCAAGTTAGGCTACGTACCAATGCCAAGCAATGTAGTTGATATGGTCGAAACCATGTGGTCACAAGACATTCAAGCGAGCGATGGTTCAGCGATTTTCACTAAAAAATAAATCATGGCCTTATCAATAAGGATGGTGTCGTTGCATCATCCTTACTTAACCTAAGTTACCTGTATTCATCCTATTTGTTCATTAAGATCAGGACACTACTTTGAGCGTTTCACACTTAGAAACTTCCTTAGCACCAAAATTCTTTACTCATAATCGAGTTGAGCGTTTATTTAAAAATGCCAGCTATACCAGTGCCTTGTTGATCATGCTGATTATGATCGCCCTCTTTGCATCTTTAGTTGGCGGTGCATGGCCAGCTATTTCTAAATTTGGTTTTGGCTTTATAACCAATACCGACTGGGATCCAGTTCAATCTTTGTTTGGTGCCGCCAATGCCTTATACGGCACTATGGTTTCCGCCATCATTGCCGTATTACTTGCCACCCCTGTCGGCATTGCCATTGCGATTTCGTTATCAGAACTTGTGCCTAAGTGGATTGCCAAACCGATTAGCATGGCGATTGAATTACTGGCCGCCGTACCAAGCATCATTTATGGCATGTGGGGCTTATTTGTCTTCGCTCCTTGGTTCTCAGAAAACATTCAAACTTGGATGCTCGATAACCTCAGCCCATTACCTGTTATTGGCGTGTTATTTGATGGCCCACCGATTGGTTTGGGCCTGCTTACCTCAGGCATCATCTTAGCCATTATGATTCTGCCAATCTTCACGTCACTCATTAAAGACGCACTTTCAACCGTGCCTAATGTATTGCGTGAATCGTCTTACGGTATTGGCGCGCATTCTTATGAAGTGATTTTAAAAGTGTTACTGCCTTCGATTAAAAGCTCAATTTTAGGCGCTTTTATTCTGGCGCTTGGTCGAGCACTGGGCGAAACCATGGCGATCACCTTTGTGATTGGTGGCTCTCAAGACATTAATGCGTCGCTATTTATGCCTGCGACGTCCATTTCAGCCACCATCGCCGAACAATTCAACGAAGCCACCGATCCAACCCACATTGCTTCGTTGTTAGAGCTCGGTTTGGTGCTCTTTGTGATCACCTTTATGGTTATGGGTTATGCCCGAATTCAGCTTAGAAAAGGCAACAAATAATGACTCGTTCTCAATGGCGTACAGCCAAAAGTAAAGCTTTTCGCGCTTTGTGCTACAGCGCAACCGGGCTAGGTTTAGTGATTTTGAGCGTCATCGTATACAGCTTACTGAGCAAAGGATTACATGGCTTACATCTCACCACTTTTACTGAATCCATGCCAAGCCCGGGCGGGGAAGGTGGCCTTGCCAATGCCATCGTAGGCAGTTTGATGATCAGTGGTATTGGCATCCTGATCGCGATCCCCATTGGCTTGTTAGCGGGAACCTGGCTTTCTGAATACGGCAAGCACTCAAAACTGGCCGATACTATCCGCTTTTTAAATGGCATGTTAATGAGCGCCCCCTCGATTCTGATTGGCTTATTTGTATACCAAATTTGCGTGAAACCAATGGGCAGCTTTTCTGGTTGGGCAGGCTCAATTGCCCTTGCCATGATCGCCCTACCCATGATCATTTCCACCACTGAAGAAATGCTCAAGTTGGTGCCAAAGAGCATTCGTGAAGCCGGTGCAGGGCTTGGCATGCCTAAATGGCGCGTCACATTATCCCTCAGCTATCGCAGCGTAGGGGCTGGCATCTTAACGGGTGTGCTGTTGTCGTTCGCCCGCATCTCTGGTGAAACTGCGCCACTGCTGTTTACCGCGCTTAATAACACCTTTATGTCGCTGGATATGAATGGCCCAATGGCAAACTTGCCTGTCACTATTTATCGCCTTGCCATGAGCCCTTATGACTCGTGGAACGATTTAGCTTGGACCGGTGCGTTGATCATTACGGTCGCCATTTTAATGTTAAATATTACTTCCCGAGTGCTGCCTGCCATGTTGGCGAAACGTTCGCACATTAAAAGCTTGCAGAAGAGAGGATAAACCTGATGAAAGCCATTAAATCAAATCCGACGATCACCACAAACGGTCCATCAATTGTGATTAACCACCCTGCCATGAATAAAGACATGAAGACTGAAAATACTATGACCTCACCTATTGATGTAAATACGCTCGCAAAACGCATGCACGTTCAAGGATTGAATTTCTTTTATGGCAAAGGCAAGCAGGCATTATTTGATATCAATCTGCCCATCTATGACAACCATGTCACTGCGATCATTGGGGCTTCTGGCTGTGGAAAATCGACTTTACTTCGCACCATGAACCGCATTTATAACCTGTATGATGAGCATTTCGCAGAAGGCTGCATTGATCTTGATGGCGATAATATTCTATCTAATGATGTCGATTTATACGGACTTCGCAGCAAAGTGGGTATGATCTTCCAAAAACCTACGCCATTTCCAATGTCGATTTACGAAAATATTGCCTTTGGAATTCGTTTAAATGAAAAACTGTCTAGGGCCGAAATGGACGAACGTGTGCAAGATGCTTTGGAACATGCTCGACTGTGGAAAGAAGTGAAAGACAAATTGCATGCCGATGCGATGGGGCTGTCTGGCGGTCAACAGCAACGTTTATGTATTGCACGCACCATTGCGCTAAAACCAGAAGTCATTTTAATGGACGAACCTACTTCTGCGCTTGATCCTATCGCCACTCAAGGGATAGAAAAACTGATCAGCAAACTCAGAAAAACCTTCACTATTGTGATCGTGACCCACAACATGCAGCAAGCCAAACGCATTTCAGATTTCACTGCGTTTATGCACATGGGAGAATTGGTCGAATTTGACCAAACAGAGCAACTCTTTCATCGCCCGGCTCAAACCATGACCGCAGAATATATCGGTGGTGAGTTCGGTTAAGTTGAATTTTCTCAACACCATCATAAATAGTGGTTATTTGCTCACCCAAACAATACCGAGCAAATTACCTTCAAAGACAAAAATGGCGACGAGTGTTAAGACGCGTCGCCATTTTTAAATTTTATTTCAAGTTATTTATCCCAACATTCTTCTTCTATTTGAGCTAACGCTTTTGCAGCCTTCAATAAAGCCGGTAAGAATTTTAATGCTTCATCTGGCTTGACTCGGATCACTGGGGCTTGAATCGCTAGACCCAAGTTGGAATGACCTACCGATGACGGCACTAAGACTGCAATACAGACTAAACCCGGTAAATACTCTTCATTATCGATGGCGTAGCCTTGAATTTTCGCGCTTTCAATATCTTTTTCTAAAGACGGATAATCAGTAATGGTGTTAGTAGTGTATTGCTGTAACTCGGCATTGCCGATTAAACGACGTCGTTGGGATTGCGACATATGGGCCAAAAATAACTTACCCGATGCTGAACAGTGAACCGGCACTCTTGAACCGGGGTGTAAATAAAAACGTAATGGTGCATCCGTTTCAACACGGTCTAGGTAGATAATTTCACCACCAGAGAGTGCCGTCAGATTACAGTTTTCACCGACTTCTTCTCGAAGATTTTGTAAAATCGCATGCCTTGCACTGTGCATGGTGCTATTAAGAAGAAGATTTTCGGCCAGCTTTCTCAGCCTAACCCCTGAGCTGTAATGTTTATCATCACCATCTTTTTGAATAATGCCTGCCGATTCCAATTGTTGCAGCATTCGATGCAAAGTCGGCTTTGGAAAGCCTGTTTCCTCAACCAGACCTTGCAAAGAAATAAACTCATCCTTCTGAGCAATTACTTCCAATAAAGAAAACAATCTTAACGTAGGGGTTTCTTTTTGTTGTTCTAAAGTCTCATCCATATCGTTTTCTCTTTCTGTCTCTTTTACTGGAAATTGTATCTCTGTATCAAAATAATTTCCATTTATTGAATATAAATTGATCTTTCCATGTTAACAACATAACATAAATTTAATTTATGGAACTATTTATTCCGAAAATGGAGTTTAAATGAAGATTCTGGATAACATCATTCAAAAAGCCCAAAGGCAAAATAAAACCATTGTATTAAGTGAATCTCAAGATATTCGTATCTTAAAAGCGGCATCGACAATTACGAAACGAAAAATTGCCAATATTGTGTTAATTGGCGATGAATCCCTCATTCTAGATACTGCAAAGCAACATCAGATTGAATTGAATGACACAAAAATCGTTGATCCAGCCACATCACCTTTAACAGAAGCACTGGTTCAACAGCTTTTTGCTTTAAGACAACATAAGGGGCTCACTTATCAACAAGCGACTGAGCAAGCCGCTAATCCACTGTGCTTTGCCAACTTAATGGTGCATGTTGGATTAGCCGATGGCACGGTCAATGGCGCTGTTTATACCACTGCTGACGTTGTTAGAAATGCCATTCAAATCGTCGGCATGGATGAGAATAGCGATCTTGTATCTAGTTTTTTTCTTATGATGTTATGTAAACCCTTTCACAATTTACAAGGCGGCTTAATTTTCAGTGATTGTGGCCTTGTCGTCGACCCTAACGCAGCTCAATTAGCATCGATCGCTATCGCCGCAGCCAATAGTGCTCAATGCTTATTGGAAGTGGAACCCAAAGTGGCCATGTTGTCTTTTTCAACCAATGGCAGTGCCAAACATGCTTCGGTTGATAAAGTGATTGAAGCCGCCAAGCAGGTACAACAACAATGCCCGAACCTTGCTATCGACCAAGATGTTCAACTGGATACCGCCTTGGTCTCTGAAATTGCAGAACGAAAACTGCCAACATCCAAAGTGAAAGGACGTTCCAATGTACTCATTTTTCCCAATTTAGAAGCCGGTAACATTGGCTATAAATTAGCTGAACGCTTAGCTAGCGCCGTGGCAATTGGTCCTTTATTACAAGGACTCAAAAAACCGGCCAATGATCTCTCCCGCGGATGCAACGTTGAAGACATTATTAACGTTGTTGCGGTCACGGCTGTACAAAGCACCCATGACCATAGCACGACAGATATATCCAAGTAATTTTGAGTATATCCAGGATATGAAAACAAATCATAAACTCAGCCAATAATCAGGATAATTATGGATATCATCGACTTAGTTTTTTCTTTGCTCGCTATCTGTTTAGGCGCTTACTTTCAAACGATCACAGGGTTCGGGCTTGGTATTATTGTGATTGGCCTGTGCACCTTGCTTCATTTGGCACCCATTTCGATCATGGCCGCTGTCGTCAGCATCATTACTTTACCTAACTGTGTTAGCGCACTGATCGGTAAAAAAATCGACATCAATAAATCCATATTTATCGCCATTGTTGTTGGCATTCTCCCTGGAACATTATTTGGGCTTTATCTTTTAAATACCTTGTCAGGTTCTGCGACCAACCTATTAAGTGGCGCGCTGGGAGTTATGATTTTACTTTCTAGCTTAACCTTTATTTTCCAGCCGAAATTGAAAGAACAGCCATCAAATTCAGCTTCTTTTATCGGTGCAGGCTTTGCTTCTGGTTTCTCTGGTGGGTTATTTGGCATGGCAGGCCCACCGGTTGTCTACCATTTGTATAAACAACCTATTGCGATTGAAGCGATTCGAACCATTTTGTTATTAGTCTTTACCTGCACGGCTTCATCACGAACCGTGATTGTGTACTTGCAAGGTGGGTTAACTCAAAATATTGTTATTTTATCGCTCATTGCTGTGCCGTTGGTTTATGTTGTCACCACTTTGGCACGTAAATATCCACCACCATTAAAGAACACCACGTTACGAAAAATTGTTTTCATTACGCTGATCTTAATCTCTATTCAATTGATTCTTAAGTTTGTTTTGTATTACTTCTAAACAGTAAGAGGAATAGAACATAGGTTTTGCGATGTTTAAATACCATTAAATCATTGATTTAAACATCGCATTGGAACACTAAAACGAACTCACTTGTCGAGTGTAATACCCAACTGCGATCACTTTATTATCCAGCACTCGGTAGAAGGTCGACTTGGTTTCCACTTTCCCTGATGTCGGATTAACCCAACGATAACGATACTCACCTTTGCCGTTTTCTTTTGCTTGCTGCAGTATGTTTATCAACGTTGGTTTGTCATCTGGGCCTAACACCTCTGAACCCAATTTCCCAACCAATTCAGCCGAAGCACCATGCGCTAAAAATTTACCCGTATTGATATCTAGCACAAACACATACAAGTCACCTTTTACAAATGGCCCTTTAGGATCATTAAAGACTTTTATGGTTGCCTCTTCATTGGTTAACATTGCTTGCATCGCTTTATCAAGTAACGCTTTCGCTTCAACTTGGGTAGAACGTATTGGGTTATAGCCAACGGCTAAGATGATATTTTCAACACGCGTATAAAAAGTACGTTGGGATCCCCGCTTCTATCGACCGGGTTGTTCCAAAAATATTCAATCATATCGACTTTATCGTTCGCCGCAGTATCGATCATTTGTTGAAAGAAAGGCTTTCCTTGGGTATCGACGGTGTTACTCACATTTGAACCGACTAAGCTCACAGAAGAGCCGCCACTGGCAAGAAATATCCCTTTGGTATTCAGTGCAAAGACATACAATTCATTATCAATAAATTGATCATCTTTTGAAAAGTCTTCAACCGCACTTAGTCCATTGTCCTGAACATAGCTCACCGCTTTGGTTAATAACGCTTTTGCCCTCATTTCGTCTTGGCTTGCAATATGTGGCCTGTCGATATTCAACACATTGTTAGCATCAATACTCTTCGTTTCAGCCAATGCCGTATGGCTGCCCCCCCAAAAGAGCAGGGCGGCACAAAGCATAGTGATTATTTTTCGTTGTTTTTCCATCATTTAATTCCTCATTAATAACCCAGTAGCGAAGGTAGCCAAAGGGTGATTTGTGGAAAGAAAGCGATCAGGAACACGCCAATGATCGATGCCAATACAAACGGATGTATTTTAGCGGTGATCTGTTCCACCGTGGAACCACCAATACCAGATGCCACAAATATATTTTCACCTAATGGCGGGGTGGCAAAGCCTATCGACAACACACAAACAATCACAATACCCACATGAGTCGGATCCGCGCCTAGCATGTACATGATAGGTAAAAGCACCGGTACAATAATCATGATTGCGGCTAACGTTTCCATAAACATGCCAATGAACAACAATAACCCTATGGTTAATGCCCAAACCAAGTACATGTTGTCGGTAAAGCTTAATAATGATTCTGCAACAACCACTGGGATTTTTTGCTCAATCAATAAGCGACCGAAAACCGTGGCAGCAAACAAAATTAGCAATACGCGTCCAGTGATCCACGTTGTTGTGGTTAGCGATTTCATAATGCTTTTAAAGACAAGTTCTCTATGAATAAACAAACCCACAAATAAAGAATAAAAGATTGCCACTACGGCGGATTCTGTTGGCGTGAATACCCCAGTATAAATCCCACCTAAAATCAAAAGTGGTGCGAGTAATGACCAAATTCCTTTACGCAGTGCTTGCCTAATTTCAGAATATGACCATGTCTCGGTTAAGCCTTTGTACCCTTTTCTTTTCGCAATAATATAGTTCGTCGTAATTAACGTCATTGCCATCAATAAGCCTGGAATCACGCCAGCAATAAACAACTTAGGAATAGAAACAGAGGCAAAAATACCATGTAGAGCAATCGCTTCTGGTGGCGGCCTAAGCCCCATAGCAGAAATACCAAAAATAACGATAGGGATTGAAGGCGGAATAATAATGCCTAACCCCCCTGATGCTGCAGTGACCGCCGACGCATAACTTTTATCGTAATTACGTTTCACCATTGCCGGGATCATTAACATCCCAACGGCTGCAGTAGTCGCAGGCCCAGAGCCAGAAATCGCACCAAAGAACAAACAAGCCACAACCGTTGCCGCGCCCAACCCACCCGTTACGGGGCCAGCTAAGCTTTCTGCAATATCGACTAATCGTTTAGAAATCCCTGCTGCTTCCATTAAAGCCCCCGCCAAAACAAAAGCAGGAAGCGCCATTAAAGGAAAGTTACCTACCGAAGTAAACGCAATCTGAACAAGGGCAATCGGGTTTTTATCCAAAATCATGTACGCTGCCATGGATGCGCCGGCCAAAGAAACCGTAATAGGCGCACCTAAAATCAACATGATCAAAAAACCACCAAAAAGTATAAGTGTTAGATATTCATCCATTATATTATCTCTACTCCATTGATTTCTTAGCTGTTGCTTTTTTTAACTCTGCGGTTTCAATATCTTCAGTTTCTATGCCTTTAAATAACCGTTCGTAGTTATTCCATAAGATACGAATTATCATTAATGAAAAAGCGATAGGTAAAATAAAGTAGAAATACTTCATTGGAATGCCTGTTGTTTGAGACTTCCAAAACAGGTTCATTTTATTAAAAACAAAGTCGTAGCTTAAGTAGACGAAGTAACCATTAAATAAAATCCACAAGCCATCTGCGATGGTCTCGCAAACTTTCTTCACTATGGGTGGGAAAAAATTAAAGTGAAAACTGACTCGGTTGTGCGCTGAATATTTAGCGGCCACTACCGCGCCAAGGTAAGCAAACCAAATAAACATATAAGTGGCAATTTCATCGCCCCAAGGGATGGAGTAACTGAAAAATTGACGTGAAAGAATCTGCGTAAAAAGAAGCATGACAAAACTAGCTAGCAATAAACAACATGTATATTCTTCAATATTGTTTAAATGCTTCTTTATTGATGTTACGACTGGCATACAGCCTCCTGCTTTACCATCACAATGAACGCCATTTACGTGACACGAACATCTGTGCTATGGATCAAAGTACCGTTTCAATCGTAATTTTCTGTCTAGATATACATCATTAAACTGTCATGTTTACAATGTACTCTTAGGATTGAGATACTTTATGGTTTGTTTAACTGGGGACGCTAAAAATACCTTCATCCCCAGCCAAACACATGTGGATCAATAGAGGGTTAAACTTACTCTCTACCTAACGCCTTCAACACATGGTCGAATTTATCTTGACCGCCAATACTTTTATAAAATTTCGGCCAAACATCCGCTTTAACCGCATCGATCCATTCTTTCTCGTTATTGTCTGGATCAACAAAAACCATGCCTTTTTCTTGCAGATCTTTACGGATAGAACTTTCGGTTTTTTGCAGGTAAGTGAAACTATAAGCGGTCGCTTCTTGACCTGCTTCTAGGATGTTTTTCTGCATCTCAGGAGTTTGTTGTTTAAAGACTGATTCACTCACAATCAGTGGCTCTAAAGAAAAGATATAGCGGATATTTGTGACGTATTTTTGTACTTCATTAAATTTCATCGCATACACCGTGGTGTATGGATTATCTTGCCCATCAACCACACCTTGTTGCAATGCAGTGAATGTTTCCGACCACGCCATTGGTGTTGGGTTAACGCCCCATGCTTGATAAGACGCGATCATAATTTCGTTACGAGGAACACGAATGACCATGCCTTTTAGATCGGCTGGTGTTTTAACTGGGCGCTTTGAATTGGTTAATACTCTAAAACCTGAATATGCCCAACCCACAATGCGTACGCCAGCATCACGCACGGTATTATCGACTAATTCTTTACCAATCGGCCCTTGCGTTAATAATTTAGCTTCATCGGCGCTTTGAATCAGGTATGGCATGGTTAGTACACCAACGGTAGGGGAAAATGGCGTCACGTTGTTGATCGCCAAAACTGAAAAATCCAACAAACCGATCGCAGCATCATTTACCGTGTCTTGTTCATTACCTAGTTGCCCATTCGGAAAGAGATCGATATTTACTTTACCTGAGGTTTTATCTTTCATAATTTCAGAAAACTTAGTCGCAAGTTCCCATTGTGTTCCCCCAGCAGCATCACCTATCGCCATTTTAAAAGTTTCTGCGAACGCATTACTGGACATTAAAGTGACACTAATAGCAGCAAAGTAAGCTGTTAATTTTTTATTATTCATAGTCTTAACCTTTTTATAATAGAGTACATCATGTACATTTCTTGGTAGTAATAAGACCTGGTACAACAATCCTGGTCGTTGATCTTCCTTAGTTGGAACTCAAAATCATTCACAATAAATGATTGGATATCGCTCGATTTCCGTTACAGCACTTCATCTTTCAATGAATACCAACGGTATAAAAATGTTTGCCCTAATCGTCTAAAAGGTGCGAAAGATTCGGATTCAATCACCTCTCGAATATTTGGAAAGGGCAGCTTGGATTGGAAAATTGGCAAGTCCAATGTATGCCCTTCTCCGGCTATCCATTGCGCCAATCGTTTACCGGCTTGCGCTGAGTACATCACGCCGTTGCCGCCATACCCCATGGCATAAAAAATACTTTCTTTAGGGTTAGGTTGGTAAATTCTCGGCATCATGTCATGGCTTACATCCACCCATCCCCACCAAGAGTAATCAATCTGAATACCCGCTAGTGCTGGGAACTTACGAATGAGATCGGCACGTAACATATCTTCATATTTTTTCTTCGGTGCATTCTTGCCTGTGATAGCGCTACGCGTACCAATTTGAATCCTATTATCAGGAAGCAAGCGGTAGTAATGGCGTAAAATGCGAGTGTCGGTTAACACTTGATGCGTTTTAAAATTACACGCTTCAAGTTCTTGAGGCGTTAATGGTCGAGTCACCATTGAATTCGATAGAACTGGCAACAAACGATTCTTCGTTTCTTTATGTAAATTTTGCGAGGTATAGCCACCCGTACATACCGCGACAGAACCTGCTTTCACCGTTCCGCCAGGCGTTTTTAAATAATGCACGCCATTGCGTGTTTCCCAGCCAAGCACTGGACTGGCAGGGTGAATTTTCACACCTAATGCGCGCGCTTTATTAATATAGCCAAACGCTAATTTGCCCGGATGAATACCGATACCTTCTGGCTCATGCATGGCACCATAGGCTTCTTTGTCATCGACAAAGTCACGCTTGACCGTTAGTTCATCTAAAATCTGCGCGTCGTAATCAAAGGTATTACGTAATAACTTGGCTTCTTTTTCTAAGCCCGCCATGACTTTTGGACGATGAGCAATGTACAAATGACCACCCGGTTGAGGTTGGCAATCAATATCTTTAATCAGATCTTTAAAGGTTTGCATACCATCAACACATTCACGATGCATCTTTAATGCAGTTTCAAGCCCCCAGCGTTCAATCCATTGTGAACGTTTAAGTCGCCCTGAAGCACATTGTGCTTGACCACCATTGCGAGTACTGCAACCCCAACTTACGCGGTTCGCTTCTAATATCGTGGCTTTAATGCCATAATTTTCCGCTAAATGAATCGCCGTAGTTAGGCCGGTAAATCCTGATCCAATGATCACAACATCGGCATCCGTATCACTTAAAATTGGACCATCATCTGCTGGCGGTTCCCCTGCCGTTCCAACCCAATAAGTCGGTGCGTAGTCTCGACCATGTCCGGGATTTTTGTCTTTTAGTGGATCATAAGATGGATCATACGCCTCTCTTGAAGACGTGATGATAGGGCTAGCGCCTTGAGATAAATCCACGATATTTAGATTAGAGTCATTCAACACATTATTCATTTTCCACATCCTAAAATCACAATGGATAAATTAATTTTGGCTTGGCTGAATTGCTGGTCTGTTCTTACGATAGGCATTTTTGACCAAGATTTTGCCGCCTTTCAACGTGAATACATCGACCATACGAGCTTCAATTCGACTTCCATCTGGATTGGTTGCGGTAAAGGTTGACTCTGATACCGCACGATCACCACACACAAAGTGCACAGGATCTTTCCACGCCACATCTGGGAAGTTTTTCCATACCGCAGCAAAACTTTCTCTTACTGATTCTTTACCTTGAAAAGACACGCCAAGTTCACCGTCACCACCCGCCGTATGAAATACACAGTCATCTGCCATAAAAGTCATTAAGGCATCAACATCATGGTTATTCCAAGCATCACTAAATTCTTGTAAAAAATTCACATCCACTTGATTTTCATTGTGTTTAAAATCCATTCTTTCTTTCCTTATTTACTTAATCAAAATCGAAATCAACATGATACTTCTTGCCATATTGGTTTAAGTCATTCATGGTCGGAGACATAGAATCAGAAAATCGTTCTATTATTTTCTGCCTATCTTTTTTAACAAAGTCCGAATGAAATTCTTTATTAAAAGATTTGGTTAAAATAGACAAATTAACGGTGTCATTATTTAACTTAAATCCATAACTCACTAATTCTTCTAATATTTTAGAGCATGAAGACTTTGAAACTCGAATTACTATTAACTCATCACTATTTAGAAGTTCTTCCTCAAGAGGTAAAATTTCATTATCTAAATGAGCCATAATAGGGTGAAGCGTACACCAGCGTTGTTCATCAGCGCGCTTAAACGTGATATCCGACATTTCAAATACCACTGTCTTATTCAAAGTGGCGGTTACTGTTTTTATATCTACCTTACGATCTTCATTGGCGTTAAGCACAAAAACAGCTGGATGGTTGTGTTGTGGTTGACATGCAAGCCATAACGCAACCAGTGGGTTTACCATCCACTCCATTAATCGAGTCGGTAAACCTTCATCCATTGCCTCACAAATCAAAGACCAACTATTGGTTTTTAATGCTTGGCTTTTATATTTATGCATTGTCGATAAAAGTTCACTTTCAGACAGAGCAACATTAATAAATTCAGGTCGAGCAATGCTCGGTAATAAATCAGGCTTACTGTCACTTGGCCCTCGAAATAATAATGGAACCTTTGAATAATTAAGGCTATCAACAGCATCAATATATGTACTCACTGAATTTATTTCATTTATTTCCTTCATAAATTATCCCTATTAATTCATCCCTGTTCATTTATCTAAAAAAGATAAACCTTATGTATAGACCGTCAATTTCTTACAAAAATGGCACATAAAATTATTCCTTTAAAATCAACAATAAAAACAAACATGAATTATTAATTCTTTAAAATACAGACTTTATAGAAGTAAACCTTTAACTAGATCACTATTAAAAACTTAAATATCGTTGATTCAGTCGCACCTAATAAAGTCAGCTAGGTGCGACTACAGTTTTAAACGAAGTCTTTATATTTATCTAAGAATCTTACAGGCGTCGACAAGGCATCACGACGGAATGGGTCACCCAATTCTTGAGTACACATGATCTCAATAATGGTGGTTTTTCCTTCGTTCATTTGCATGTCGATGGCTTTTTTCAAACTTGGGCCCACATCTTCTAAACGATCAACCGTGATCCCTTCTGCGCCCATTGCTCGTGCAATTTCAGCAAAACTTTGGTTGTCCAACTCACCCGCGACAAAGCGACGATTATAGAAATCCACTTGGTTTTTCTTCTCAGCGCCCCATTGACGGTTATGGAAAACCACAGCCGTTACTGGAATGTTATGACGAACACTGGTCATGGTTTCCATTAAACTCATCCCCCATGCTCCGTCTCCTGCATATGAAATCGCAGGGCGATGAGGCGCAGCTACTTTCGCGCCAATAATGGTTGGGAAAGCATAACCACAATTACCAAAGCTCATTGCAGCAAAGAAACTACGTGGTTTTTCAAATCTCAAGTAACTGTTTGCAATAGAGTTAATGTTACCGATATCGGTTGATACCATGACATCTTCTGGCATTGCTTTTTCTAGTTCACGTAACACTTGGCGTGGGTGCAAGTATTCACCACCAGAAAATGGCGTTTCGTTCTTATTTTGCTCAATCATATCTAAGCTAAATGGGTCACGTTCATGAGTCCATTCGTCCAACTCTTTTTCCCACTGCTCTTTTTCTAGCGCTACTTTTTCTAAACGTTGACCACGATTGTCATCGCAATCTAAAACGCGATCCGTTAATCGTTCCGTTAATGCCACTGCCGAAGCTTTCGCATCACCACAAATACCAACCGAGATTTTCTTCACAAGGCCAAGCATTTTGTTGTCTGCATCAATTTGGATAATTTTGGCGTCTTTAGGCCAGTAATCCATACCGTGTTGAGGCAAAGTGCCGAATGGACCTAAACGTGTACCTAGCGCAATAACCACATCCGCTTGTGCCATCAGTTTCATTGCGGCTTTTGAGCCTTGATAGCCCAATGGTCCACACCATAATGAATGGCTTGCTGGGAATGAATCGTTATGTAAATAGCTATTCACAACCGGTGCACCTAAACGTTCAGCCAATGCAATACATTCTTCAACGGCATCGGCCATCACCACGCCGCCACCAGAAATAATGACTGGGAATTTAGCTTGCGCGATTAAATCTGCTGCTTCATTCAATGAACGCTCACCACCTGGACCGCGATCTAATCGCGCAGGTTGTGGGATTTCCGCTTGAATTTCGCCATAGAAATAATCACGAGGAATATTTAACTGAGTTGGCCCCATTTCGCTCATTGCGCGATCAAAACAGCGACCTGTGTATTCTGCCATTCTCGCAGGGTGAGTAACATGGCCTTGATATTTGGTGAACTCTTGGAACATTGGCAATTGCTGACATTCTTGGAA
Source organism: Vibrio rumoiensis 1S-45 (assembly GCF_000286955.2). Taxonomy (GTDB): domain Bacteria; phylum Pseudomonadota; class Gammaproteobacteria; order Enterobacterales; family Vibrionaceae; genus Vibrio; species Vibrio rumoiensis_A. The sequence continues at coordinate 25,113 of NZ_AJYK02000061.1, forward strand.
GCCACCCAACCCCATTGTTGTAGTCCCAGTTTCTGGCGTCACAATAACCACAGGGCTGTGCGCCCAATATGCCGCCGCAATAGACGTAACACAGTTACTAATTCCGGGGCCATTTTGACCAATCACCACACCATGACGCCCAGATACACGAGAGTAACCATCGGCCATATGTCCTGCACCTTGTTCATGCACAACAGGAATTAAACGAATACCGGCGGGCGCAAAAATGTCCATGGCATCCATAAAGGCAGAACCCATTATCCCAAACATATCAGTCACATCATTTGCCACTAAGGTTTCAACGAAAGCCTCAGATGGTGTCATTTTTGTGCTGCCTGAAACAACGGTACGCTTTTCTTTCTCGCTCATTCTACTTCTCCTTGGAATTGTCATCATTCCTTTAAATGGAACATGTTATTGAAATCTTTTATTCGTCTTTACCTTAGGCTTCACTTTTTATTTGGTCAAAATATTTTCAATAAAATGGAACAAATTATTCCATTATTAAATTATAGATCACAAATAAGGCCATATTCTGTACAATAAATATCGTTTATTACTTATTTTGAAGAGGCGTCGTCATCAAAGGTGACTCTGTGATGCCATAAGAGAGGCACACAGACACATAGTTGACACGTAAAATGAATGACATTTAAGGAGCTATTCGTCATGGTTGAAAACACAACACCACCCACCATTCAGGTGTCGGTAAGAGAAATGTTCGGCATTGACTCCGACTTATGGGTACCGGCTTTTGCTGAGAAAAGTGATCTTGTCCCGAGTATCGATTCGACCTATCAATTTGATCCTGAAGTCACTTTAGCGATCTTGGCCGGTTTTGCGTTTAATCGCAGAACCTTAATTCAAGGCATGCATGGAACAGGCAAGTCTTCTCACATCGAACAAGTCGCTGCAAAATTAAATTGGCCATGTTTAAGAATTAATCTCGATGGGCATTTAAGCCGAATGGATTTGATTGGCAAAGATACCATTTCCATTAAAGAAGGATTGCAGGTCACCGAATTCAAACCGGGAATATTACCAAGCAGCTTGCAGCGACCCATTGCTTTAGTATTTGATGAATATGATGCAGGTAAACCCGATGTCATGTTTGTTATTCAGCAACTGCTGGAACAAAATGGCAAATATACGTCGTTAGAACACAATACCGCCATCACGCCTCATCCTTTGTTTCGTATGTTTGCGACTTGTAATACTGTGGGTTTAGGCAATATTTCGGGGTTATATTCTGGCACCCAAATTTTAAACCAAAGCCAGCTAGACCGTTGGAATATCATTGCCAACTTAAACTATCTTTCCCCGAACCATGAAACCAAAATCATCTTGGCAAAAGCCCCTCACTTAGATAATGAACACGGGCATTTGCTTATCGAGAAAATGGTCGCAATGGCAACACTAACCCGACAAGGCTTTGCCAATGGTGATATTTCAACCTTAATGTCACCAAGAACCGTCATAACCTGGGTCGAGAATCTCACTTTCTTTAAAAATATCGATACTGCCTTTAAATATTCGTTCCTAAATCGTTGTGAAGAAATGGAAAAACCCATTTTATCGGAATATTTTTTACGCTGCTTTGATCAAGAAATCGAAGATATTAATGATTAATCGTGCGGGAGAGTAGCAATGTCAGAAAGAACAGCGCGACAAAAATCGTATTTAGATAAGAGCTTATCTGCCGCCAGAGCAATTAGCCAAGTCAGTGCATTAACGTATCAAGATCAACGATTTTATGTCGGTGATCAGCCCGTTTATTTTTTAGGGGTGCATGTGAATGATCTCAGCTTTCATTCTAAATTTGATATGGAAAATGATTTATTTAGTTTGCGAGGAAAAGCCGATTCCATTTCCTTAAGATTGCGATTTTCCGATCAAACTTTGCATCTTGAAAATCGACCAAAACAAGATATCGAACGGTTAATTTTTGATTTTTGCGAACAAATGAGAGTTGAACGATTATCTCCTGACTCTCTACCCGGAATGAAAACCAATTTGCGCAATAACTTCTTTTATTGGTGTCAATATCAGCATCAAAATGGCTTTACTGAAACGCGTATTGGTATGCTTCTTTTCACTTGTTTATTGGTACTCCGGTCACGATTATTTGGCGAAGCGGTTCACCATAATTTTGAAGATCTTATCGAATCAACTCGCGCCGGTATTGTCGCCTTGATTGGACATGAGCTTCGAACCTTGCCTAAATGCCGCCTTAACCAAAGCGAATATTCAACTCATGCGCGTGAATTAGCTCTAAAAATACATCGGATGGTCGATGAACAACAAGCCCTTCAAGCAGATCAATCTCAAAATAAATTTGAAGAAGATATAAAAATACTCAGCCAACTTGCGCTTATTGTGGATGACGATATTGAGCCAAGTGATTTGGAAATCTCATCGTCCCGCCAGAATAAACCCATTGCCGAGTCTCAAGACCAATATCGAATCTTCACACAAGAATTCGACCAAGTCATTCAAGCTCAAGCACTGGTGCGAGACGCTCAATTAGATACCTTTCGGCTCTCATTAAATCATTCACTTACCCAGCAACATATCAATCAATATCGTTTAGCATCAATACTATCTCATACGGTAAAAACCCTTGAAAATACTGGCCATGTTTATCAACAGGAAGAAGGCACCATTGATGGAAAGTCGCTCCATCAACTGATCACAAGCCCAATGAAACGACAGTTATTTTATCAACCGTCCCTTCGCCCGGTGAATCATTGCTCGATCTCTTTTTTACTCGATTGTTCAGGCTCAATGCAAAAGCATGCTTCAAGAACCGCTATGCTTATGGACACCCTCTTAACCGCGACAGGCTTATCACATATACCATGTGAAATTCTTGGATTTACCACGAGCCACTGGAATGGTGGAAAATCTTATCAATCATGGTTGAAGAAAAAACCCTCGAACCCCGGCAGATTGAATGATGTGCGGCATATTATTTTCAAAGCAGAAAATACACATTGGCGTAAGGCCAAACGATCCATTGCGGCGTTAATGAAGGCCGATATTTTTAAAGAAGGCATTGATGGTGAAGCGGTTAACTGGGCATGCCAGCGTTTAAAAAGCCAAACCGCTGAGCGAAAAATTCTCGTAGTCCTTTCAGACGGATGCCCAATGGATACCGCCACCAATACCAGCAATCACCATCTGTATCTAGATAATCATCTAAGGCGAACCATTGCACATTGGAAACAAAATGAATCGATAGAAATTTATGGGGTTGGAATTGGCATTGATCTCTCTTCTTACTATGCTAAGAATATCATTATCGATGATCACGAAAATGACATATTCAATGTCTGTCGTCACATCATTGGATTATTCAAATAATTCCCTGCCATACCAATAACATTCACTACACTAATATCTTCTGTCATCTATGTTTCAAATTACTGTAACACAACTGTCATATTTCAACCCTAGAGTGGCACTCGTCAACTGAACAACTTAACGGCATGAAGCCACTAAAGGATAAAGGTATGAAAAAGACAGTAATAAGCACTCTAGCAATTCTTGGCGCACTTAGCGTAAACCCAGTATCAGCCAAAGAAACCATTTCTGCGGTAGGTTCAAGTAGTGTCACGCCATTGATGGAAGTGTTTGCTGAAACTTACATGAAATCAAACTCAGATGTATTTATCGAAGTTCAAGGTCCGGGCTCTTCTGCAGGTATTAAAGCTGCGAAGAATAACTCTGCCGACTTAGGTATGTCTTCTCGTGATTTAAAAGCAGAAGAAAAAGAGCCAACACTTAAGGAAGAAGTGGTTGCTCGTGACGGTATCGCTATCGTCGTTAACCCTAAAAACACGCTTAAAGGTTTAACTTCAGAGCAAGTCACAAAAATCTACAAAGGCGAAATCAATAACTGGAAAGAAGTGGGTGGTGAAGACAAGCCAATCGTTGCGATTACTCGTGATACCGCATCTGGTACTCGCGGTGCATTTGAAGACATCATGGGTCTAAAAATGAAAGTAAACGATATTAAAGTATCGGCTATCTCTCAACGTGCTCAAGTAGCAAACGGTAACGGTGGTTTAAAAACCATGGTAGCAAGCAACCCATATGCGATCGGTTACATTTCTTTAGGTACTGTGGATAACACAGTTCACCCTCTTGCGATTGATGGTGTTGAAGCAAGTGTTGCGAACGTTAAGAACAGCACTTATAAAGTCGCTCGTCCTTTCCTAGTGCTTTACCACGAAGGTAAACCTACGCCAACGACACAGAAATTCCTAGATTGGATGCTAACTAAAGATGCACAAAAACTAGTCTCTGGACAAGGTTACATCGATATCCACTAAGTAAGACATTTTATTATTGCTCAGCTCGCAAGGGCTGAGCTTATTTCCATCTCGGTATTTTTCTTGTTCATTTCACAAGAGCCATCGACATGTGAGTTTTGATTATGACCATCGCCACTTATAGTGACAAAACAAGTAGTAGTGACAAGCTTATGAATAATGTCGCAAAAACTGAATCAGAAGCCGAAGTTTCCGTATCAAATGGAAACCTACGCCAGAAAAAAGGCATCGACTGGAAAGAGAAGATTTTCCATGCGTTGTTTTTTGGCAGTGCCATTATCGGCATTGTATCCCTTGCTCTTATCGCCTACTTCATCATTGCCGAAAGTATTCCAGCGTTTCAAGCCGTTGGTGTCTCTGGCATTGTTTTAGGTGATAACTGGCTTCCACCTGCGTTGTATGGTGTTTACACCATGATCATCGCATCCATAGTGTCTACATTTGGTGCGGTTATTATTGGTGTACCTGTTGGACTGCTCACCGCCATTTTTATCGCAGAGATTGCACCAAAACGTATTGCTGATGTGATCCGTCCTGCGGTTGAATTGCTCGCCGGTATTCCTTCTGTGGTTTATGGCTTCTTTGGTTTGGTCATCATTGTTCCTTTAATTCAACAAATCTTCAATGTACCAGCCGGTAACACCATTTTAGCCGGTATTATTGTGCTAGGTGTGATGATTCTACCAACCGTAATTACCGTCTCTGAAACGTCTATTCGCGCCGTTCCTCGTGCTTACAAAGAGGCATCTCTAGCATTAGGGGCATCAACGACGTTTACCATTTTTAAAGTGCTCGTTCCTGCCGCTCGATCTGGGATCATGACAGGGGTAATTTTAGGAATTGCTCGCGCATTAGGTGAAACCATGGCCATTATTATGGTGATGGGTAATGCACCCGCCATGCCAGAAGGCATCCTAGATTCTGCTCGTACCTTAACCGCCAACATTGCCATTGAAATGTCTTATGCAAGCGGTATCCACGCTAATGCGCTTTATGCAACCGGTGTGGTGTTATTGGTATTCATCATGATGTTAAACGCAGCTCTTCTGTACTTTAACCGTCAGAAAGCGAGGTAATGAAAATGAGCACAATAAAAACGATGGATTTAGTCAAACTAAAAAAACAACGCCAACAAAAAGATTTAATGCTGAATATCTTCATTGGGGCATCAGCAGCCTTAACAGTTGGTTTCTTATTCTGGATTATTTGGTACATCCTATCCAACGGCCTACAGCATGTGGATTGGAACTTCATCACCGATGACTACACTCGCACTGGAGATGAGCATGGGATCTTCCCTATGATCATCGCGACCATTTATATGGTAATAGCGTCGATTTCAGTCGCTGCCCCATTGGGTATTATGACGGCCATTTATTTGACCGAGTATGCCAAGCCAGGCAGTAAATTAGTCAAGGTTATCCGTTTTTGTACGGAATCACTGGCGGGCATTCCATCGATCATCTTTGGTTTATTCGGTATGACTTTCTTTGTTGCGGTATTAGGACTTGGGTTCTCGATTCTATCTGGCGCATTAACGCTGAGTATCTTGATCCTTCCAGTCATCATCCGTACCACAGAAGAAGCATTAATGGCGGTATCCCAAACCTATCGTGAAGGTTCTTATGGTTTAGGTGCTTCTAAAATTTACACCATCTGGCGCTTAATTTTACCAAGTGCAATGCCAGGTATTTTAACGTCGGTCATTCTGAGTATTGGTCGTGTCATTGGTGAATCTGCCCCGGTGTTCTTAACCGCAGGTATGGTTGCGCGTATTCCTGAATCCGTTCTAGATTCAGGTCGTACCCTCACCGTTCACCTTTATAAACTCACGACAGAGCTGTTCAGTGTTGAGGAATGGAATCAAGCCTATGGTACTGCCACCGTATTGATTGTACTGGTTCTGATCATCAACATGCTAACAAAGTTCATTGGTAGCCGCTTTAACCGAGCCAGTTACTAAACGCTTACAACAAAACGTTAGCAACACAACACTTAACGACATTACTGACTATGACAGAGCGGCAATTGGATTCATCGATGGCTACCCATTAATTGTAGCGATGACCAAGCGGCTCCGACGATAAAGAGATATTAAAATGAATAAATTCAACATTGAAAACCTAGATTTGTACTACGGCGACAACCAAGCTCTAAAAAGCATTAATTTGCCTATTCCACAAAAGAAAGTGACCGCTCTTATTGGCCCTTCAGGTTGTGGTAAATCAACGCTGCTTCGTTGTTTAAACCGCATGAATGACTTAATTGCTGGGGTAAAAATCACCGGTAAAGTCACTATGGATGAACACGATATTTACGGCAATATTGATGTGTCTGATTTGCGTATCAAAGTTGGTATGGTATTCCAAAAGCCGAACCCATTCCCAATGAGTATTTATGAAAACGTGGCTTACGGCTTACGTGCTCAAGGCATTAAAGATAAAAAACACATCGACTCAGTGGTAGAGAAATCGCTACGTGGCGCCGCACTTTGGGATGAAGTGAAAGATCGCTTAAAGTCTCACGCGTTTGGTTTATCAGGTGGTCAACAACAACGTTTATGTATTGCACGTACCATTGCGATGCAACCGGATGTGATTTTAATGGATGAGCCTACCTCAGCACTTGATCCAATCGCAACACATAAAATTGAAGATCTCATGGAATCTCTAAAGAAAGAGTTCACCATAGTGATCGTCACCCACTCCATGCAGCAAGCCCGTCGTATTTCCGACCGTACCGCTTTCTTCTTAATGGGTGAATTAGTGGAACATAACGACACGCAAACTATCTTTAATAACCCGCAAGATGACCGTACACAAGGTTATGTAAACGGTGACTTCGGTTAATCAACATCAAAGAATAACTATAAAAAGCGATGAAACTTTTGCCCCTTACTGAGGGGCTTTTTTGGTTTGATTTTCCAATTAAAAAACTATCGCATCTTCAAATTAGAAATAAAGTGTAATTCGTAGGAAAGCACCCGGTTATTCACCACCACTTCTTCATGAGTTAAATCCATATCTTTAAAAAGGAAATTGCTGTACTTTACAAACAAGAAATAGAAAACAGACATAGAAATACCAGTCTGATAATGACTATCTACTATTTTCATTCTAAATTGGTGTAAGTCATCATTGTCGCGAGCAACAAAATAATACAACGAAGGAATTTTAGGGTTATCTTTCGTTAAACGTAACGCTTCAGAATTTGCAGGGCCGCAGAAAGAGCAGTACACAATAAGCTTAGATCTTCACTTGAATACGACGCCACATCACCACGCCCCATCAATACGCCATCATGGGTATCAATCTCGCCTGAACGCAGCGTTTTACGGTTAGCAAACTCCATTGTACTTGCGTTGGTAATGATATTATCTAAGCACTTACTGACATTGTCTGGCTTTTCATTAAGAGGATTGTATTGATCAGTAAGACAATCATGGTGAACGGAAGTAAATTAATACAAAAAAACACCATAAAAACATCTTCATTTACATTCTCTTGTAGGTTTAGGCGTAGGGTCACCCAAGTAGCGTTATGCACCCAAAGCATCTAAATATAAGACCGTAGCTGCCGTTCTAGAAGGCACTTTCAGCTTTTTCAGTAAACTTTTCATGTGTACTTTTACTGTCGATTCTGAAATAAACAAGTGGTCAGCAATTTGCTTATTACGGTAACCCTTTGCGACTTCTTTCAAAATCTGCATTTCTCGATCAGTGAGTTGATCAAGTACATTTTCTTTGTCGCCTCTCGTGGCTAAATATTCTTTCACCACATCACTGTATACTTTCTCTCCTTGCTGAGCTTGTTTTAACAATGCGATTAAATCATCCGGTTCCGTATCTTTTAGTAAATAACCGTCCGCACCAGCTTTAACTAACGTATCAATATCCAGAGAGCTGTCTGAAACGGTTAGAATAATAATCTGGCTATCAATCCCTTCTTTACGCAACGCTTTTAAAGTATCAAGCCCAGACATGCCTTTCATATTCAAATCAAGCAAAATCATATCGGGTTGCAGTTCATGAGCAAGCGCAATTGCTTCCACTCCATTACTAGCTTCACCGACAATATCAACACAATCTTCTAAACTGAGTAACTGACCAATGCCTCTACGAATTAGGGGATGATCATCAACCAACAGAATTTTATTTACTGTCATCATGCTTTTCCTTTGTATCAATATTCATCGTTAACGTTACTTGGCTGCCTTCTCCTAATTGAGAGAAGAAATAACATTGAGCTTCTAACCGTGAAGCGCGCTCTTGCATAATACCTAATCCATAATGATTAAGTTTAGATTCACTTGGATCAAATCCAACCCCATCATCATTAATACTCACCATTATATGCCTTTGTTGAACATAACACTTAACTTGAATGGTATTCGCACTGGCATGCTTAATCGCATTTAATACAGCTTCACGAATAAATTGTAAAAGGTGTACTTGCTGTTGGGCGTCTAATTCGATTGAAAGTAATTGATTATCCACCAGCAAGTTGGTATTCGTTTGCGCTTTGAGTGGCTTCAACATTTGTTGTAAAGCCTCACCAAAATCGGCCTCTTCAATTTGCAGTCGAAACGTGCTGAGCAATTCTCTCAATTGAGTATACGCTTGCGCCAACACCTCATCGACTTCCTGGATAATATCGGTAGCAACCAAGCAACGCTGCTGACAAATATCTTTATTCAAGTTACGTTTGAGTAATGTAATTTGGATTTTCAAATAAGACAAAGACTGAGCGAGCGAATCGTGAAGCTCACGGGCAATTGTGCCCCGCTCTTCCATTAAAATAAGTTGCTCGGTTTGTTTTTGATTATGGTTAAAGAAAAGCGCGCGAGCGATAATGCGCCCCAAACTCTCCATCACTTTCCATTCAGGGTTATTTTGTTGCTGCCATTTCAACTCCCCCAGCTGCATACCACCTTCTTCTAATGAATAGGAAGACCAAGGTAAGTCATGCTCGGTACCGGCCAACAATTCGATATGACCACCACCTTTTTCTTTAATCCATAATTGGCAAGCAACCACCCCATCAATATGCTCAAAATCATTTAATACATGTTGGAAATCTTGAACGTTTAAGCGAGCACTTGATAACGATTTCGAGCAGTTATACAAGATTTTTAACGCATTATTCGCTTGCTGTAATTCAGCCGTTTTTTTATCGACAGCTTGCTCCAAATCTTGATATAAAACCGCCAATTCTTTCGCCATGCTCTTATAGGATAAAGCCAACACATCTAATTCAGTATCGTTGTTAATATTTAATTGAATATCAAATTGGCGATATTGGATCTTCTGGCTCGCCTCCACAAGTTGAGCGAGTGGTTTCACTACTTTATTTTGAGCAAAACGGACTATCAGAATCGTGATCAGAAAAATCAAACCCAAACAAATGCCACCAACCCAAGCCAACATTTTTAATTTATTTTCGGAAAAATGCTGTAGAGCTAAAACGAATTGATCTATTTGTTGTACCACACCTTCGACTTGGTCTAGGTAGTCATGCTTATTTTGTGATTGCAGTTGCTCAGACAATGTCCCCCACCGTTCAAGTATCGATTGATACTGTTGCTTGATCCCAGCAGGCACTAGCACATTATCCAACGAGGCCATAACCGGTGAGCGTAAAGATTCATCGAAGTTAGCGATGTGATTCACCAGTTGGGGAGATTTCACCTGCACATCGTATGCTAAGCGATAACTTTGCATTCTTAACGAACCAGCGACGTTCACCACTTCAGCATCTTTTAAACTATAAGATAAGGTTAATAATGAGACTCCAATCGTCAATACTGCCAAAACCAAAATAGAGGTGAGCCCTTTCGCTATCGTCGAGGCGATTGGTTTTTTCGGAGTAGAAAATCGATTTGATTTTAGAGTTACATTCACTTGATCACCATTATGAAACGCTTCTGCGAATCCATCTCCATTTGCTCATTCATTTTTGTCACTCAAAACCAATGTTACTTGAAGCAATCTAAAATGTGTGAGGTTTGTATGATTATTTAATTGATCTAAAACAAGTTCACCCACCAATTACTCCTTTAGGGGTATTTATGGTTTACCGATTAAAACTACACTTTCCATAAGGTTAATAAAGCATATAATTTGTAGGCTTTCATAACCTTTGGCTATGGAATAATTAAACTCTTGCAAGTAATAATCTATTTTCGACAAGGATTTTGGTGTGGCTCATTCTTCGCTCAATCTTTCAAGGCGCCAACTTTTCACCCGTCGAAATACATCGGAGCATCCTTCTCTGCCTTGGGTAAAAGAATCCCAGTTCAGCGATTTATGTACTCAATGTGGCGAATGCATCAAGCAATGCCCAACGAAGATCATTCAACCATCCGATGGTGGCTTTCCTCGTGTCGATTTTCAACAAGGTGAATGCACCTTTTGTTATCAATGCGCAGAAGCTTGTCCAGAGCCTTTATTTCATCCAAAAACTGAAACTGCATGGCAAGCCAAAGCTCACATCAGTGATGCCTGCTTGGCCAAGCAGAATGTCGACTGTCGAAGCTGCGGTGACAGCTGCGAACCGTTTGCCATTAAGTTCAAATTGGCGATTGGAGCTGTAGCTCAACCACACATTGAACTACCAGATTGTACTGGATGTGGTGCTTGTGTGTCGGTTTGCCCGACCTCTGCCATAACCATCAAACACACTTAACATAGAGAACACTAATGTCACTTAACGAAGTTCATATTTCAAGTTTAGTCGTTCATGTCGTTCCGCAATATTTAAACGCCACCAAACAAACCATTGAGTCGTTTGATGGCGCTGAAATTTATGGTGAAAGCGAAGATGGAAAACTCGTTGTGGTCATTGAAACCCAAAATCAGGGCTACATTACCGACACCATTGATGCAATTAACCAGCTCGATCACGTATTAAGCACCGCTTTAGTTTTTCATCAAATCGAAACTGATCTCGATGATGAAATAAGTACAACAGAAAAATAAGGTACCCACGCATAGGGTATAACACTGGATTTGAAACCTGAGGGTGATGTATGAAAATAACAAGACGCGCGTTTGTAAAAGCAAATGCAGCCGCTTCTGCCGCTGCGGTAGCAGGGATTAGCCTCCCAGCTTCTGCAACCAACCTGATTGTCAGCTCTGATGAAACAGCGATTAAATGGGACAAAGCCCCTTGCCGCTTTTGCGGTACAGGGTGTTCTGTTTTAGTCGGTACTCAAAAAGGCCGAGTAGTGGCGACTCAAGGTGATCCTGAAGCACCAGTAAACAAAGGCCTGAACTGCATTAAAGGCTATTTCTTATCAAAAATCATGTACGGTAAAGATCGTTTAAATACCCCTTTGCTGCGTATGAAAAACGGTCAATATGATAAAGATGGCGATTTTGCTCCTGTGTCTTGGGATCAAGCTTTCGATGTGATGGCTGAAAAATTCAAAAAAGCCCTAAAAGAAAAAGGCCCTACCAGTGTAGGAATGTTTGGTTCAGGCCAATGGACAGTCATGGAAGGCTACGCAGCTTCTAAGTTAATGAAAGCGGGTTTCCGTTCCAATAATATCGACCCTAACGCACGTCACTGTATGGCTTCTGCGGTAGTAGGCTTCATGCGTACTTTTGGTATCGATGAGCCAATGGGTTGTTATGATGACTTCGAACACGCGGATTCTTTCGTGCTTTGGGGATCGAACATGGCTGAAATGCACCCTGTTCTTTGGACTCGTATCACTGACCGCCGTTTAAGTCACTCCCATGTTAAAGTGAACGTTCTATCCACTTACTACCACCGTAGTTTTGAATTAGCAGACAAGGGCATGATTTTCCACCCTCAATCTGATCTGGCTATTGCTAACTTTGTCGCAAACTACATTATCCAAAATGATGCTGTGAACTGGGATTTTGTTAATAAACATACCCACTTTAAGCAAGCTCAAACCGATATTGGTTACGGGCTTCGTGACGATAACCCACTTCAAATGAAAGCCAAGCACCCGAACTCAGGTGACATGACCAACATTTCATTTGAAGAATACAAAAAGTCAGTTGCACCTTATACCGTTGAAAAAGCCGCTGAAATGTCAGGTGTATTACCTGAAGATCTGATTGCATTAGCCAAACAATACGCCGATCCAAAAACGAAAGTGATGTCGCTTTGGACTATGGGTATGAACCAACACACTCGTGGTGTTTGGATGCAAAGCTTGGTGTACAACCTGCACTTATTAACCGGTAAAATCTCAGAACCTGGTAACAGCCCGTTCTCACTGACTGGTCAACCGTCAGCTTGTGGAACCGCGCGTGAAGTGGGTACATTCTCACACCGTTTACCGGCTGATTTAGTGGTAACCAACCCAGCTCACCGTAAAACGGCTGAAAAAATTTGGAAACTGCCTGAAGGAACTATTCCACCAAAACCAGGCTTCCATGCGGTACAACAAGATCGCATGCTGCACGATGGCGTACTAAACGCTTACTGGGTCATGTGTAACAACAACATGCAAGCCGGTCCAAACATTAATACTGAACGTTTACCGGGTTACCGTAACCCTGACAACTTCATTGTATGTTCAGACCCATACCCAACCGTTACCGCGCAAGCATCAGACCTCATTTTACCAACTGCAATGTGGGTAGAAAAAGAAGGCGCTTACGGTAACGCAGAACGTCGTACCCAAGCATGGTATCAGCAAGTGTCTCCTGTTGAAGGCGCTCGCTCTGACCTTTGGCAAATCATGGAATTCTCTAAACGCTTCAAAATTGAAGAAGTGTGGGATGAAGAATTGCTAGCAAAAGCTCCTGAGCTTCGTGGCAAAACCATGTACGACATTTTATTCCGCAACGGTAACGTGGACAAATTCCCACTGACTGAAGCACAAGAATTAAACGATGATGCAAAATCTGCAGGCTTCTACGTACAAAAAGGTTTATTCGAAGAATACGCGACCTTTGGCCGTGGTCATGGACACGATTTAGCCCCATACGATGTTTACCACACGGTTCGTGGTCTACGTTGGCCAGTGGTAGATGGTAAAGAAACCTTATGGCGCTTTAATCCAGAATATGACCCATACGCCAAACGTGAAGGTCGTGATTTCTATGGCCAATCCGATGGTAAAGCGTTGATCATCTCAGCACCTTACGAAGCGCCACCAGAAGTACCAAACGAAGAATACGATATGTGGTTATGTACTGGCCGTGTCCTTGAGCATTGGCATACTGGCACCATGACGCGTCGTGTTCCTGAGCTTTACAAAGCCGTACCTGATGCGCATTGCTACATTCACCCTGATGATGCGGAGTCTCGTAACCTACGCCGTGGCGATGAAGTACTCATTCAATCGCCTCGTGGTGAAGTTCGAGCTCGTGTTGAAACTCGTGGTCGTAACCGCCCGCCGCAAGGCTTGGTATTCGTACCGTTCTTTGATGCTCGCATCCTAGTTAACAAATTAATTTTGGATGCCACCGATCCGCTATCAAAACAGACTGACTATAAAAAATGTCCTGTGAAGATAACCAAGATCGCCAGTGTGTAAACCCATTTACTGAGTTTACCAATTCAGCATTTAGACCGAAGGCTGCCTAAACCATGAAGGCAATATAGGCAGCCAACAAAGAATCGGAGAGTATTATGAAAAAAATCATCATGGCATTGATAGCAGCAAGTGCGCTGATCATCGGTGCAGCACAAGCAGAAGATGCAAGCGACGCTGTTACACCTGTCGCCACTAACCCAGGCGGAATTGGTGGTGTTGAATCTCTACGTGGTGCGAGTGAAATAGAATCCACTCGTCCTGCTGACGACTTTAAACGCTTCCCTAAAGATCACCAATTAGACAGCAACTATGTGTATCAACCACCCTTGATCCCACATACGATTCGCAACTATGAAGTGTCTTTAAACGCGAATAAGTGCCTTGCTTGTCATAGCTGGAAAAATGCCAAAGAAATGGGCGCAACCAAAATCAGTGTAACTCACTATGTGAATCGCCAAGATGCCGTGTTGTCAGATGTATCGCCTCGTCGTTACTTCTGCTTGCAGTGTCACGTGCCGCAAGCTGATGCAAAACCTTTGGTTGATAATCAATTCCAAAGTGTTGATTCATTACAGAAATAAAACGCTAGGCTTAGGCGAATTTCCACTCCCTAAGCCATTCAAAAAGTGAATTAAGAGTAAAATCTATGAAAATATTAAAAAACTTTTGGAAGCGTTTATCGACCCCAAGTAAAGCCGCAGCAGGTGTAATCTTGTTCATGGGCTTTATGGGTGGTTTACTCTTCTGGGGTGCATTCAACACCGGTATGGAAGCGACCAACACTGAAGAATTCTGTTCAGGATGCCATGCACCCATCGTAAAAGAGATCCGTGAAACCATTCACTACTCTAACCGTTCTGGTGTTCGTGCTATCTGTTCAGACTGTCACGTACCGCATCAATGGACCGACAAAATTGTTCGTAAGGTTCAGGCATCAAAAGAGTTGGTTTACAACTTCATTGGTACGATCGATACGGAAGAAAAATTCAAAGCACGCCGTGGGCATTTGGCACATCGTGAATGGCAACGAATGAAAGACAACGACTCAAAAGAGTGTCGTAACTGTCACCAATTCAACTATATGGATTTCTCAGAGCAAGGTCCACGTGCGGTTAAGCAGCATTCAACTGCATTGGCAGACGGCGACAAAACCTGTGTAGATTGTCATAAAGGGATTGCCCATAAACTGCCTGATATGAAAGATGTCGAAGGCTGGCAATAAGTCACCAGATAAGAAGGAAGAAGCATGAGTACTTTAGAATACGTTATCTGGCATATCTTAGGCTATGCCGCCATACCAACCATTATTTTGGGTGGCTTTGTGGCCGTGGCAGTGATTTGTATTTGGCTTTTATCGCTGACTAAAGATAAGACGCTAGATTAACACTTAATTAAAATTACAAAGAACCTCTCCGCTTTAAAAATATGCGAGAGGTTCTTTTTGTATATATTCAAATTAATACAATTTATTTGTTACAGTAGCCCCTCAACATCACCCGACATCTCTTCCGGTAAAAAGGTCGGTGAAAAACGCTCCACTACTTCCCCATCTTGATTAATCAGAAACTTGGTAAAATTCCACTTCAACTCGCCATCTGGAAACACTTGTCCAATGGATGTCAGTTTCTCGACTAACCCTTGTGTTGCATCATTGCTTTTATCATCATGACGTTGCGATTTTAAAAACTTAAACAATGGATCAGCATCAACACCATTCACTTCAATTTTGGCAAAATTAGTGAAACTCACCCCATAGTTAATTTGGCAAAAATCTATAATGCCTTCGTTATCTTCCGGTGATTGCTCTAAAAATTGATTGCATGGAAAGCCCAAAACTTCGAAACCTTTGTCTTGATAAGTTTGATACAGCTTTTCTAGTCCTTCCAATTGCGGGGTTAAACCACATTTGGTCGCAATATTGACGATCAATAAAATCTTCCCTTTATATTGAGCCAGATCCACTTGCTCACCCGTGATTGATTGCACTTTAAAGTCATAAACATTCATTAAAATCATCCTTTTATTACGGTTATTGAGTTCCACATAAATTACTCTTTAGTACTACCCCTTTAGGGTAAGACTGGAGTAAAATTGATTTGCATCAGTATTCTTGATCACAGTTTAGCGATGATAAGCCTAGTTAATTTAATTTTATGGGCGAAATAAATATGAGTAAGATCAAACTCGTCATTATCGGTAACGGCATGGTTGGCCACCGCTTTATCGAAGACATTGTTGAAAAAGGTGATTTAAGCCAATACGACATCACTGCTTTCTGTGAAGAACCACGAATTGCCTATGACCGTGTTCATCTTTCTTCATATTTCTCTCACCATACTGCCGATGAATTATCTTTAGTTAAAGACGGTTTCTACCAAAAACACAACATCAATGTCTTAATTGGTGAACGCGCGATTAATATTAGCCGTGAAAACAAAACCGTTTATTCAAGCTCTGGTCGTGAAGTGAAATACGACAAACTGGTTATGGCAACCGGTTCATACCCCTTTGTACCACCGATTAAAGGCAATGAAAGCAAAGATTGCTTTGTTTATCGCACCATTGAAGATCTCAAAGCCATTGAAGCGACGGCGAAAAAAAGTAAAAGCGGTGCCGTCATTGGTGGTGGTCTACTTGGCCTTGAGGCGGCTGGCGCTTTAAAAGCATTAGGCGTAGAAACGCACGTGATTGAATTTGCTCCAGTTCTCATGGCGGAACAACTTGATCTACAAGGCGGCCTAAAGCTTCGTAATAAAATCGAGCGTATGGGCGTGAAAGTTCATACCAGTAAAAATACTCAAGAAATCATCCCTAAAGGTGAAACCGCACGTAACACCATGAAGTTCGCTGATGGTACTGATCTTGAAGTAGATTTCATCGTATTTTCTGCCGGTATTCGTCCGCAAGATCGTCTGTCTCGCCAATCAGAACTCGACATCGGCCCCCGCGGCGGCATCGCGATTAACGATAATTGCCAAACTTCCGATTCAGATATCTACGCCATTGGTGAATGTGCTTCTTGGAATGGTATCTTCTTCGGTCTTGTGGCTCCGGGTTATAAAATGGCTCAAGTCGCGGTTGATCATATTTTAGCAAGTGGTACTTCACAAGAAAGTACAAGCCAATTTACAGGCGCGGATATGAGCGCAAAACTAAAACTTCTTGGCGTAAAAGTGGGCAGTATTGGTGATGCCAATGGTCGCACGCCAAACTGTAAAAGCTTTGTGTATCAAAATGATGAAGACGATACTTATAAACGCTTAATTGTATCCGAAGATGGTAAAAAGCTACTGGGGGCTGTGCTCGTTGGCGACACCTCTGATTACGGCAATTTATTACAACTTCACCTTAATGATATGGATCTGCCAGAGCACCCTGACACTCTGATCCTACCGGCTCACGCAGGTGGCGAAAAACCATCAATGGGCGCGGAGGCATTGCCAGATTCAGCAGTCATTTGCTCTTGTTTTGATGTGACCAAAGGCAAAATTGCCACCGCAGTTGCCGAAGGCCACACCACACTAAGCGATATCAAAATGGTCACCAAAGCTGGTACAGGTTGTGGTGGCTGTGTTCCTATGATCACTCAAGTCTTAAACTCAGAATTGGCAAAAGCCGGTATTGAAGTGAAGAATCATATTTGTGAGCATTTTGAGTATTCTCGCCAAGAGTTATTTCACCTATGCCGCATTGAAGGCATTCGCTCATTCGATCAACTTCTTGAAAAACATGGCCACGGCTACGGCTGTGAGGTATGTAAGCCAACCGTAGGTTCAATCTTGGCTTCTTGCTGGGGCGACCATGTATTAAAACCACAACACGTTGGCTTACAAGATACTAACGATAACTTCCTCGGCAATATGCAAAAAGACGGTACTTACTCTGTCATTCCACGCATGGCAGGCGGTGAAGTTACCCCTCAAGCCTTAGCGGTTTTAGCTAATGTCGCAGCAGAATATAACTTGTACACCAAGATAACAGGCGCTCAACGCATCGGTTTATTTGGTGCACAAAAAGATGATTTACCTGAAATTTGGAAAAAACTCATCGCAGCGGGCTATGAAACCGGTCAAGCCTATGCCAAAGCATTACGCATGGCGAAAACTTGCGTAGGCAGCACTTGGTGTCGTTTTGGGGTTCAAGACAGTGTTGGCCTAGGTTCTTACCTAGAAAACCGTTACAAAGGCATTCGCACCCCTCATAAGATGAAATTCGGCGTATCTGGTTGTACTCGAGAGTGTGCGGAAGCCCAAGGTAAAGATTTAGGCATCATCGCAACCGACGCAGGCTGGAATATGTATGTGGGTGGTAACGGCGGCATGAAACCTCGTCATGGTGATTTGCTTGCCTCAGATTTAGACAAAGAAACGCTGATCAAATACATCGATCGCTTCATGATGTTCTACATTCGTACTGCCGATAAACTACAACGTACTTCAGTCTGGTTAGAAAACCTAGAAGGTGGCGTCGATTACCTAAGAAAAGTGGTGGTTGATGACACATTAGGCATCAATGAACAGCTTGAAAAAGACGTACAAATCTTAGTAGACGGTTTCAGCTGTGAATGGACAGACACCATAAATGATGAGAGCCAATTAACTCGCTTTGCTCATTTCATTAACTCAGATCTACGTGATGACAATGTGGTGTTTACACCAGAGCGCGATCAACATCGCCCAGCAACATTCACAGAAAAATTCCCCCACTTAAAAGGGGACATTCTACACACCGATTTAAGCGACAATAAAAAAATGCCAGTGGAGGAAGCGTAATGACCACTCAAACGAAAAAATCACCAGCGAAAACCGCTTCAATAAATAAAATTGAATGGACTAAAGTCTGCCAATTGAGTGACATTTCTCCAAAAACGGGGGTGTGCGCGTTAGTGAATGGTAAGCAAGTTGCGATTTTCCGCCCACGTTTTGATGAACAATTATTTGCCATCAACAATATGGACCCATTTGCACAATCAAATGTGTTATCGCGCGGTATTATTTGTGAGCATGACGGTGAACTTTGGGTGGCAAGCCCACTGAAAAAACAACGTTTTAACCTAGAAACTGGCTTATGCATGGAAAATGAAACCATGAATATCGAGACTTATGAAATCAGAGCCAACGGCTGTGAGATTGAGGTGAAGGCGTAAGGTACATATAAATTTTACCCTCAATGAGTCATTCCGTACCTGAACCTAGGCGAAGAGATACGGAATGACGATTTTCTAGTTTCAATATCCATAGCGATTCCCATGTTGAATCGCTATCAATATTCAAACTTTCATTTTATAGGTACTCATTATGTATACAGACACCATTAAAAAGTGTTCTAACACCGCAGAACGTATCGTTAAGCTTGCTGACAATAATCCATTGGGGTTTTGGATCAGTTCAGCCATGGCAGGGGCTTATGTCGGTATCGGCATCATTTTAATTTTCACTTTTGGTAACCTTGTCGACCCTTCTATTCGCCCACTTGTGATGGGGGCAACCTTTGGTATTGCGTTAACCCTTGTGATCATTGCCGGTTCAGAGCTCTTTACGGGCCACACTATGTTCCTCGCTTTTGGCGCGATCACCGGTCAAATCACCTGGAAAGATAACTTACGCGTGCTACCACAAACTTGGATGGGTAACTTACTCGGCTCCGTCTTTGTGGCTTACCTTTTCTTCCTAGCCGGTAGCGGTAATCTTCTTCCGGATGCTTCAAGCTTTCTACACAAAGCCGCATTAGGAAAAACGATGGCTCCAGCAAGTGTTTTATTCTTTAAAGGCATTTTGTGTAACTGGTTAGTGTGTTTGGCGATTTGGATGTGTCAACGTGTTGAAGGTACTGGCAAATTCATTGCTATCTGGTGGTGTTTATTGGCTTTTATCGGCGCAGGTTTTGAGCACTCCATCGCTAACATGACCATCTTTGCTTTGTCTTACTTTGGTCAGCATTCTGATGCCTTTACACTAGCGGGTATTGGTCATAACTTACTTTGGGTATCGCTGGGCAATATCGTATCAGGTGCGATCTTTATGGGCTTTGGTTACTGGTTTGCGACTCCAAAAGCAGAACGCCCTGTGTTTAAGAAAAAAGTGGCAGAAGAACGAAAAGAAGTAGAGGCGTAATCGCTCAAACAAACTAGCCCCTAGGCTTTCCCAAGAAGCTAAAATCTAGGGGCTAGGGGCTAGAAACTCGCTACCCCATTTAATCTCCACGCTTACAATTCTTAAGGTCTTTTATGTCTTTATCTTCTACCGCATCGAAGTGTTTTGTTTCTCTTGTTGGCGCTGGCCCCGGTGATCCGGATCTTCTCACCATGAAAGCGTATCGCCTTATTCAAACGGCAGATGTAGTGGTTTACGATCGTCTAGTGTCTGAAGAAATCATGGCACTGGTGAACCCAAATGCGGAATTACTGTTTGTAGGCAAAAAACTCAATCATCACTGCGTGCCACAAGATCAGATCAATCAGATTTTGGTGGATAAAGCGAAAGAAGGGAAACACGTAGTACGCTTAAAAGGTGGCGATCCATTTATCTTTGGGCGTGGTGGTGAAGAGTTAGAAACCTTAGTCGACAACGCCATTGCTTTTGAAGTGGTTCCCGGCATTACCGCAGCGTCCGGTTGCAGTGCTTACGCAGGTATTCCCCTCACCCATAGGGATCATGCGCAAAGCGTGCAATTCATTACTGGGCATTTAAAGAAAGACGGCCAAGATGTTCAATGGCAAAGCCTTGCCCAAAATAACCACACTCTCGTTTTTTATATGGGTTTAAAACAGGCCCCAACCATTCGCCAAAACTTAACCGAACATGGTCTATCAATTGACACGCCATGCGCCATCATTGAACGTGGCACAACGACCAAACAACGAGTACTCACTGGTGTATTATCCGATCTCGATAACCTAGCGGAACAAGCCATTAGCCCATCATTAATTATTGTGGGCAGTGTGGTGAGCTTGCATCAGCAGTTAAGTTGGTTTGGGGAGTGATTTAGGGGGGATTGAATGTGTGACCAAGTATTATTGGCCACAACATAATTTGAAATGTCGGGTTCCAGCATCAGATATGACAGGCGATTCATGCACCTTAACCGAACAACTTACTCCAGATGCTTGGGTTACGTTTGTCATGATATTCGATACGAAGATCATCAACTTTACGTAACTCTTCTTTCGCTTGATCAAACTCCCCTGCTTCTAGATGGGTTTCGACACTAGCCAACGTAACAGTGAGTTTATTAAAGCCTTCCAAATATAAGCTTTGTTTTTCTGGTGGATAAACACCCAACTTGGCTTTATTGATCAGCTCGGTCATGTTTGTAACTGGCTTTTTCATCTCATCGATATTCTGCGCTTTAGCCGCCTGATTGAATTCGACTTTCATCTCTTTCATGGTGGCTTTCAGATCAAAACCTGCAGCATATACATTAGCGGTGACTAATAAGGCAATAAACGGAATCAACTTTTTCATAATACAACTTTGTTTGTCATTGGAATGATGGTAGCAGTGTAACGAAAGCTATCGATTAGGCACAGCAGAACCTGCATTCACAATTTTATATAAACAATGGGTTAAAATGGTTTACTCTTTTTAATAACTCAGAAAATGATTGCTGTGCATGAATGATGAGAGCCTCACGATCAACCAAACAATTATCATTTTGGTAAATGATCTTACCGTTAACTAGAGAGTATTTAACTTGAACTGGTTCCCCACATAAAACAGGGCTATATAATATTGAATGGCACCCTTGATAACGAACTTGGCCAATATCATATAAAACAATATCTGCCGCAGCACCTACTTCAATTGTACCGACGTTTTCTAGGCCTAATAGTGCCGCACCATCACGAGATCCCCACTCAACAACTTCCTCTAATAAGGTGCTATTAGCCCCATTAATTGCACGATGTAATAACCACGTTAGATTAAGCTCTTGTAACATTGACCCAGATTCAGAAGAGGCAGAGCCGTCAACACCAATACTGATTCGCATTCCTTTTTTATACATATCAATAACTGGTGCGATACCACTACCAAGTCGGCAATTGGATGTTGGACAATGCGCAATTCCGGTTTTGGTTGAAGCTAATATTTTAATATCACACTCATTAGCCTTAACTAAATGCGCAAACCAAACATCATCTCCTAGCCATTCACATTCTTCTGCAAACTCCACAGCACTCTTTCCGTATTTAGCTAACGACTGCTGTTGATCAAAATCGACCTCTAGTAAATGAGAATGCATTTTTAATTGTCGAGAACGTGCATATTGAGAGAGTTGTTTTAAATCTTGAGCAGATGATGAATGTATAAGGCTTGTAGGAGCTACAACCAGCTTCCTCATAGGTGCACTGCCTTTTTGATGATATTTACTATAGCTATCATCTAAGCGCTTTAGCATTTGATCAATAGATTCAGGTTCAACACCTGCTTTAGCTAATCCTTTATGTGTACCTTTACTAGTTGCACCACCTCGACACAATACTAAGCGAATCCCCATATCTTCAGCCGCTTGCCAAACTGCCGCTTCTAATTCAGGAGATGTTTTTGAATGATAAAGATAATGATGGTCAGCACATGTGGTTACGCCAGAACGAATTAAATCATAGAATCCGAGGCACGCTGCGTTATACATAATTTCCGGAGTAATTTTCGGCCAATATTGATAAGGCACACTGGCTAGCCATTCTCCTAAAGGTTGGTTTAACCCTGCTGGAATACCTTTTAATATAGATTGCGCCAAATGATGATGAGTATTCACAAAACCAGGATATACAACACATTGGCTAGCATCGATAATACGTTCTCCTGCCATGGGCTCAAGACTTGTGCCCAACTCATCAATAAGGCCATCTTTAATTCTGATGTCAGACACGAATTCGTTACCGACAACTCCTCTTGCATCTTTAATTAAATAATTCATAGTTGCTTCATCACTGTTATTAGGTGATATGAGCAATGTTTCAGTGCATTTCACACTTAACTGCTTCTACTCATCCAAACGTTATTTCCTAATGCACTAAGCAATAAGTAAGCCAACACAAACCAACATGAAAAACACCCTATAAAGAAGAACATTCAATGGTCAGCGCACCAAGTTAGATGCAAATTTTCACGCCTGCACTGTTTTATTGCGTCAATTTGCACTGTATTTCGCGTAATTAATTTAAAAAGTTAGCAGTTAAACACTTGTTAAATGGTTGTTATTTTCGTGAATATTTAATCATGCTTTAATTTGGCACACTGCTTGCTTTTATAATTACGTAATACAAAATCTGTGAGTAGAAGCGGTTAGATGAATAGAAACATCGGGACATTGCTCACCATTGCCAATCAATCAGTTAACTAACGTATGAATCAATACACAGTTAACTGCAAGATGTTCGATTTAGTAAGGGAGTACCTAATGAAACTGTCACTCAAGCAATGGATTCAATTCACCCTATCTAGCACCGCTTTAGTCACTAGCGCTAATGTTTTTGCTGTTGATAAAATAAACTTTCAACTCGATTGGTTACCAGGAGGGGATAAAGCACCTATTTATGTCGCGGTTCAACAGGGCTTCTTTGCAGAAGAAGATCTAGAGGTCACTATTCGTCAAGGGAAAGGCTCAACAGATGCTATTACTAAAGTCGCAACTGGTACTGCAGATATTGGCTCATCCGATTTGGTATCCTTATTAGTTGCCAAAGCTAACGATGACGTACCAGTCAAAGCAATTTACTCCGTTTTTAATAAAGCACCTTATGCTTTTTATGTTCTAGATGATTCCGGAATTAATTCCGTTAAAGATGTTGCTAATAAATCGATAGCGACTTCCCCTTTTACATCGGCTAATGTTTTTCTTCCTTTATTATTAAGAAAAAATAATGTCGATGAAGATAGTGTCACTGTAACGAAAGCGGATCCTGGTGCATTAAATCCTATGCTTATCACGGGTAAATCTGACGTTATGATTTCATGGGTAACGGATACCGTCAAAAATCAAAGCCAAGCAAAAGCAGTTGGCAAAGAGTTAAAAATATTACCTTGGCATGATGCGGGACTAGACTTCTACTCCTCCTCTCTTATTGCAAGTGACCAATTTCTAACGGAAAAACCTGATGTAGTAAAACGATTTGTTAAAGCTTATGCCAAAGCCATTGCTTACACTTGGGCGCAACCAGAACAAAGTGCAAAGGACGTACACAAAATGGTACCTGAAGTTGACCCTCAACAAGCTTCCGACACCATTATTTCAATTAAAGGGTTAGTGATAAATGAAGTTAGCGATAACGATGGTATTGGTACTTTCACTCCTGAGCGCTTAAAAGAAACATGGAAATGGACGGCTGAAGCTCAACAACTTGATCCATCGAAATTTGATCCAGAAACTGCCATCAGCCGTGATTACCTACCAGGAGGTCAATCATGAGCCCATTTGTCACCTTTAAACAAGTTAGCCACACCTACCACAGCGATAATGGCTCTGTAAAAGTGCTAGACAATGTCAATTTCGATGTTGAAAAAAATCAATTCATTTCAATTGTAGGTCCATCGGGTTGTGGTAAATCAACCTTACTTCGATTGCTATCAGGATTACTTCAATCAACGGAAGGTGAAGTAGCAGTTTTTGGTCGAAAAGTCAGAGAACCACGAGAAGATATTGGTATCGTATTCCAGAAACCAACGTTACTCCCTTGGAAAAATATTCTCGATAACGTGCTTTTTCCTCTAAAACATAAATTCGGCCACATTACTGACAAAGAAAAACTTTTCGCCAAACAGTTACTCGAAAAAGTTGGATTAAACGACTTCCATAACAGCATGCCCGATCAACTGTCCGGTGGTATGCAACAGCGAGTAGGAATCGCACGTGCGCTACTACTCGATCCTGACATTTTAATCATGGATGAGCCATTTTCTGCTCTTGATGCATTAACACGAGAAGAAATGGGCTTTGAACTCTTACGGTTATGGAATGACAGACCTAAAACCGTCTTATTCATTACTCATTCAATTTCTGAAGCAGTATTACTTTCAGACAAAGTATTGGTGATGGGCCCAAGACCAAGTACGGTCATTGAAGAAATTAACATCGACATTCCTAGGCCAAGAACTCTTGAAAGCATGCAATCATCTAATTTTGCTAATTACACCCGTAGGATTCGTAAACATTTTTATCAGCCACCTTCCACTTCAATGACAGACGATCACACGAAAAAAAAGGGTAATGTAGCTCCAATTCGCACCGTGGCATGAGGATAAGGAAAAAATATGTCGATTAAAAAATTATATCAAAACAGTCTACCGACTCTCGCAATGATCGCTATTTTGCCAATATGGGAAATTGTTTGTCGTGTGTTTTCGATACCAAGTTTTATCTTGCCTTCACCATCAGCGATTGCCGACGCTTTTATGCAAGTTTCTGCCGAACGATGGTTAGACAATTTATGGGCAACATTACGTATAGCACTGCTAGGCTTTGGATTATCTTTACTGATCAGTATTCCGCTTGCAATCATGATGGTTAGCTCCAAATTTTTAACTAAAGCGGTATTCCCATTACTGGTTATTGTTCAATCAACTCCAGTTGTTGCTATAGCACCTTTATTAATTGTAATCCTTGGAACTGGCGATGCTCCTCGCTTAGTAATTACTTGTTTAATTACCTTCTTTCCTTTAGTTGTTTCCGCCACTACAGGTATGTTATCTACACCACCTGAATTAATTGAACTGTCTAAATCACTCAATGTTTCTTCTACTAAAACAATCTGGCAGATCCGACTTCCTTATGCTATTCCACATATATTTAGTGGTATAAAAGTAGCGATAACACTAGCCGTTATCGGTGCTGTTATCTCTGAATTTGTAGCTGCAGAAAAAGGATTAGGTTATTTCGTACAATTCTCAACATCTTATTTCAAAATTCCACAAGCATTTGCAGCCCTAGTATTTTTATCTGCAGTAAGCATGCTGTTATTCAAATCAACTCATTGGGTACAAAAAGCATTTTTTGCTTGGAGTTTGCCACAAGAAAAATCTCATTAAGGACAATATAACTATGGGCTCGATTAATAATGATGATCAAATTTACCTAAAACAATGCTTTGAATTAGCAGTGCAAGCAAAAGAGCAAGGAATTCATCCATTTTCAGCTATTTTAGTGAGTGCTGAAGGAGAGGTATTACTAAAACAAATTAATGGTTATCTACCGAATAAAGATATGACGGGCCATGCCGAACGATTAATTATGACAGAGGCAAGTCAAATGTATCGACCTGAGTACTTAAAAGATTGCACGTTATACATTTCTGCCGAACCTTGTGCTATGTGTGCCGGTGCGATTTATTGGGCAGGAGTCGGTAGGGTTGTTTATGGTTTGAGTGAAAGCAAGCTTAAACAAATTACAGGTAACCACCCAGAAAACCCAACACTTGATTTACCATGTCGAACCGTATTTTCTGCAGGGCAAAGACCTATGGAAATCATTGGACCTATCATGGAAGCAGCAGCAGCCCGTATTCATGACGATGTTTGGTAAAAAACCAAAGTAGAAATTTTAACAGGAGTAGAAGCGGTCTGTAATGGAAATAGCATTACTGGGCATTGCTCCAATAACCAAGCTAAATGCTTATTAATTGGAGATAAATAATGGCTACTACAGCTTATGAATTAGATGAATTAAAGTTTGAAAGCACCATCGGTGGCAAAGGTATTGATGCCGAACACACTAAAATTCCAGTAATTGATATGAGTAATTTTGAATCTTGCCGAGAAGAAATCACTGAACAATTATGGCAAGCTGCAACCGAAGTTGGATTTTTTCAAATTAAACATCATTCCATTGCTTTGAAAAAGATAGAACACGCTTTTGATCTCACTGAGCGTCTATTTAATTTACCAAAACCAGATAAACAAAATCTTTCTTTAAAAATGGGGAAAAACGCAGGTTGGGAGTTTAAACAACAAGTCAGACCTTCAACTGACAGTGCAGATCAAAAAGAATCTTACCAAATAACGCGCCCACATATGGATGGTATTTGGCCAAGTAAATTATTACTTCCTCACTTTCAAAACGATATGTTAGATTTTGAAGCCCAAGCTTGGCAACTTGGTATGAACATTTTATCTTGCTTTGCCGATAAACTGGGATTTGAGCGACATTTCTTCGCTCAAGCTCATCAACCTAACTCAAATCAATATCAAAGTACCTTACGTTTATTGCATTACTTGCCAATAGAGCAATTAACAAAAAGTGAGGAACATTGGCGCGCTGGAGCACATACTGACTTTGATTGTTTGACAATGGTATTCCAACAACCCAATCAAGGTGGTTTACAAGTAGCAGCTGGTAAGACTTCAAAGCACCAGCAAGTATGGAGTAACGTAGAACCTCAAGCGGGAGTGATCACTTGTAATATTGGAGATATGTTGATGCGTTGGAGTGATGATAAATTAAAATCAACACTACACCGTGTCCGAATGCCTTACCCTACAGAAAACCAAGGCTCACGCTACAGCATGGCATTTTTCTGCCAAGCCAATAAAGACAAAATTATTCAAGGACCCGAAAAAAAATATCAAGCAATTACTGCGCAAGATTATTTGGACATGCGCATTAATGCCAACTTTTCTAAATAAGCTATTATTGGAATAAAAAACTGTTTTAAGCTGGATAACTACTATCCAGCTAACACCCACTCACTAACCTCTCTTTCTGCACTTTCGACAACTTCTTAATCCGTATTTCTTCTTTTAATGCTGCACTCTTATCGGCTACAACTTGTGACCATTCAAGGTTTAATGGACCTTTTCCGCGTAAATACTTGGCGCCTTTACCAATTTGGTGTTGCTCGAATCGGCGCTCAAGATCATTCGTAATGCCGCAATAAAGAGTATTGGTACGTGTACGAATTAAGTACACATACCAATCTTTGCTTGGTGGCTTACCTTGTTGAAGGTCAGGATCAGACATGGTCTTAATCAATAATTAAAGCTTTGAGCTCTTCCACTTGCGCGCTTAGCTGCGCCACTTGTTGTTCTAAAGCGCTAATGCGTTCTTCTTGTTGATTATTGGTTGGTGCAGAAACCACTGGAGCGGCACTAGCGTACGCTTCTACATTCACTTCACCGCAAAAAAGATGTTGATAACGAGATTCACGTTTCCCCGGCTCACGAGGAAGTTTTACCACCAGCGCCCCTTCTTCGCGACTTGCCATTTGATCTAATAACGCTTCCACTTGCTTCACATCCGTAAACTCACACAAACGGTTAGTACGAGTACGGATCTCACCGGGAGTTTGAGCACCACGTAACAATAAGCTACAAACAATGCCGCGTTCTTGAGGCGTAAATTTTAACGACCCAAATTCAGTATTACAGAAACGATGGCGAAATTTAGACACACGGCTATTAAAACTACTTTCATCTGTCATTAAACGGCGATCAATCAAAGCTTGCGCAGCATCCATCACTTCAGCTTCAGATAAAGCCATCACAGGTTCACGGTTACTTTTTTGGTTACAAGCCGTCGTCAGGCTATTTAAGGTCAGTGGGTAATAATCTGGAGTGGTCACTTCTTTTTCGATCAGACAACCAATAATTCGAGCTTCAATTGCGGTAAGTTCAATATTCATTATTCTTCTATTCCTCGTTGCGGTCACTTGGGTATTAATGATCCCAGCGATACGGGCGATAGATTTTCCGTCCATTATCGGTGACAACAATAATTTGGCTTCGATTTAAGTCTAGTTCTAATTTATGTATCCCTTGCCTTGAATCAAGGTAAGCACGTTTAAAACGCTCTTGAACACTTTGGACAACAGTGGATGGTTTTTTCTCTTTCATAGTTAAGAAGAATTCACTTTCTAAACAATCTTGTCAATAGCTTATATTGGTTTGTCTGCTTACTAATCAACAAGAAAGCTGCACCTTTATGTCATTGTTGGCTATCTAAAACTCTGGTTTTGCCTTAATCGACTTTTATTTTGATTTTAAGTCTGTTTTGTCGGTTTGGTATATGGTTTAATTTACTGAGATGAAAGTATTTAGTGAATCACTATAAATTAAGGAACAACTATGGCTAACGTATTTGAGATCGTAAACCAAGCTCGTCGTAAGAATAAATTAAAACGTGAAATTCTTGATAATGAAAAGAAAATCCGCGATAACCGTAAACGTGTTGATTTGCTTGAAAACTTACTGGATTACATCAAGCCAGAAATGACACACGAAGAAATCATCGCTATCGTGAAAAACATGAAAGCCGATTATGAAGACCGTGTTGATGACCACATCATCAATGGTGCGGAAATTTCAAAACAGCGCCGTGAAATCAGCCGTAAAATTCGTGAACTAACAGAAGCTGACAAACTTCAGCATGCTGCTAAAAAATAATTAACGACATGATTTTAAGGGCTCTTTATGGGCCCTTTATTTTATCTGCTTGCCGATACATTTGATTAAAGGAATATGAACAATGACTTTCAAACATTCTCTTTTACAACCTTTCGCTCTAGTAGCACTGTTTGGTTTTAGCGCGTCTGCTTTGGCGAGCGTAACCATTAGCGTTCCTTCTGATGTTAAAGTCCTTGCCGTAAATAGTGAAGAACCCGAACTCAGTGGCGGTATATTTTCAAGCAGCAAAAGTGTGACATTACCAGATGGTGAAAACCAGATCGTATTTCGCTATTCACCAGTA
Source organism: Vibrio rumoiensis 1S-45 (assembly GCF_000286955.2). GTDB lineage: Bacteria > Pseudomonadota > Gammaproteobacteria > Enterobacterales > Vibrionaceae > Vibrio > Vibrio rumoiensis_A. Next base: position 54,644 of record NZ_AJYK02000061.1, read on the forward strand.
TTTCAACAAGGTGGCGATCAAACAACCGTCAATACTGATGCGATTATCACAAAATTCACCGCATCCAATACTGAGTTAACGCTTGAAGTCCCAGAATATCGTTCAGCAGATAAAGCCCAAGACTTTGATAATAACCCTGCTTGGAAATTAGTTGATGAAAAAGGTAATGCCGTTGACGTTCAGCAAGATAAGCTCATTAAAAATGGCATACAGCTTGGTAGACAATACGATGCTGAGTCTATCGCTTATAACAAAAAGGGTGGCATTGCCGCCATCGCACCAACAGGTGCTTCTGTAGCGGCCGTATCAGCAGCCAATGTCCAAGTCCCAGTCAATAGCCAGTACAAAACAACCGAAGAACAAATGTTGCATTATTGGTACGACAAAGCGGATAAAGAAACCAAACAACGATTTATTCAGTCGATCATTCAAGTTAAATAACCACTAATATCGATATCCAAACGGACAACCACAGCATTACGGTTGTCCGTTTTCTCGTTTTGATTATTTCGATTGCTTATACGCTCTAATTTATCTCTTTATTACCCTCTATTTCGCTTCCCACATAGCGCATATTTCCCCTTTTTCAAGCCTGCTTTCATTCTCTCTGCATTTTTTTATTCAAACTCACATTTTGTATTATTAAAACACAAATTTAACTGAGAATAATTTACATCTAGGAAATTAGTCCCTATAACCAATTCGGTATTAAATATTTATGATTTTATACAGATAAAAGAATTATTCATGAATATTCATTATTGAAACCCCTACATTTCATTATAAATAGGACGAGAATCCAAGGATATAAAATGAAAATAAATCATACAAAAACAAAATTATCCGTTGCCATTTTAGCTATCTGTGGCATTTCATTAGCTCAAGCTGCCACAGTCAATAATTCAAGTTTTGAAAGCGGTTGGGATGGCTGGAACGATAGCGATCCAAGTTCGCTATCCTCTGTTGCATACACAGGTAACCAGTCTGCAAAATTATCCGGTTCAAGCGGTAAAATAGAACAAACCATTACCATTGAAAAGAATGCCACGTACGAGCTTAGTGCTTATGTTAAAGGTGCAGGAACCATTGGGGTGACTGGCTCTGGAATCAGCCAAACCAAAAATACAAGTGCATCAGATTGGGAAAAAGTCACGTTAACCTTTAATTCTTCCGACGCTAACTCAGTCACTATTTACGGCGCATACTTTAGCGGTGAAGGTCGATTTGATGACTTTACCTTAACTAAAGTCAGCGAAGGGAGCAGCGAACCAACCGATCCCGGAACCGGTACCGCCGTACAATGTAGTGGCAATAGCGCACTGACAGTGATTGCAGCAACGGATGACGGAAGCCATGATGGCCATGGCCCAAGCAATGCCATTGATAATAACTATGGAGCGGAATCTCGTTGGTCTTCAAATGGTCAAGGTAAAGCCATTATTTTCAACCTAGGCGTAGTCGCCAATGTAAAAGAAATGTCTGTCGCTTGGTATAACGGAAATAGCCGTAACTCTTATTTTGATATTGAAACCTCTGCTAACGGCACCGATTGGAACAATGTATATTCTGGCGGTGTTTCAAGTGGTAGTAATTCAGGCTTAGAAACCTATGATATTGCCGATTCTGATGCACAATATGTGAAGGTCATCGGTCAAGGGAACTCAGTAAACACTTGGAATAGTATGGTTGAAGCGGTGATAAAAGGATGCAGCGATGGCTCGACGCCAACCATACCAACCCCCCCTACTGATGGGCTTGATCCAGATGTTGCACCTTCAGGTAACTTTGAACTGATCGATTGGACATTAGGTGTACCAATTGATGAAGACGATAACGGCAAATCCGATACAATTAAAGAAGTCGAACTCAGCAGTGGGTATGAACTGTTCCCTTATTTCTATACCGGCTCTGATGGCGGCATGGTATTTCGCAGCTATGTCAGTGGTCCTAAAACGTCAACAGGAACAAGTTACACTCGCTCTGAACTCAGAGAAATGCTGCGTCGAGGTGATGACAGTATTGGTACTCAAGGCGTAAACGATAATAACTGGGTATTCTCAAGTGCGCCTTCTTCTGATCTGTCTGATGCCGGTGGCATTGATGGCGTATTAGAAGCGACCTTGGCCGTGAATCACGTAACAACAACTGGGGATAGTGGACAAATTGGCCGTGTTATTGTTGGGCAAATTCACGCCAATGATGATGAACCTGTGCGTATCTATTACCGTAAACTGCCAAATAACAGTAAAGGTTCGATTTACTTTGCCCACGAACCTCGCACTGGTAGTGAACAATATTATGAGTTAATTGGTTCAAGAAGCAGTTCGGCTAGCAATCCTTCCGATGGTATCGCGCTTGATGAGAAGTTCAGCTACAAAATCCAAGTAACAGGCAATACGTTGTTTGTAACGATTTCTCGTGAGGGGAAAGCCGATATTACTGAAGAAGTGAATATGGGCTCAAGTGGTTATGATGAAGGCGGTCAATACATGTACTTCAAAGCGGGTGTTTACAATCAAAATAACACTGGTGACAGTGACGATTATGCTCAAGCAACGTTCTATAGCTTAAGCAACAAACACACAGGCTATAGTCATTAATCGCTATAGATATTCGGTAATGACAACACATCAATGCCGGTAGTGACGAGATCAGAAGTTTTATAATAAAAAAGGGTTTAACGATTGGAGAAATGATTCCCTCTACGTTAAGCCCTTGTTTTCAAATTATTCTCTTTGAAAATAAATCAAATAGTAAAACCTTACTCGTCGTCTTTAACCACCGGATTCTTTTTCTTTTTCGGCATAAATACTTGCTCACCCACTGCCACATTTTTGTAGAAGCTATTATCGCGTTTAACTGGTTTCTTCGGTGTTGTTGCACCTTTGCTTGCCGCTTTTTTCGCTTTAACTGGGCCTTTCTTATTGAATGGCTGACGTGGTTTAATGCCTTTAAATTTACCTTTCAAACCTTCCAGTTCAGAGAAAGTAAGATCTTGCTGTAAATAGGTTTCAATGTTCTTAAAGCTCACCCAATCTTTAGGGCCAACCAAAGACATAGCCGTCCCTTTGTTACCCGCACGACCAGTACGACCAACACGGTGAACGTATTCTTCTGTGTGCTTTGGCATATCAAAGTTAATAACGTGCGTAACATTAGCAATATCTAAGCCACGAGAGGCAATGTCTGTCGTCACAAGAATTTTATGCACTGAGCGCTCAAATTGGCTCATGATGTTATTACGTTGGGTTTGATTCAACCCACCACTTAACGCGACCGCTTTTAATTTTTGTTCATTTAATTTCACCGTTAAACGCTCGGTATCAACACGAGTTGCAGTAAAAATGATCACTTGCTTGTATTCGGCTTCTTGCAATAAACGCTCAAGAATCGCTTCTTTATGATCGAGGTGATCACAAAGGTAAAAAGATTGATCAATATCTTTATGTTCTTCCGCAGAAGCACCAATTGAAATGCGCTTTGGATCATTCAATAATTCTGAAGACAATCCATTTACTTCTGCGTGATCTAATGTTGCAGAAAACATCAATGTTTGACGACGACGATGTTTTGCCGCTTTATGAATTTTCAATAATTCAGGAGCAAAACCAAGATCTAACATGCGATCTGCTTCGTCTAAAATCAGGGTTTCAACCCCTTCTAAATAAAGAGAACGGTGCTCAAGGTGATCCGCTAAGCGACCTGGGGTAGCTACAATAAATCGAGGATATTTACGTAAGGCTTTTACTTGATCGTTAAAGTTCTCGCCACCCACAATCAAAGTGCCAGTGTAAGATAACCCACCTAACATGGATTTTAACTCTCCAAATACTTGTTTCGCCAATTCACGCGTCGGGGCCAAAATGACACCGCGAGGATCTTTTGCCGACAGGGATTTCGTTTTTAGCGCCTTATGCAGCATAGGTAAAACAAATGCTAATGTTTTGCCAGAACCGGTTTTGGACGAGGCCAATAAGTCTTTACCCGCAATAGCAACAGGAATAGCTTGACGCTGAATGTCGGTTGCTTTTGAGAAGTTATAATGTTGTAGATTTTTTAGTAGACGATTATCTAGACCAAGATCTTTAAATTGCAAAGGGTGTGCTCCAAGGGAAATAAAAACAAAATCGCGCATATAATAGCACAACCCACAGAAAGTTACTTCTGAGAGCGAATGAATTTAAGCAAGAAAATTACCAATCAATAAATCATAAGGTTTGACGAATTTTTAACTTACGAGGGATCAATTCAACACCAGAATTATAACGTTTGGCCGAGGCGTTCAGCGCAAGTTCCAAAGCACTGTCTGCAATCAGTTCAAATCGTTGAGAAAGTGAATTGATTTTAATGGGTAAAAAGTCCAATAAACGGTTGTCGCCATAGGTGGCAATTTTAATGGTTTTCATCAATTCAGGGTGCTCAAACAACACATCTAACACCCCTTCTAGTAAAGTATAAGAAGTGGTAATAATCGCATCCGGCAAGTTATCTTCATTCAGCCATTTTTGCATGACCATTCGGCCAGTCTCACCATTAAAAAGCGCACCATATTCAATTTGTGGTTGAATGCGATGCCCTAGTTTTTCTTGCTTACGTACCGCAGCTTCAAAACCTAACTGACGTTCTTTTGAAATATTCAATTCTGGTAATGCGCCAATCAATCCAACACTTTTAACCTCAGAAGATAATACTGAAGACGTTAATTGCAGTGCTCCGTCAAAATCTTCACTGATCACACAACTAAAAAATTCATCATCGAGTGGCCTATCGAGCGCGATAACGGGCGTTCCTTTATTTTGGATCGAAAGGTAGAACTCATTCGCATCTTTCATAGAACTCGCCACAAACAGAGCATCAATACGTCTACTAACCAAAGCGTTCACAATCGATTTTTCTGTTTGAGGATCATCACCTGAGCTACCAATTAAAATTTGATACCCAGCTTGACGAGAATTGAATTCCAATAATTTGGCTAACCGAGCGTAACTGCTGTTTTCTAAATCTGGGATCACGAGACCAAACGATCGGCTTTGCCCTGCACGTAAAGAAGAAGCCGCATGATCTGGCTGGTAATTATGCTCTTCTACCACTGCCATCACTTTTTTCTGAGTCTTTTGGCTGATTCGATACTTGGTCGCTTTACCATTAATGACATAGCTGGCGGTGGTTCGAGACACTCCAGCCAGCTTTGCTATTTCATCAAGAGTCATTCGGTTTCCCCGCTAATACGCTCATTATGTGCACTGGATCAAAATTATATTGCTAAGATCAATATGTCGGTTGAATTATAAGCTGAATCGATTCAGTATAAAAGCTGAAAGGATTCAGCAAATTTGAAGTTTGGTCACATAAAGCTAAAATTCTTGTTAAAGGATGAGTAGCATTCTTGATAAAAATGTCTTCAAATCGATTTGCTGAATTTTTTTACCAATTTGCTGAAACGATTCAGCTTTAACAAATATGAGAGAGTTTGGTTATACCGACATCTGTAATCTAGTATTCAGAAATGGCTGTATAGGTATTCACTCCAAAACTCCAAACAAGAGGCACAACCATGCTCATTTTAACACCTCAAGAAGTGACACTTGCTCAAACAGCTACTGATAAAATTGCTGCCATCAAAAATATCGCTCAAAGCTTAACCCAACAAGGTTATGTTGAAGCCGATTACGTCAATGGCATGCTAAATAGAGAAGAACAATCTTCCACTTTTCTCGGTAACGGTATTGCGATTCCACATGGCACGACAGAAACCCGCGGTCTGGTTCAAAAAACAGGCGTGAGTGTTCACCACTTTCCAAAAGGCGTGGACTGGGGAAATGGTACGGTGTATGTGGCCATTGGTATTGCCGCTAAATCTGATGAGCATTTAGGTATTTTAAAACAACTGACTAAAGTGTTATCGGCTGATGGTGTAGAAACCGCCCTTAAGAATGCCAAAACCGAGCAAGATATTATCGAAGTATTAAATGGCAAAACTCAGTTAATGGCCGATTTCGATGCGTCTTTAATTCAACTGAAATTCCCAGCCAGTGACATGCTACAAATGACGGCCGTTGCCGGTGGCTTATTACGCAATACAGGCTGCACTGGCGATGAGTACATTTCTGAGATCATCACTAAGAAGCCAACGGATATCGGCGCTGGTTTATGGTTAGTGAGTGGTGGCCATGGTGTGAACCGCTCTGCGATGTCGTTTGTTTCAACCGCCAATGATTGTGAGTTTGAAGGCAAACAAGTGAAAGGCTTAATTGCGTTTGCTGCATGCAATGCTAGCCATAAAGCTTTATTAAATAAACTCACTCAATTCATCCTAACAAAGCGCCAGCAAGACATATTGGACGCCGATGTTAACGGCCTATTGGACATGTTCGATTTGTCCGAAAAAGCACCAGAAATGACTCAAGGCAGTGCCAATACTGCCACCTTTAAAATCAAAAACACTCATGGCTTGCATGCTCGACCTGGCGCCATGCTGGTAGCAGAAGCCAAGAAATTTGAAGCGACTATTCGAGTTGAAAACTTAGATGGCGATGGAGGCAGCGTCAACGCTAAAAGCTTAATGAAAGTAATAGCTCTCGGAGTCAAACATGGTCATCGCCTGCAATTTACCGCCGATGGTGCTGATGCCGAGTTAGCGCTTACTTCGATTGGTAAAGCGATTGAATCTGGACTTGGTGAAGGTTAAGGAACCGTTATGTCAAACTTTAAAGTTGTCACTATTACGCTTAACCCTGCTTTAGATTTAACTGGCCACCTTGTGGATCAATTGAATGTTGGCAGTGTTAGCTTAGTTTCAAAAAGCACGCTTCACCCTGCAGGTAAAGGGGTCAACGTTGCAAAAGTGCTTTGTGATCTAGGTGCACAGGTCACTGTAACCGGATTTTTAGGGTCTGATAACCAAGCCCCATTTTGCCAATTATTTGAACAAATAAAGGCCACCGATCGCTTTGTGCGTGTTGCCGGTGCGACACGCATTAATGTCAAGCTGGTCGATTCAGCCAGCGATGTCAGTGACATTAATTTTCCTGGGGTAGAAGTGAATCAAGCCGCTATCGAGGCCTTTGAACACACGCTGGAAGAACTATCAGAAGATCATGATTACTTTGTCATGGCCGGTAGTTTACCTCGTGGCGTCTCTCCTGAACTCTCCGCTAAGTGGATTAACTTACTGCATAAAAAAGGTAAAAAAGTCATTTTTGATAGTAGCCGTGAAGCACTGAAAGCTGGTCTAGATTCGCGGCCTTGGCTCATTAAGCCCAATGATGAAGAGCTTTCAGAATTGCTTAATCAAGAATTAACAACAACAGAAGCATGCCAACAAGCTGCACTCACTTTGGAATCAAAAGGCATTGAAAATATTGTGATTTCAATGGGCGCAAAAGGCGTGATGTGGTTAAACCAAGGTCAATGGCGACAAGCTCAGCCACCACGTATGCAAGTAATAAGTACCGTTGGAGCAGGTGACACTTTAGTTGCAGGGTTAACTTGGGGGCACCTTAATCAATGGGCACAGGACGATATTTTAAGTTTTTCGACCGCATTATCTGCGCTAGCGGTAACACAAATTGGTGTCGGCGTTCCAGATCTTGCTTCGGTTACTCGCCTACAACAACAAATTAATATCAACACACTATAAGTTGGTTCGATTGCACTCAGTGCAACAAATAATAACAGGGACATCCTATGAATATAGCCATTATAACTGCATGCCCAAGTGGTGTTGCTAATAGCATTATTACTGCTGGTTTATTAGAGCAAGCAGTAAAAACATTAAATTGGACTGCCGCAATAGAATGCCAATCCACTGTCATTCCGTCGACAGCGTTAACTCAGCAACAAATTGATGATGCCGACGCCATTATCATTGCAGCGAATACCTCAGTGAATACATCGCGATTTGTTGGAAAGAAAGTCTATCAAGGCGATTTAAGCGCTAACCTGAATGATTCGCAAGCATGGTTAGAAAATGCCGTTCAACAAGCATCGGGGTTAACCGAATCTGCCATCACTTCAAGCACCCAAGCTTCTACCAATAATTCGAAAAAAATTGTTGCGATTACCGCTTGCCCAACCGGTGTTGCCCACACTTTCATGGCAGCGGAAGCTCTTGAAGAAACGGGTAAGCAGCTTGGCCACCAAATCAAGGTCGAAACTCGTGGCTCTGTTGGTGCTAAAAATCAACTCACCGATCAAGATATTGCCGACGCTGATTTGGTGATCATTGCAGCAGACATTGAAGTGCCACTGGATCGTTTTGCCGGTAAGCCTTTATACAAAACCAGTACTGGTCTTGCCTTAAAGAAAACCGAACAAGAATTTACCAAAGCATTCGAGCAAGCCAAGCCTTATCAAGCAAGCCAACAATCAGGCTCATCTGATTCAAGTACCGAAGAAAAAGCCGGTGTTTATAAGCATTTAATGACAGGTGTTTCTCACATGCTGCCACTTGTGGTCGCCGGTGGTTTGGCGATTGCCCTTTCTTTTGTTTTCGGTATCGAAGCATTTAAACAAGAAGGCACACTAGCGGCTGCACTGATGACGATTGGCGGTGGTTCTGCGTTTGCACTTATGATCCCAGTTCTTGCTGGTTTCATTGCTTTCTCTATCGCTGACCGCCCAGGTTTAGCACCGGGTTTAATCGGTGGTATGTTAGCAAGCTCAACCGGAGCCGGTTTCATTGGCGGTATCATTGCCGGTTTCCTAGCAGGTTACGCGGCGAAATTTATTGCTGATAAAGTGAAACTGCCGCAATCAATGGAAGCACTGAAACCCATTTTAATCATTCCTTTATTGGCAAGCTTGTTCACCGGCCTTGTGATGATTTATGTGGTCGGAGGCCCTGTCGCTGGCATCATGACAGCAATGACAGATTTCCTAAATAACATGGGTTCTGCTAACGCGGTTCTATTAGGCATTATCTTAGGTTGCATGATGTGTTTCGACCTTGGTGGTCCAATCAATAAAGCTGCTTATACATTTGGTGTCGGTTTATTAGCATCACAAACTTACGCGCCAATGGCCGCAGTAATGGCAGCGGGTATGGTGCCAGCATTGGGTATGGGCTTAGCAACCTTCTTAGTCAAAGACAAATTTGCTCAAAGCGAACGTGAAGCAGGTAAAGCCTCTTTTGTGCTTGGTTTGTGCTTTATTTCTGAAGGCGCAATTCCATTTGCCGCCAAAGATCCAATGCGTGTTATCCCAAGCTGCATGGCAGGTGGGGCATTAACCGGTGCGCTATCCATGTTATTTGGCGCAAAACTAATGGCACCACACGGCGGTTTGTTTGTGCTGTTGATTCCAAATGCGATTACCCCAGTATTTTTATACCTGGTCGCGATAGTGGCTGGTACGGTAGTCACTGGTGTGACATACGCTTTCTTAAAAAATAAAACCGAAGTGAAAGTCGCAACCGCTTAGTGCCACCTCATACAGTTAAAGATTAAACTTTACAGTGTAAACCGCGATTCATTTTAAATGGATCGCGGTTTTTTTCTTTGGATATTTTGGTATTCGATTAACAAACCAGTACAATTAGCCAGACTGCCCTATTGAGCCTTTTCTATGCCTTGCTTTACACCCTTTAATACTGATATTTCACACATTTCATTGCCTGAAAAATTCACCTTCCCTTTTTGTTATGAGCCGAGTGAATTAAGCCAGATCGCAGCGCAAGAATTACAACACCATTTACAGTCTCAAACCCAATGGCAACATGACTTTGAGCAAGATGGAAAAATGTTTGGCGTATTGGTGGTGAAACACAGCAATGGACAACTTGGATACTTGAGTTCTTTTTCTGGCAAATTGGCCGATCAGAACCACCTTTCTGGTTTTGTACCGCCAGTATTTGATATGTTGACTGAAGGCAGTTTTTTCCTTGAAGGAACAGCACCCATTAATGCGATCAATCATCGTATTCAACAGTTAGAAAACGATCCTCAACTGGCATGCTTTCATCAGCAACTCACTGAAAATAAAAAACAAGCAGAAGATGAATTGGAAGTGCAGCGACAGTTAATGATCCAAGGTCGTAAACAAAGAAAACTGGCTCGAAAAGAAGCAGAAGCCAACTTAACCAATGAAGCACTAGAGGCTGTATTCGACGATTTAGGCAAACAAAGTGTTGCCGAGAAAGCACAGCAAAAACATCTGAAAACTCATTGGGCAAAACAAATTGCAGTTATAGAAGATCAGCTTGCACAAAAAATAGAGGCTATCGAACAGCTCAAACTGCAACGCAAACAACAATCTTCCGCATTGCAGAAAAAGTTATTCGCACAATATAAGTTTCTCAATAAGCACAGCCAAGAAAAGTCTTTGCTTGAAATTTTCAGTGCAACCGCAAACCCAACGCCACCAGCTGGTTCGGGAGAATGCGCCGCCCCCAAATTACTGCACTATGCGTTTAAACATGGCTTTACACCGATTGCATTGGCCGAGTTTTGGTGGGGTACCTCCCCGAGGTCTGAAATTCGACAACATCAGAAGTTCTACCCTGCTTGCCAAAATAAATGCCACCCCATTTTGACTCACATGTTAGAAGGTATTACGTTGGAGGATAATCCTTTACTGAAAAACCATGCGGAAGGTAAAGAGATTGAAATCATTTATGAAGATGAAGCGATTGTGGTGGTCAATAAGCCTGCCGAGTTTTTATCAGTTCCCGGTGTTAATGTAAAAGATTCAGTGTTCACGCGCTTACAAGCTTTATATCCTGAAGTAGAAGGCCCATTTGTATTGCATCGACTCGATATGTCGACCTCAGGTTTATTAGTCTTCGCGCTTACTCGACGAGCCAATAAAAGCTTACAAAAACAATTTATTACGCGTGAGATCGAAAAGCGCTATGTCGCATTATTAGAAGGAAAGGTATCTTTTGACCGTGGTGAAATCACACTACCATTACGCGGTGATTTAGAGGATAGACCAAGACAAATGGTGTGCTTTGAACACGGAAAACCGGCTCACACCACTTGGGAATGGATTGAAAATATTGGCGGTAATAGTCGCGTTTATTTATACCCGAAAACCGGAAGAACCCATCAACTTAGGGTACATTGCGCCCATCAAAATGGTTTGAACATGGCGATTGTCGGTGATGACTTATATGGTAAAAAAACCAACCGCTTACATTTGCATGCCGAACAATTGACCTTTGAGCATCCTTATACCAAAAAGCAATTAACCTTTCAGGTGAAGGCTGACTTTTAAAGATAGGTGCTATAGATTACAGCATAAAAGCCTTCACCCCAGATAGAATAAACTGAACCCCCATAGCAATCACAATGACCCCCATATAACTGGTGACCATTTTCTTGGCTATAGACGCTTCTTTTTTCTCCCCGGTGAGACGAATCGACAGTAAGAAAACCAAAGCCAATACCAACATAGTGATCGCGACCCCCACTATGGCGGTAATTGGAATTTCATGGCTAGAATGGGACACCGCAACAGTGATCACGCCAGTAATGGTGCCAGGGCTTGCCGCAAATAAAATTAATGGGGTAACGGAAACCCTATCGCTATGGTGAGATTCAGCGTGTGCTGGCTGTTTGCTCTGAGCTGATTTAATCATACCAGCACCAATCCAAACTAAAATCCCACCACCCGCACAAGAAAACGCCTCCAGTGAAATACCAAAAACATTCAATAAAGCCGTACCAAAAAAAGCGGCAATAAAAAGCACAATGGCAATGGCCAGCACTGTTTTACAAGCTTCTTGTACTTTCTGCTTTTTGGAGATACTCCCAGTGCATTCCGCAAACATTTGCGCACAAATGGCAGGATTAACTAAAGCAAGAATAGTCACTGTAGCTTGGATAAACTCTTTCATGGCAGGGTGGATTCTCATTGCTCTCGGGTTCATCGAGATTTGATTTATATATGCCTAAGTCACTTCAAAATACGAAAATCAATTAGAATTCACTTAGGTATAAGATTAGTTCAGTATAGATTTTACCTGTCATAACATAGGTATATTTATTACTCATATCAAACATAATCTCCAGAAAACATAGCACAAATAAAATTAAATCAATAACTTTGATTCATTACACAGCCGAATATGATGAAAGGAAGAAACGATCCGAAAGTAAAAACCTTAGATGGAAAGCACAAAAAAAACCTCACATTAAGCGAATAATGTGAGGTTAAATGTAAGCGAGTCTTAATGTATTATCAGAATTTAGCCACGATAATAACGCTGTGGCACAAACGGCATTTTTTCAACAGTCATTGGTAATTTTTTACCGCGAACATCAGCAAAGACTTCAGTGCCAATTGTAGTAAACTCAGTGGCAATATAAGCCATTGAAACTGGTTTGCCGGCGGTTGGTCCAGCGGTACCACTGGTCACAATACCAATTTCATTATCAGCAGCATCAAACAGCTTAGTGCCTTCACGAACGGGCGCTTTGGTTTGCCCAACAAGGCCAATCCGTTTACGTTGCACATCTTTGGTTTCAATCTGCTTTAGAATAATATCTGCACCAGGGAAACCGCCTGCACGCTCACCATCAGCACGACGAGGCTTACTGATCCCCCACAACAAACTGGCTTCAACCGGTGTTGTTGTTGTGTCTAAATCGTGGCCGTATAAACATAAACCACACTCTAAACGCAATGAATCACGAGCACCTAAACCAATCCATTCCACTTCATCAAAAGCAGTTAACGTATTGGCAAACTCAGCCGCATTACCACTTGGTACTGAGATTTCATATCCATCTTCACCAGTGTAACCAGAACGGCTAACAATACATTCAACCCCATTCAGATTGATCACTTGTACATCCATGAACTTCATGTCGGCAACGCTTGGTTGAATACGAGCTAACACTTCAGCTGCTTTAGGGCCTTGTAAAGCCAATAATGCTCGATCATCAATGATTTCAAGTTCAACACCGCTTGGAAGGTGGGCTTGAAGATGAGCGATATCTTGATCTTTACATGCTGCATTCACAACAACGAAAAGATGATCACCAAGGTTGGCCACCATCAAATCATCCATAATGCCGCCTTCTTCATTAGTAAAGAAAGCATAACGCTGTTTACCTGAAGGAAGATCGATAATATCAACAGGCACTAATGCTTCTAACGCCGCAGCCGCACCAGCTCCTTTAAGGCGTAATTGCCCCATGTGAGAAACATCAAAAAGACCAGCTGAATCACGAGTATGCAAATGCTCTTTTTTGACACCAAGTGGGTACTGCACTGGCATATCATAGCCAGCAAAAGGGACCATTTTAGCGCCAGCTTCAATATGAATGGCGTGCAAAGGTGTAGATAAAAGTTGTTCTGTCATTATTCCTCCAACAGCTAAAACAGCAAGATAACGCATTTATCTCACATGAATTGATAAGCATTGTTTTATACCCAAGTAATCTCACATGAAATCGCAAGATTAAGCCACTTTTACTTGTAGAGGGGTAACTTGGGTATCAATAATTAGCGATAAAAAAGCGAATGGTTACTGCCTGGGATTGCTTCCCTAACCATTCGCTTTCCAGTTCAAATGTTGTTATGACTAGTCTTTCATTGTCACATCAACACCCGCAAAGTAATCACGAGTTAACTTAAAGACCACTGGGCTTAACAGCGCCAAAGCAATCAAGTTTGGTATTGCCATCATGGCATTTAATGTATCAGCTAATAGCCAAACAAAGTTTAATGAGCTCATTGCACCAACAGGAATCGCTAACACCCAAACGACACGGAATGGCTTAATCGCTTTCACACCAAATAGGAATTGGACACATTTTTCACAATAAAAACTCCAACCTAAAATCGTAGTAAAGGCAAAAACAGCTAACGAGATAGCGACAATAATGTTGCCTGAAGACAACTGACTTGCAAAAGCACTAGACGTTAACGCCGCACCTGTGGAACCTGTCGTCCATTCTCCTGACAAAATAATCGCAAAACCGGTAATCGAACACACAATAAGCGTATCGATAAACGTCCCTAGCATGGCAACCAGACCTTGCTTCACTGGGTTTTTCGTTTTCGCTGCTGCGTGAGCAATAGGAGCTGAACCTAAACCGGCTTCATTAGAGAACACGCCGCGAGCCACACCAAAGCGAATTGCTGCCCAAACGGCTGCACCAGCAAAACCACCTTGCGCTGCTACTGGAGTAAACGCACTTTCAATGATTAAACCAAATGCTGCTGGGATCTCAGTGATGTTCATAAACATTACGATCAAGCCTGCGCCTATGTAGAATGCCGCCATGATCGGAACCAATTTACCAGCCACTTCTGAAATGCGTTTAATTCCGCCAATCAATACAAGGCCAACCAATACCATCAACACAATACCGGTTACGGTGTGTGAGATACCAAAGCTGCTATCCAGTGCATCTGCAACCGAGTTCGCTTGAACCCCATTACCGATACCAAAACCGGCTACCGAACCAAAAATTGCGAACAATGTGCCAAGCCAAGCCCACTTACTCGATAAACCATTTTTGATGTAATACATCGGGCCGCCCACAAAATTACCGTTACCATCTTTCTCACGATATTTTACTGCGCAAACTGCTTCTGCATATTTTGTCGCCATGCCGACTAATGCCGTACACCACATCCAAAATAAAGCCCCCGGACCACCTAAAGCGATAGCCGTTGCTACCCCGGCAATATTACCTGTACCAATAGTGGCAGAAAGCGAGGTCATCAATGCATTAAAAGGAGTGATATCCCCTTCTGATGTACTGGTGCGCCCTTTCCACAATAATTTAAACCCTTGAGGTAATTTTAAGATCGGCATAAAACGCAAGCCAACCATTAAAAATAGCCCTACCCCCAAGATCATGACAAGCATAGGAACACCCCATACCACGCCATTAATTGCTGATACAAAATTTGTTAACGCTTCCATGTGAAATCCTTTTGTAATTGATTTTATATAGATAAATTCAGTAGCAATCAAAAACAGCTCCATGATGAAACGCTACCTGAATGGCTTTATCATAAACATGAATAAACCATCTAACCTAGACCAAGTGCTAAAATTGTGAAAAAACACTACATTTTTTAACAAAAGCACAACAATAGTCTTATTTTGCTGTCACCCACAGAATTAATGCATCCTCTTCACTTAATGAAATTAGCGTATGGCCCATACTGGCATCGTAATACACACTGTCGCCAACTTTCAGATCAACCGGTTCATAAAATTCACAATAGAATCGAACCTCTCCTTCTAGAACCAATAAAAACTCTTCACCATCATGGCGAATCCATTCTTGGTAATCGTCGAATGTTCTTGAACGAATACGACTTTTAAATGGCACCATTCGTTTATTAGATAGCTGAGTCGCCAAAAGCTCGTGTTCATAGGTCGTCGTCGGGTGCGGCTTGCCTTCCCCTGCCAAAGTAATATCTCTGCGGCCGACGGCACCAGCTTGTTTTGGTGGCTCAAATATTTGTGGGATGGGCATGTCTAGCCCTGTCGCTAGCTTTTGCAATGCTTGAAAAGTCGGAGATATTTGACCATTCTCCATTTTCGATAACGTCGAACGCGCTAAACCAGTACGTTTACTTGCTTCTTCAAGTGTTAACCCCATTTGCACGCGAATATCTTTTAATCGCTGCCCTAAATTCAATGGCGTTAGTGTTTGATCCGAGTCGTCAGACTGAAATGTCATGTGGTTAGATTCTAAGTTCACTGATGTCCCCTATCATGCATTATCCATAACTCGATTGTTCAATTTGTGAGCGGTTTCACTCAAGGCAATCGATTGCTTTGCAATACTACCGATTCAAAAAGCTAGATTAAAGGGAAAGTGTTTCCTAAAAGGTGCGGCAGGTAACAAAATTGGAAATCTTGTTTCTTATAGGAAACTTTTAGTTGAATAATCAACTTTTGAAAAGTATGTTATGGCTAACGTCATATGAGAACGGACAAGGTGTCACGAGGAAATTTATCTTCAACACCCAATTCTTTTTAATTACACATTCAATGACTACACTAGCAATACCAATCGTTATGCCATCTTTAAAGCAATCGATTGCGCTATAAGTACTTAATAAATCATTGATTAGATAACATTCTCTATTAGGAGCAAGAATAATGGACATGACTCTAAAGTTTACCGAAAGCCACGAATGGGTTCGTGATAATGGTGACGGTACTGTCACTCTCGGTATTTCTGAGCACGCTCAAGAAATGCTAGGCGATGTGGTATTTGTGGATCTACCAGAAGTGGGCGACACCATTGATGCTGGCGACAGCTTTTCTTTAGTGGAGTCAGTGAAAGCTGCCTCTGACATTTACACTCCTGTAACGGGTGAAATCGTTGAAGTCAACGAAGACCTAGAAGACAGCCCAGAACTGATCAACAGCGAGTCTTATGAAGGCGGTTGGATTGCAAAAATCAAACTAGATGATCCTTCTGAGCTAGATAACCTTCAATCTGCTGAAGATTATCTAGCTAGCATCGAAGAAGATTAATCGAAAACAGCCAGTCCTCATTGAGTTACTGGCTGTTTTTCAATTCAACATTAAAAAGTCAGCTTACCTCCATTCGCTGGCTTTTACTTTAGTTCAGGTAGCACAATGACAAATCTAATCAATGAGTTAAGTAATAGCCAAGAGTTTATTGGGCGTCATAACGGGCCAAACTCTAACGATCAACAAGCCATGCTGGATATCATCAATTCTTTGAGCGATACCAAAGCCAATAGCCTTGATGATCTTATCGCGCAAACCGTACCGGCTAACATTCGCCTAAAAGAGCCAATGACGCTTGAAGCGCCAATGAGCGAAGCGGATATGCTGACCAAAATTAAAGGCATCGCGCAACTCAATAAAGTACAACGTACTTTCATCGGCCAAGGTTATTACAACACCTTTACGCCTAACGTTATTCTGCGTAATGTGCTCGAAAACCCAGGCTGGTACACGGCTTACACGCCATACCAACCTGAAATTTCTCAAGGTCGTTTAGAGTCCCTGCTCAATTACCAACAAATGGTCATGGATCTTACGGGCATGGACATCGCCAATGCTTCTCTTCTTGATGAAGCGACCGCGGCAGGCGAAGCAATGACGCTTTGTAAACGCGCAGGTAAAAGCAAAAGTAATGTCTTCTTTGTAGCAAACGATGTTCATCCTCAAACCATTGAAGTGGTAAAAACCCGCGCAGAATTCATTGGCTTTGAAGTGTTAATTGGTGACATTGACACCCTATCACAACAAGATGTTTTCGGTGCTTTGCTTCAATACCCAAGTACAACCGGTGAAGTTCGTGATTTAACGGATGTGATCGCCGCATCGCAAGCCAATAAAACGTTGGTCACGGTAGCGACTGACCTATTAGCATGTGCTTTATTGAAGCCTGCTGGTGAAATGGGCGCCGATGTTGTCATTGGTTCAGCGCAACGCTTTGGTGTGCCAATGGGTTACGGTGGCCCACATGCAGCATTTATGGCAACGCGTGAAAATCACAAGCGTACTATGCCTGGCCGTGTAATTGGTGTATCAATTGACAGCAAAGGCAATCAAGCCCTTCGTATGGCAATGCAAACTCGTGAACAACACATCCGTCGTGAAAAAGCGACATCAAACATTTGTACAGCTCAAGCATTGCTTGCCAATATGGCTTCTTTCTACGCGGTTTACCACGGCGCAGAAGGCTTACGCACCATTGCTCGTCGTACTCATCACTTCACAGCAGTATTAGCGGCAGGTTTAAAACATTCTGGTTATGAATTAGCACATCAAACCTTCTTCGATACCATTACGATTGACAGCCAAGAGCAAACGGAGCGTTTATACCAAGCCGCGCAACATGCAGGTATTAACCTACGCAAGAGCCCAACTCAACTCGGTATCAGCTTAGATGAAACGACAACAACCCAAGACATCGAAGCATTATTCGCGATCTTTGGCGTAGAATGGGAAGTCAGCCATTTCTCATCGGATATTGCTGCTAATGAATTTTCTGCCATTCCAGAAAGTTGTCGTCGCAGCTCAAGCTTCTTAACACACCCAGTATTCAACACGCATCACAGCGAAACGCAGATGATGCGTTACTTGAAAAAACTGGAAAACAAAGACTTCTCACTAACCCACGGCATGATCCCGCTGGGCAGCTGTACGATGAAACTGAATGCGGCAGCAGAGATGATCCCTGTTACATGGCCAGAATTTGGTTCAATCCACCCATTCGCGCCAATCGAACAAGCTGCAAGTTACACTGCGCTGGCAGATTCATTGAGAAAGCAATTGTGTGAAATCACCGGCTACGATGAATTTTCACTGCAACCGAACTCAGGTGCTTCTGGCGAATACGCAGGCTTAATCGCGATTCAACGCTACCACCAAAGCCGTGGTGAAGGTCACCGTAACGTGTGTTTGATCCCAAGTTCCGCACACGGCACAAACCCTGCAACCGCATCGATGGTGTCCATGAAAGTGGTTGTAGTGAAATGTGATGAACAAGGCAACGTCGATCTAAACGATCTAGGCGCTAAAATTGAAAAACATCAAGATAACATTTCTAGCATCATGATCACTTACCCATCCACTCATGGCGTGTTTGAAGAAAACGTACGTGAAGTTTGCCAAATGGTGCATGCTGTTGGCGGTCAAGTGTATTTAGATGGCGCAAACATGAACGCACAAGTTGGTTTAACCAACCCAGGCGTGATTGGCGGCGATGTTTCACACTTAAACTTACACAAAACTTTCTGTATTCCACACGGTGGTGGTGGCCCAGGTATGGGACCAATTGGTGTGAAATCGCACCTTGCACCTTTCCTTCCTGGTCACATTGAAAATGGTGTGGTGGGTAAAGAATACGCTGTTGCTGCCGCCGATCTTGGCAGTGCTTCAATCCTTCCAATCTCTTGGGCTTACATTGCCATGATGGGTGGACAAGGCTTAACAGAAGCTACCAAACTTGCCATTTTAAATGCTAACTACATCATGGAACGTCTACGCCCACATTACCCAGTACTTTACCGTGGTGATCATGGCCGTGTCGCACACGAATGTATTATCGATATTCGTCCATTGAAAGAGCAAACTGGCATCAGCGAAGAAGATATTGCAAAACGTTTAATGGACTACGGTTTCCACGCACCAACCATGTCATTCCCAGTGGCTGGCACATTAATGGTAGAGCCGACTGAATCGGAAGATAAAGCCGAACTCGACCGCTTCTGTGATGCAATGATCGCAATCCGTGCGGAAATGGATAATGTTGAAAAAGGCGAATGGCCGCTAGACAACAATCCATTAGTCAATGCGCCGCACACCCAAGTGGATTTGATGTCAGAGGCATGGGATCACCCATACACTCGTGAAGTGGCATGCTTCCCATCAGCGCAAACAAAAGATTCAAAATACTGGCCAACCGTAAACCGTGTTGATAACGTTTATGGGGATCGTAACTTGATCTGTTCATGCCCGAGCATTGATAGTTATGAGTAAATTGCCGCTTTAAAATAGCGATAAAAATAAAACGAGCACTCCATTGAGTGCTCGTTTTTTTGTTGGAGTGATGTTGTACATTAAGGTACTAGCCGTCGCTACGTTCCGTTCCCTAAAGAAAAGAACCGACCCCAGCGACTTGTTTTCCTATATTCAGTTAATTGAGTTCAGCAACTGATACCGAGTACTGCGTCCACCGGCTGCCGATTTTTGCAAACATCCCTTTTCCACTAAAGTGGCTAAATGTCTCGTGGCGGTGGCACGGCTGACTTTCGCTACTTTTTGATATTGGCTGGTATTGATGCCTTGCTCAAAATCGCCATCTAGCATTCGATTGAGAACTTTGACTTGCTCAGCCGTTAACTGGGTTAGTTCTATTTTTCGCCAAAAGTTAGTTTTAAAAACCGTCTGATCGATTTGTGCCAGCACATGATCAAACGTGGCTTGTAGTGTATTTAAAAACCAAACTAGCCAAGACGTAATATCAACACCACCTTTCTGACTTTTTTCAAGGATGGCATAGTAGGCATTACGTTGCTCTAAAATACTCACAGACATGGCATAAAAACGCACCGATTGTTGTTCTGCTTGCGCCAAAGCTAAATCCGTTAATAACCGTGTAATGCGACCATTACCATCATCTAAAGGATGAAGCGTGACAAACCACAAATGCGTTATCGCGGCACGTAATAATGGATCGAGCAATTCATCGTGCCGAGACTGATTAAACCAATCGATAAATTTCTGTAATTCAGATCCCAAACATTCTCTATTCGGTGCTTCAAAATGTACCGTTGGTTTATCGATTCGCCCTGAAACGACTTGCATGGGCTCGGAGCCTCTTAATTGCCCACCTTGGATGGGATTAAATAAGGTATAGCCTTTAGGGAATAAGCACTGGTGCCAATGCAATATGCGATCTAATGATAATGACCCCTCTAAATTATTGACCGCATCTAACATGATTTCGGCTAAACCATCACTCTGTTGAGAGGTTGGATAAGGCTTTTCTTCACTGGCACCTAAGCGACGAGCAAGCGAAGATCGCACTGAAAATGCATTCAGTTTCTCGCCTTCAATGGCACTTGAATGGACGATATTCGCCAGTAAAGTATCGAGTAATACTTGCTGTTGATCTTCAGACTGCCCAAGCGCTTTGCCTAACAGTTCACCTTGATGAAACCGCACTTTACGTAATAATGGTGCGATTTCTCGCTCATTCCAAATGAAATGAGGCCACTCAGGTTGCTGCCAAATCCACATACTTCACCTTAATCACAATTGCATTATTACCAGTGTTCAACTTTATTGAGTTAAATATACGACTTAATCAACTCACATTATGAGCTGATTATTATCTTTAATCAACTCACCAAATGAGGCTAATAATAAACATAATCGCCTCACCGGATTAAACACACTGAGCACTTCACGCAAAGGCTCAAAAAACTGGCCACCCGTCACTTAATCTGTTCATGCCCTATCATTGATCGTTATGAGTAGATCATTGCTTGAATATAACGAAAACGAGCACTCAATTGAGTGCTCGTTTTTTGTTGGGGTAAATGGTTTTGAGGCA
The DNA here is from genome assembly GCF_000286955.2 of Vibrio rumoiensis 1S-45. Classification (GTDB taxonomy): domain Bacteria; phylum Pseudomonadota; class Gammaproteobacteria; order Enterobacterales; family Vibrionaceae; genus Vibrio; species Vibrio rumoiensis_A. Next base: position 75,664 of record NZ_AJYK02000061.1, read on the forward strand.
TACACAACTGAATACATAAAAATTTCAAGCTTCGCCATTGCGAGATATTTAGTGCTCATTACCTGCATAGATCCACATTGGCTCAGTTTTACCTGCACGTTCAAAGCCTAGGCTTTTATAAAACTCGATAGCTTCTCCATCCGCAGTTAACATTTGCTGGTGAAAGTCTTTATATTTTGTCTGAAATAGCTCCATCATTTTTCGGCCAACACCTTGCCCCTGGTTATCAGGGTGAACAAGCATATGTGGATAGTAGACTACCAAATAACCGTCAGAAATAGCGTTGCCAATGCCGATCAACTTACCGTTTAATCTCGCAACAACAAGAGAATGAGAATTCTTTAAAGCTGCCACTAATTCTTTAGGCTTTTCAGCGGAAGACCATTCATTCGCGCTATATAACGCCACAACTTCACTTTCTTGTATATTTTTATCGAAACTTACTTCAAAACTCATAATTGACTCCATTTGCCCAATATTAAGGGTGACCGGATACTAAAAAGGTTGCTCGTAGAGCACTGAGTGAAGACTCAACCACAACATCAACATTCAAATAAACCCTACAGGGTAAGAGATCCTAAATTACGCTTCTTCATCACCTTTCAAAGGTGGCGTTTTTCTCAACAATCCATAAACCGCATGATCAATAATTCGGCCATTTAAGTTTTCACTATTCGAAATAATCCCTTCGAGCTTCATACCTAAACGCTCGCACACTTTACGGCTTGGCAGGTTATCAACACCGGCAGAAATTTGAATTTTCTCAAGATCTAAATCGGTGAAGGCTATATCAATGAATTTGGATACCGCGCGAGTAATAATACCCTTGCCTTGATGCTCTTGGCTGAGCCAATAACCTATTTCAGCCGTTTTTAAACGATGATTGATGGTATTAAAACTGATATTACCGACTAGCTTCTCTTGATAAATAATAACGCAGGTCATGCTTTTCCCTTCGGCATAATCCAGCAAGGATTGACGAACGAATCTTAAAAAGAAGTCTTCGGTTTTGGCATGAGGTGGCCAAGCTAACCATTGAGATAAATATTCTTGTTGGTTGGATACGATTTCGAGGTACTGCTTAGCAAAAGATCGTTCGATAAGTGCCAATCTTAAGTCACTGTCTATTTCCAATGTAAACATCACGCTGCCTCTCTACGGTTATCATGCCTTCATAACATATCGCATTGGCTCATTTTTACCATCACAAAAAAGAAACGAGCCTCAAATTAGAGAGATAGCGAACAAAACCAACCCACTTACTTCTGACGATACTTATGCAATAAATCAATGGGAATATGGCAATAATCGCCTGGGTTTAACGTCAACCTATCTTGGTGTTCATCATCGCTTTTCACGTAGTTAGTCAGCGCCTTTACTTCAACAACGATCTTATTCGCATCAGGTCGAGCTTTAATATAGCCCCTTACTGCAGCTAAATGTTTTGCATCTCGGCTATACACGCCAGTTCGGTATTTTTCACCCACATCTTCACCTTGGCGATTCACACTGTACGGATCAATGATTTCGAAAAAGTACTCCATCAATTCTTTCAGAGAGACTTCTTGTGAGTCAAACTTCATCCGCACACATTCAGCATAACCATCGTAATCACCTTGAGTAGTCTCTGAGGTACCATTTGCTCTTCCCGCTTCTGTCACCACTACACCCGGCAGGTGGCGCATGAATTCTTGTACGCCCCATAGGCAACCACCAGCAAAAAAGATCTCTTCCATTATTGCACCTTACATCGTGGGTTTAATATGGAGCGGACTCTAGCAATATTTATCGAAGAAATGAACTCAGAATAGGAAAGATATTGATGAATTGATGTTGGTACTGAAGAGAGAAAAGTCACTGAATGAAAAAATAGCACAATATCTATTTTCAATTTACCGCCAACAAGTCTTGGTATTTAAGCCTTGTTCTATACAATTAGAGTATCTGTTACAAAAGAAACTAAATTCATGCCTAATACCAATCCCATCATCGCTTTGCCTTCTTTAATTCATCGGATCGGTGGGGAGAATGCCAAACTTGCTAAGGCAATGGCACTGGAGTGCGGCTGTGAAATAAAACGAATTCGTCGTTCTCGTAATTGGCAGGTAGTTGGTGATATTAGTAGTATTCAAGCTTTATCTGATCGCCTGAAATACCACCACTCTACAACGATGAGTTATTTAATGACTAAACTGGATGAAGGCTTGCAGCAAGCTAGCGACAAGCCTGAATCAAAAGAGCAGAAACTGAAAGATCTTCTACAGCAACAGCCTAACATTACACTTGCCGAGCTGATGAACAATACCAACTGTACCTTAGCTGAAGCGCGTTCTGCTCGGTTTGAGTATGAAGAATAATACAATGGCAGTTTTAAAAACTTGCTCATAATTCTTGATATACAAACACCATACGATGTTTAACCGTATGGCGCGCACTAATCTTGCTGTGGCTGCTCTTCAATTAAGACTCTAGCGGCTGTCTTTTATGCTTAGGCACATAATTTAAAACCGAAATTGGCACGTCTTTAACTGGGGTAAACCCTTCCACTGTTTTGCGTTTGATCAAATGCCCTAAACGGCTTTCAATCATGCATAAGTTTTTAAAATCATCACGGGAAACCAACGACACGGCTTCACCTTTTGAGCCCGCACGACCTGTACGGCCTATCCGATGTACGTAATCATCAGCAGGGAAAGGTAGATCGTAGTTAATCACACAAGGCAAATCGTCAATGTCGATACCACGCGCAGCAACACCTGTCGCGACTAAGTATTTTACCGTACCGGCTTTAAACTCATCTAATACTCGTGCACGAGATGCTTGATTTCGACCACTGTGAATCGCTTCTGCTGCAATGCCACGTTTTTCAAGCTGAGAGACTAATTTAGCCGCGCCATGCTTGGTGCCGATGAAAATCAACACTTGAGACCAATCTCTTTCCGTCAGTAAATGCGTCAATAATGCCGACTTCTTGTCTTTATCAACGGTGATCATGTATTGATTAATAGAATCTTTCGATGCGCTGTGTTTGGCTATCGATATTTCAGTTGGGTTATCGATGGCGGTACGAGCCAGCTCGCGAACCGGGTTTGATAACGTCGCGGAAAACAATAAGTTTTGTATATTTTCAGGCAGACGAGCAAGGATTTTGTTGATGTCTTCAATAAAACCCATATCAAGCATGCGGTCGGCTTCATCCAATACCAGCATTTCCACTTCATCGAAATGAACTGAGTGTTGACCATATAAATCAATCAAGCGCCCAGGAGTCGCCACTAAAATATCAACACCTTCAATCAAGGCTTGTTTCTGCGGCGCGTAATCAACCCCACCGTACATAGCTAAAGACGTTAAATTAAGATGCTTTCCATATTGTTGAACATTTTGTTCTACCTGAATCGCCAATTCTCGCGTTGGAACTAAAACCAAACCACGAATACGTTTTTTACGTTGTGTCTCGCCTTTACTTAACATTTCAAGCATCGGTAAAACAAAACTGGCAGTTTTACCTGTACCAGTTTGCGCGGCAGCAATCAGGTTTTCGCCTCGCAGAACAATAGGAATGGCTTTTTGTTGGATCTCAGTAGGTTGGTCGTAACCTAACTCAGCAACAGATTTTTGAATAGCAGGACTCAGTCCAAGGGTAGAAAACGGCATTAATTATCTCAAAAAGTAATGGAACCTACCCCATAGTGTAACCAATTTACGCTACGGTTGAAGGTATCGTTTTATTATTTCTTTTTTCCTTAATTTTAATAAGGTTTATCTATTGATTTAATAACCATAAGCAATTAGCTTGTAAGATAAATAGTGACTAGGATAAACAATAACTACCGTATAGATGCATATAATTTATAAGTAACGAGGAAAAACTATGTCTAATGAATCAAAATGTCCATTCCACAGCGCAGCAAAAACTGCGGCTACTGGCACAAAAAATAAAGACTGGTGGCCGAATCAACTCGATCTTTCGATACTTCATCAGCAAGGTTCGAAGTCTGATCCCATGGATCCTAACTTCGACTATGAAAAAGAATTTTTAAGCTTAGATCTAAAAGCAATTAAAAGTGATCTTCACGAACTAATGACCGACTCTCAAGAATGGTGGCCTGCAGATTTTGGTCATTACGGTCCTCTATTCATTCGTATGGCTTGGCACAGTGCGGGTACTTACCGTACTTTTGATGGCCGTGGGGGCGGTGGTACAGGTCAACAACGTTTTGCTCCGCTGAACAGTTGGCCAGATAACGTAAACTTAGACAAGGCACGTCGCTTACTTTGGCCAATTAAACAAAAATACGGAAAGAAAATTTCGTGGGCCGATCTGTTTATCCTAACGGGGAACGTTGCTCTTGAATCTATGGGTTTTAAAACCTTTGGTTTTGCCGGTGGGCGTAAAGATGTGTGGGAACCAGAACAAGACGCTTACTGGGGTAAAGAGACAACATGGCTTGAAGATGATCAACGTTATTCAGGCGATCGCGACCTAGAAGACCCATTAGCCGCAGTACAAATGGGTTTAATTTACGTGAACCCAGAAGGCCCTGGTGGCAAACCAGATCCTGTTGCAGCTGCTGCTGATATTCGTGATACTTTTGCTCGTATGGCAATGGATGATGAAGAAACCGTCGCTTTAATTGCCGGTGGTCACACCTTCGGTAAAACACACGGTGCGGGTGATGCGGCGCATGTTGGCGCAGATCCAGAAGCTGCAGATATTGAGCAGCAAGGTTTAGGTTGGCACAACACATACGGTTCTGGTAAAGCTGGCGATACCATTGGAAGTGGTTTAGAAGTCACTTGGACTCAAACACCAACTAAATGGAGCTACTACTTCCTAGAAAACCTATTCAACTATGAGTGGGATCTAGTTAAGAGTCCAGCAGGCGCATGGCAATGGGTTGCAAAAACCGATGACAACAGCGTACCAGATGCTTTTGATGCTTCTAAGAAACACAAACCAACAATGCTAACGACTGACCTTTCGTTACGCTTTGATCCAGAGTATGAAAAAATCTCTCGTCGATTCCTGAAGAATCCTCTTGAGTTTGCAGATGCTTTTGCTCGTGCTTGGTTTAAATTGACGCACCGTGATATGGGACCAAAAGCACGTTACCTTGGCCAAGAAGTTCCTGCTGAAGATTTAATTTGGCAAGATCCGATCCCAGAAGTGGATCACGTATTAATTGGCAAAGCTGATGAAAAACAACTAAAAGAAGACATCTTAAACTCAGGTTTAAGTATTTCAGAACTCGCTTCAACAGCTTGGGCTGCAGCGTCGACTTTCCGTGGTTCAGATATGCGTGGTGGTGTAAATGGTGCGCGTATTCGTCTTGCTCCGCAAAAAGATTGGGAAGCAAACCAGCCAAAACAACTTGAAAAAGTACTGTCTATTTTGGAAGGCATTCAAGCTTCTTTCAACCAATCTCAAGCAGATGGTAAAAAAGTGTCTTTCGCTGATTTAATCGTACTTGCAGGTAATGCAGCGGTTGAACAAGCGGCTAAGAATGCAGGTGTCGCGATGAATATCGACTTCAACGCAGGCCGTATGGACGCAACTCAAGAGCAAACAGAAATTGATTCTTTCAATTACCTAAAACCGATTGCAGATGGTTTCCGTAATTTTGATGCAAGCAAGACTCGTGTACCAGCAGAGTACTTGTTAATAGATAAAGCTCAACTGTTAACGTTGACGGCTCCTGAAATGACAGTTCTAGTGGGTGGCCTACGCATGTTAGGTACTAACTATGAGCAAACAGATTATGGTGTGTTCACTGACAAAAAAGAAACATTAAGCAATGATTTCTTCGTCAATATCTTAGATATGAACACCGAATGGAAAGCAGTTGGCGATGACAAAAAAGTCTACCAAGGCACTGATCGTAAAACGGGTGAAGCCAAGTGGCAAGCAACTCGCGCCGATCTCGTGTTCGGTTCAAACTCTCAACTTCGCGCAGTGGCAGAGGTTTATGCCTCTTCTGATGCGAAAGAAAAGTTTGTGAACGACTTTGCGAAAGCGTGGACAAAAGTAATGGAACTGGATCGCTTTGATTTGAAATAAAGCACGATGACATGCTGAAAAGAAAGTAATTCAGTAATCAAAATAAAATGCACGCTATATGGCGTGCATTTTTATCTACCTAACAATCCTTACCATGAAAAATTAATTCATTTGCATTAACTGACTTACAAACCCATCGACTTGGGGGTTATTCGGTACCAATTGTTGTAGTTTTTTTGCATACACTAACGCCGAAGAATAATCCTTAAGTTCAATATATGCTTGAGAAATAGCGTATGCCAAATCAGGATTATTTGATGATAGTTCATAGGCTTTTACTAATTCTTCTACCGCCTCTTTTGGCTTACCTACATCTTTTAACAATAGCGAATAAGTGTAGTGATATTGCATATTACTTGCCGCGTAATGTGTAGCATGACGTAATGGCTCTAATGCTTTCGATTTCTGTCCATCTCGCACATAACTCATTGCTTTCGCGTAATACAAGGTCGCATTTTCAGGTGCAATTTTTAGACCCTGTTCCAATATATCTCGAGCTTTACTTTCCTCTTTTTTTACACGGTAAACATCCGCAAGATTCACGTAAGCTGGGATAAAAATAGGCTCTACATTAATCGCTTGTTTAAAATCAGCTTCGGCTTTATCCAGCTGCTTTAGACTCAACGCTAAATTTCCTAAGGCAACATGGGAAAAACCACGATCCGCTTGATAAACTTGAGCTTGGCGATATTCATCTAACACTTTATTCAACTGGGTGCGGTCATCTTCTGTGGTACCAGACGTTAAAGGTGATTCAACCAAAATAGGTGCAAGCACTCTCGCCGCCTCAATTCTTACGGATAAATTTTTATCTGCAAGTAGAGTATGAATTAATCGCCAGCGTTGAGTAATTGGGAAATTTTCAACGGCATCAATAGCGCCTAAGCGTTTTAACGGCTCGTCTTCTTTTATTGCGCGAGTAATCGCCACTACGGTATTCGCATCCGGCAATGTCGCCATACGAGTTAACGCTGACGCACGAATAATATCAGGATAATTCTTATCTTGAGCAATTTTAGAGAGCTCGGTACTCGACCTTAACAAGCCATTATCGGCATTGTGGAAAACCATCGAAAAATGCGACTGCCCTTGATATGGGCTATTTGGATACCATTTTTTCAATGTATCAACACTCCATTGTACGCTCTTATCTTGGTGACAAGCATTACAAGCATTAGGAGAGTCCGTACTTAAGGTGAGATCTGGCCTTGGTACTTTAAAACTATGATCACGCCTTGGGTCAACTTGCATATAGGTCGTCGATGGCATGTGACAATCAACACATTGGTTACCCGCAGACATTTTCGCGTGTTTATGATGCTTATCCGTGTCGTACTCTGGCTGGCTATGACACTGGGTACAGGTTTGATTACCGGTAAACTTTAACTTCCCAGAATGAGGGTTATGGCAATTACTGCAAGTCACGCCCTTTTCATGCATTTTGCTTTGCATAAACGAACCCCATACATACACTTCATCTGCGATCTGTCCATCAGGGTAATACAGCTCAGGTGTAATTAACGACGGTTGGAAGGCATCAACAATATCTTGTGGGGATACTCGATCTTTCAGTTGCGCTCGGCGTGCATGACAAGTTGCACACGTCTCAACTTGCTTTGATGGCACTAAAGGCTGTACTGACACCATTTTTCCTTCAGCATTTTTATGGAAGATTGGCGTTTGTTGCTTAATATTGACATCATAACCTTGGTTAGCAATGCTCTTATCGCCTTTTGCCCACTTAAGGTGTTGAGACTCATCACCATGACAAGCATTACAACTCACATTCAGAGCAGAAAATGTCGATTGATAGCTTTTGGTTTCAAGATTAAAATTTTTCTCAAAATCGGTAGAGTGGCAATCTGCGCACATTTGATTCCAGTTTTGACCTTTGTTGGTCCAATGAAAAGTATCATTTGGGGCTTGATCAGGGTGTAAAATAAACCAACGCTGCCCACCTTCTTCTTTATTTCTGCTGTCCCAAGCAAAAGGTATAAACTGTTTACTTCCTTTTCCAGCATTAAACATATATTGCTGTAATGGTTGATAACCAAAGGTATATTCAATCTGAAGATGCTGAGTTTGACCTTGTTCATCGACAAAATCCACCCATAAGCGAGATTGTGCATCTTGTGAGAAGGTCGCTTTTTTTCCTAAATACTCAATGCTACGGCCATCAAATTTGCCTAAGCTTGTTTTAACCGTTGCTTTTTCCATTGCATGAAAGTGATCCGATTGTTTCCAATCATCGACCTGTTGCTGGTGACAACTTGCACATTGCTCACTCGGCGTTGCAGCGTAAGCTGACATACCCAATAGAAAAGAAGCCATTATTACTACTAAAATAAATTGCACTTGTTTCTTCACAAAATCTCGTCCATTTGTTGGTATTGTTTGCTGGTGTAGCGGCCCGATTTATCTAATTTCATCAATGTTTATTCATGTTTTTAAGCGTTTCATTGAGCTTTAAAGGCGTTAACAAACTTCTCGCGGTGCGCGAGGCTGGTTTAATTCTTCGCCAAAAACCTTTCCAATGAGAGGTTGACCCTTCTTCTATTATGCCTTCCCCAATATCGGCTAACTCAGCACTTTCATTAAAAGCATAATACTGTGTTATTCGCTTTAATTTTATGTACAGAAGCAACCGAGATTGAGCGAAATTTTTATTCCAAATGGAGCGCTGATATTGTAACGCAAGCGGCTGTTCATGAGTTTTAAAATAGCGTTTAATACCAATAACCAACAATACAATCACGATTAAGGCTACCACTATAGAAACAATCACAGACCAATAAGTTTTAATAAATGAACGAGGCGTATGGGTGACACTAAATGCTTTTCCTTTTAGCGTAACGGATTCCACCTTATTTTCTTTGGTATTCCACCATTTTAAGTGTAAATCCGGAAAGCTTACTTTCCCGCCTTCTTGCAGTACATAAACGACTTGGTCTTGTCGGCTAGAAAGGTAATCACCACGTACACTTTTATCGATGAGCTGAGCAGGATCAGCATAAGATTGGTATTGCGGCTTTGACTGACTTTTTAGCACTTGTGGTAATAAAATGGATAATGAGTCATTCGCTTCAATCTTTATTGTACGAGTCACCGCATCGCCCACTTTCATGCCCTCTCGAGTGGTTTGCCAATCTTGAGTGACAGTGACATTGCTGGCGGCAAACCATTGATCTTTTTCAGTTAACTTCCCACTTGGCAGTCGAGCTTGTAAAGACAGTTTATTTGTCCATAGTGTTCCTTGGGTCTTCTTTGCGTTATCACCGGCAATATTGACCGTAATCGGTAATGCTGGAATAGTAAACGTCCCTGAACTTTGTGGATACAGCGTTAATTCCCAACGCTGGTGAGCCCAAGTCTCGCCATCTTTTCTTGACGTGTAATTGGTCGCCAATGCATTTCTTTGTTTAACTACAAGGTTGGGGATATCTATATGACCAATGGTGGTAGGTCCAACAAACCAACGAGGGGTACTAATATCAATGGTCAAAATAACTTGTTCAGTGACTGAGTAGGCTTTGGAGGTGTCTGCTTGATCTGCTCCTAACCAAGCCTTCACTTCAACAACATGACTGTCGACTTGTCCGTTGCTGACATTGTTAGATGCTCCAATCGCATAGGCTATTCTCATCGGTAAAGTTAACGTGAGTAAAACCAATCCAACAATGGCCATCATTCGAGACATATTCATTATTGCACCTCTTGCGTTTTGGGTAGATTACTTTGGCTATTAGAGGTGCCATTTTCGGGAGAAGACTGAGATAGACTGCCTTTGCCTGGGACATCTTGCTGAAGCTGTAACATGAATTTACGACTTAAAAAGAATTTAGGATCCGCATCGACTTTCTTTAACCACTTATTGGCTAATTCATCGCTACCAAGAATTTGCTCGGCGGTCATATTTTGTTTCACGGTTTCTTCTGCGGACGCTTGTTCTTCTGCACCATCTCCTGTTTGTGGCTCATCGTTTAGCTCTCGGCTATTACCAGGACCATCCGCCGTACCCGTTTGGCTTTTGCTCATACGGTTTACATCATCCACAATCCCTAGAATGACTTTTAAGTTATGTTCGACGTTTTTACGTAATTCAGGGGACAAATCAGCTTTTTTATCTAACTGGCGTAACAGGCTTCTTGCTGCGACATATTCTCGCTGACGAGCAAGCGCGCTTGCCGCGTAATACAAACCCAAATCAGAATCGGCTTCGACAAACTCGCTTTGGGCTAACTTGTATTCTGCCGCGTAATAATAGGCAATTCCTTTTCTCATGGGATCTTCAAAGTGTTTTGCCGCTTCAAGGTAATTGAGCTTATTAAATTGACGTTGCCCTTGTTGATCGGGTGTGAGCCACAGGTCCATCCATACTTGAGTCACTTTATCCCACGTTGAGATCTCAACCACTTTTGTTTTTGTTTCTGCTTTTAAATAAACAGACGCTTGCGCTTGATGAGGCGTCATACCTATTGTAAACGCACCGATTAAGCACCATTGAACTAACCAACCTTTACGGAACCAAAAGAGCATTAAAACCGCCATCACAATAATAAATGGGTGGCTCATATCCTTCCAAGGCATTGCGGATTCACCATTAATTTGCATGTTACGTTCAATGGCATTATTCAAGGTTTTAAGATCAGAATCATCCACTGTCGTAGTGATAACACGCCCGTCGGTTTTATCGGCAAGTTGATTTAACGATTTCATATCAATCGGGTTATTTGTCGCAATATCAGGGTTCCCTGCTGCTAAAATTAACAATTGATAAGGCTTGTCTTTAAAAAACTCACCGTAAGCATCAATGGCTTTTGGTGTCACACCATCGGTTACCAACAAAACCGTTCCACCGGGTGAGCCATTAAGTAAATTATCAATCACAGGTAAGGTTTTCTCAGCAAACTTTCCAGCTGTAGGCATAATATCGGGCGTAATCGCGGCTAAAAATGGAGCAAATACGGCGCTATCTTGAGTTAAAGGCATTGCGGTATGGGCGCTACCTGCATAAACCACAAGCCCGGTTTTCCCACCCGCTCGTAAATTAAGAAGATCTCGGATTTTCTGTTTTGAACGCTCAAGACGACTTGGAGGCAAATCCTTTTCAAGCATCGATTGCGAGTTATCTAACACCACGACCATCGCCGCTTTATCTTCACCAAAAGGCGATGCTTCACGTTGCCAGCTGGGTCCGGCACACACAATAATGCCAAGTGCCGTACACACAGCGAGCAATTTAAGAGGAAGCTGTTTTTTCCAACCTTGCTCACCAATGGTTAAAACTTCACGTAAATGCTGCGGTATAATATCTGACAGTTCGGATTTCGTATCAAAGCGCCAGCGTAGAAATATAATCACGCCAAAAGGAATAAAGCAGATTAACCACCACGGACGAATAAAGTGAAACTGAGTAAAAAATTGCTGCCAAAGAAGTGAATCAAACATGTTCCTCTCCTTGCTGTTCAGCTTTATTACTGAGGGCGAGTTCTATCCGATTAGTACGAATACGTTTTATGGTCATTAATGCAAAAGCCAGCAAGTACAAGATCATCACAACCGATATGAAATAATGCTGTAATGACACTTTCGGACGGTAGGTCGTGCTTTCGTACAATTTAGGTTCTAACTTGTTAATATCGTCATAAGCTGTTTTCAAGCCTTCTCGATCTTTTGCCTGAAAGGCTTGTCCACCCGTATCCTGCGCGATTTGATTGATCACATCCATATCCAACGCTTGCTCTCCGACCGTACTCGGATCGCCCATGGCAATGACATAAATTCGAACGTTTTTGGCAGCGGCAACTTTCGCTGCATCAATAGGCTCTACAAAGCTGCCGGTATCATTACCATCCGTTAGAATAATCGCGACTTTTTCACGATCAGGTGTGCCATTTTTCGTACCCTGTTCAAACGTTTTTATCGATAACCCTATCGCATCACCAAGGTGCGTGCTTTCACCAGCCATCGCTACATCGGTTTGATCAAGCAAGGTTAACCAAGCTTGATGATCAGCAGTAAATGGCGTTTGCACAAAAGCGGCATCTCCAAATAAAATCAACCCCAAACGATCCCCTTCACGCTGCGCGACAAAATCTTTTAACACCAATTTCGTAGCATCAAGTCGGTTAATTTTTTGGCCATCGGGATTGGTAAAATCTTGTTCTGACATCGAGCCGGACAAATCCACCGCCACCATGACATCTCGTCCCATGCTCTCACGCGTTTGTGGCTCACCCAGCATTTTAGGTTGCGCTAAAGCAATTACCACGCATAACCAAGACGTTAATAATATAATGCGTTGCCACCAGCTTGACTTTAATTGTGCTGCGCCTTGTGATGGCTCTTCACCTAAAGTTTTACTAAGCAAATCAAAAAATGGGACTTTCACTGCGGTACGCTTGGTGCGATAAGCGGGTACAAACCAATAAATCAAAAGCGGTAAAGGAAGGATCCACAACCACATTGGTGTTGCCAATTCTAATGAAGAGGTGATCATTGTACCTCCTTCATTTGATGTAATTTAAACCAATCTAGGCAATATTGTTTCAGTGTATTTTTATCAGACTGACCTAAAGCATATTGCTTGGAAGTTAACGCCAACATCCAAGAATCGCCCAATGTCGCTTCGAGTTTTAGGCTGCTTTGCATTGGATATTCAGTCATCGTAGAAAGAAATTCTTGACCAAATAAAGAATGATAACTGGGATTAAGATGCCCCATAACCCGTTTGATGATGACAAATAATTTATATTCAAATTTAGGATCATCTATCGATAATCCTTCCGTTACTTGAATAGCCTCCAATCGGTAGCGATTGAACCACCAGCGTTGAACCGCTTTATAACCAAAATAGATCAACACGATACATATTATCGTTCCGAGTATTTTCCAGCCTAAAGTTTGAGGCATCCAACTGACATGATCAGGCATGCCTACATCTTGTAAGCCACGTAAAATATACGAACCGGGTGGTGCTGGCTGTGTCATGCCATACCTCCTATTGAACGCTTAAATTGCTTAATATGATCGCCTTGGGTATCCAATTCAATTAACGGCATTTTATTCATTGCCATTATCTTTACTAATTGATCACGCTTTAAATTACTTTGAGAAAGTAAACTTTCATTCGCCGCACTCACTTTGCTTTGCGAATCTAAACTCAATTGATATTGACCATCACCAATGACCCAACGACTTTTAGCTGTATGATCAGGCAGTGATTGTTCCATAGGATCGGACACTAAAATACTCAGCACATCATTATGCTGTTGTAAGTGTTGCAGGCGTTTGATGTCCTGTTCTGACGTGTCGTGCCAATCGCTAATAATCACAATAGTGGCCGCTTTCAACTTTAATTGTGCAATGCTTTTTAGCCAGTCACTAAAGTGAACAGTAGAGATATTTTTTGATCCCACATTCAGATCTTGGTTATAACGAGCCACATGGCGCAGCTCTCTTAATAAATCGTTTTGCGAACGTTGGGCTTTGTGGTGGACGATTCGCTCAGGAGTCACAAAACTGAACCCAACACGATCATTATCTTTCAAAACTCGCCACCCAGTTAAAGCCGCAATTTCAGCCGCCACAACCGATTTCATAACACTTGTTGAAGAAAAAAACATACCGCTGCGTTGATCAACTGCCACCAACACATTGCGATCTTTCTCTTCGGTGTACATTCTTACGTGTGGTTTACCGGTACGAATCGTCACCTTCCAATCAAGGTTACGAATGTCATCACCTAGTTGATAATGGCGAAGTTCTTCAAAATTTAAACCTCGCCCACGAAAGCGTGAATTATGACGCCCAGCCAAAGCCGTACCTGCATTCATTTTAGGTAGAAAACTGAATGAATGTGCCTGACTTTGCAGCCGAACTAATTGTGAAAAGTCACTGTATATCCTTGGGTCAAGAACTTGTGTTGCCATAGCGACCTCTCTAACCAATCGTGACGGTATTCAATAATTCATTAACCACTTGCTGGTGCGTGATGCCATCTGCCAATGCATCATAAGAAAGAATGAAACGATGGCCCAGAACCATTGGAACAACGGCTCGAATATCATCTGGGATCACATGATCTCGGCCTGCTAACCAAGCTTGGGCACGTGCACATTTATCCAACGCTATGGATGCGCGAGGACTAGAACCCACTTCAATCCAAGTGGACAGTGAAGAGTTTGGGTAATCTTGTGGCTTACGAGTCGCCATAATCAAATTCACGATATAATCTTCTACCATATCGGACACTTCAATTTTTGAAATTTGCTTACGTGCTTCAAAAACCGCATTGATATCAAAAGCGAAACGTTCAGGTTCATCTGTACCATTAGCAGAAAGGTCTTTTTCATCATCACGGCTCTCTTCATGACGAACAAGACGAATAATATCTTTTTCAGCCGCTGCATCTGGATAATCTACATCTACTTTTAATAGAAACCGATCCATTTGCGCTTCAGGCAGAGGATAAGTCCCTTCTTGTTCTATCGGATTTTGTGTCGCCAGCACCATGAAAAGCTCAGGTAATTGGTGAGTCTTATCCCCAACGGTAATCGTGCCTTCCGCCATTGCTTCTAATAAAGCGGCTTGAACTTTAGCTGGCGCACGGTTGATTTCATCCGCAAGAACGATGTTATTAAAAATAGGCCCGGCTTGAAAATGCAGTTGATGCTTCCCTTCGACTTCTTGATACAACTCTGTGCCTGTAACATCGGAAGGGAGTAAATCTGGCGTAAATTGAATGCGACCAAATTGAGTTTGCAGTGCATTCGCGAGTGCTTTAACTGAACGAGTCTTTGCCGTACCAGGTAAACCTTCAAGTAAAATATGCCCACCAGTCAACAGACCCAACACCAACGAATTAACCACATGAGATTGGCCAACCACAGATTGTGCAACCTGATCATTAAGAGCTTGTATTAAATCGCGAGCTGTCGTCATAAATCCCTCGTATATTTAAATCCACAAATAAATATATTCAATTATTTAATATAAAATTAAGTGGCTATTCACCATGATTATATTAACCTTCAATATTAATAATAGAATGCGATGAAA
>NZ_AJYK02000062.1 GCF_000286955.2 Vibrio rumoiensis 1S-45
TTTATGAATAAATTTAGTAATTTAACTTGTTGAATGAAAAAACGAACGGAATGATAGATGGAAAGACTATATGGATTTTTTCCGTCTATTAAATTGTTATACGAAATGGACTTAATTAAGTGTATGGAATACTTATGAAAAAAGGCTTTGATATTATAGGCGCACCTTTTAATCAACTTGGGTGTGTGACAACTGAACAAAATACGGTTGATGGTCTTCGTGAAATGGATGAACGTTCATGGGTAGGACTTACTGATTGGGTTCAAGTGAGAACTCAACGCTGGGCTTCAGATATCGTTGATTTAGGCGATGTTGTTGTAACGGCTGAAGTTAAAAACTTCATCGATAACGGCGATAAAGATAAAGCACTTTATAACTATGCAAATGATTTGAAATCTACACTTTTAAATAGTTATCAGAATAATCGTATTCCTATCACAATTGGTGGCGACCACTCTATTGCGGTTGGCACGTTACAAGCAACGATGGAATTTTACCAAAAAGAACAAGGTAAGAAAGTCGCAGTTGTTTGGGTTGATGCTCATGCTGACATAAATAACAGCTTAGATAGTAATTTGCACGGTAAGCCACTTGCTCTACTAATGAATCAATATCATCATAATGAATGGAACATTCCAACTGACCTCGAAGTTAAGCCCGAAGATGTTTACTATATTGGTGTGCGAGATTTAATGCGTAATGAGTTTGACCTAATTAATGAGTTGAACATTACTAATTATGATATGCCATTTATTGAAAAACACGGTTTCAATACGGTTGTTGAAATCCTAATAGCAAAATTAGAACAAGACTATGACCATGTTTATTTGTCATTTGATTATGACGCTTTAGATGGCAGTATATTTCGAGCCTGTGCAACTCCAAATGTAGGTGGTTTAACGGCTAGGGAAGCGTTGCATCTAGTTCATACAATATCTTCTAGCCCTAAATTTGTAGGCGCTGATTTTGTTGAATATATGCCTGAGCTTGATGAAAACGGTGTATCTAAAGAATTAATGATCAAGCTAATTGATGCAGTATGGGGATTCCGTGCGTAATTTCGTATAACAAATGCATCAACACGATTTGCTACACTCGGCGTTGTCAGTTTGCCTTTAGTTTCAGTGATTAAGGCGTTAAAATTCAGCTAGGTCTGTATCGTAGCAAACGTGTTATGCAGGCGTTATGTTTAATTCGAATGTGAAGGTGTTAAATGGAAGAAATATTCCTAATAGCAGCAATAGTATCTGCGTTAAATCTTCTTCATGCTATTGTATATAAATCTATTTTCTTTGCTGGCGGATGGATTGATTATTATGAAAATAGGTCTCATTTTTGGGCAGGATTTTTCACATTTCTTCTTTTCGTATTCTTTTATGGTGGTTTTTATTTCTTCATCTTTCCAGAAGTTTAATAGTGTTTGTTTGAGGCATGGCGAACCCAGATATTCTTTTGATACACGACTAAAAACATAACAAGCGATTAAGGTTTTGAGATACTTTTTCTAACTGATAGAAATGGTTTCGTTCCATGACCTTAAATCATTTCTGTCCAAGCATGCCCCATTTTTAAGGAGAGAATATGGATTTACATAACATCATTACATTTATCGCAGTGGCAACTCTGTTGGTAATATCCCCAGGCCCGAATGGCTTTCTCATCGCTAAAACTGTTCCTATGTCAGGACAAAAGGCTGGATTCGCAAATGTTGGTGGTTTCGTCGCTGCATTTTATGTACATGGAACACTGTCGATTTTCGGTATCTCTATCCTTTTAGTTCAATCTGCAATTGCTTTCACGTTATTTAAAATGCTTGGAGCCGCTTACTTAATTTGGATAGGTATTAAATCAATCCGAAGTGCAATAAACCAGAAAGCAATAACAAACATCAGTTTTCCAAAGGAAAAACAGAAGAAAATTTCAATCCGTAACGCTTTCTTCGAAGGTTTTGTAACTAATGTGCTTAACCCAAAAGTTTCAATGTTTTACCTTGCAGCCTTCCCTCAATTCATTTCACTCGAAAGTAATGCTTTTAGCGCATACTCGTTAGTAAGTGCCCATGCATTGGTTAATTTTATTTGGTTTTCAATCATGGTATTGGCATTGTCTCGAGTTAAGAGTATTTCCAATAGTGCAAAATTTAAAAAATGGCTAAATTCAATTACTGGGGTAGTCTTTATTGGTTTTGGGGCTAAATTGGCCTTAATGAAAAGCAGCTAATAATACAAACCTTCAAGGTTTCAATATACTTTTTCTAATCTGGTACGAACGATTTAATTCTATCCACTAAATCGTTTCTGTCCAAAATTGATTTACAACCAGCATGATACTTTAATATTCGGTTGAAGCTCGATTCAGACTTGGTAGAAGCAATTAGTATGAATCTTTATTCTTCTCATACAATATTTTACTAGCCTCGATCTTGGATCGAGGCTTTTTTCTTTACTACAACGCTATTTAACCACAACACTATATCGATCTATTTGAGTCACAAAGGTCGGGGTTTGCTGGTTATCGCTAAACGCTTGCAGCAAATCATCGTGATTACGTTTCGTTATGATAACGCTACCCGGTTTTAGAGCTAATAATTCTTCTGGTGAATCTAGGGTAGTCACGTTCTGTTTAAGATACACATCCATGTTCTGACCTGTGGAATAACGATAAGTGTAATAACCCACCTCGCCATATTGTTGGTATTGGGTTTGTGCTTCTTGTGCCAAAGCCTTAACACCAAGTACCTCATTATATTTTGGAACGAGCAGGGCAACGGCAAAAATAATGCTAAAGACCCCAAGGCTTATTGCTCGACAAGCACTTTGAAAGTGGTTTTTCTTTAACAAGATAAGCGTACTTACCCCAGTGGTAAACAAAATAGCGAATATCCAATATAAGTCATTTATTTGAACTGGGAGCTTTGCGAGCGCTTTTGAAAAGAACAGCGGAGCAACAACCGATAAAATCGTCGTAATAAAGGCAATTGGGTACAGCCCCCATTTCCAATAGGCGTCGTGGGTGGTTTTCTTAAGGGAGGCTTTTTGTAAGCCAATAAAACCGGTAAACACAATAAAAGGCACAAGGGGTAAAAAGTAAATCTCAAGCTTACTGCTGACGAAAGACAGCATCATTAAGCCGGTGAGCGACACGGTTATAAATAGGCTTTGTTGGTTTGAAATTGTTGCTCGGTTTTTCCATGTGCTAATAAAACCGGCGATCAATAAGAAAGTCCAAGGTTGTAATGCTGCAATCGCACTTTTTAAATAATAGTAAATAGGCTCACGGTGAATACTGGCATTCACGCCACGTTTTACCGCCTGACCAATCGTCAGATCGTATAAATACTCTGTGCCACCTTCTAAATACACAGCATACAGCCATGCCATACAAATGATGATGAATGCCAGCAATCCTTTTAGTGGAAAGAAGCAAAAGAAGGAGCGTAACTGGCGTTTAGAGATCAGAAA
Source organism: Vibrio rumoiensis 1S-45 (assembly GCF_000286955.2). Taxonomy (GTDB): domain Bacteria; phylum Pseudomonadota; class Gammaproteobacteria; order Enterobacterales; family Vibrionaceae; genus Vibrio; species Vibrio rumoiensis_A. The sequence continues at coordinate 3,462 of NZ_AJYK02000062.1, forward strand.
GATCACGATGGATAAAATGGGTAGCATTAACCCCACTGGCCCTTTAATGAAGGTTGCCAATAGAATAGAAAGTAGTGTGAGGTAAGGCAGTATACCAACTGGAAGATTTTTATTATGACGTTCAAACGCTTGGTAGAAATGGAATAAAGATAGGCAGATAAAGAATGCCATTAACATATCCATGCGAAGGACTAACCCGCTAATAAAAAATAAAGTGCTGGTTAATAAAGCTAAAGTAGCGATTAAAGCTATGTGTGGTTGAAGCTCTGATCGAGTCCAGCGATAGAATATTTCGCAGATCCCAACCATAGGAAGAATACTGAAAAGCCCAGACCAAATTATGCCGCCTTGCACACCAAACATTTTGATCCCCAGCATCACGATCCAGAAATAAAAAGGAGGTTTATCTGCGTAGATTTCACCGTGGTTATAAAAGGTGAACAGATGTTGTCCGTTCAAGCTCTCTAACGCAATGCTGATGTATTTTAATTCATTCACCGGGGTTAAATCGCGGTTGATTAAACTGAGCAGCGCAATACCAATAAAAATCACGTAATAGATAACGCGATTATTTTTCCATGAATGATTGTGCGCCGTAGTGGAGCAATGGGAAAGGTGGCTCATAATGCTTCTTCCATATTGAGTTGTTCAACACGACTTTTAATATGATCGCGATAAATGAAACCAGTTAATATCGTGCTGAATACTGCTAGTGTGATACTTAAATAGATCATGTTGTTACTTGACGAATGTATGCCAGCCCCCATCAGAGCGAAAATTACCGTTTGAGGAACATAGCCGAGAATACTGGCGGTAAAAAAGGGGACTAACGGCACTCGAACGCTGCCAGATAACACGTTAGTGACGACGTTATTACCAATAGGAAAGAGTCGTAACAGTAATATTTTGAAAAATGGCTTACGGCTTGCAAAGGTATTAAATGTCGCCATTCGGTTAGGAAATCGTTGGAATAATATTCCGCCAAGTAGGAAGCGAGCTACCATGTAATTGAGAGCTGCGGCAATAATACAGGCGCTAAGGGCAAGCCCAACACCAATGCAAATATGGTAAAGATAGCCCAACATTAAAGCGATCATTTGTTTAGGGCCGCTGATAGCGAGAAAAACAATGCTTGAAATGAAGATGACTATGTCACCAGTGAGACCATTTTGATTGATATAACGGACTAACCAATTCTTATCGGTAAGGTGAGTGAGCACTGGATTGTCGAGCTGGCTTACCAGCAACAATGCAATGATGACAAGGATAATAAGTTTTAACCATTTCATACTTTATTTTTCTTGTTCAGAGCCAACCATATTCACGGCGTGTACTTTGGGTAATTTAGTGCGCTTTTGTATCCAAATAACACCAAACATATCAACCACTCCCACCCATGCTCGGTTCCAAGCGTTATAGTTAGAGGTGCCGACTTCACGATCACGGTGCTTGACTTGGTGAATCACAATCTCGCCATTTAAGCATTTGATTAACGCTGGTAAGAAGCGGTGCATATGATCAAAGTAAGGCAATTGTAGGTAGGTTTTTTTGGGGATAATTTTCAAGCCACAGCCTGAGTCTGGCACGCCATCACCCAATAAAGCATGTCGAATGCCATTAGCAACTTTAGATTGAAAACGAATCCATGCCGTGTCTTGACGCTTGGCACGAAACCCCGCAATACAAAAATGTGGGTTAGTGATGGTTGAAGCTGCTTCTAACATGGCTGGAATATCAGATGGATCGTTTTGACCATCAGCATCTGAGGTAATAATCCATTCCCCTTTCGCATGCTTAACTGCGGTTAATACAGCGGTACTTTGGCCGCAACTTTGCTCATGGCTAATGACTTGTAATGCACAGCCGCACTCTTTAGCGGTATCGATGGCTTCTTGCACGGTTTGATCGGTGCTGCCATCGTCAGTGATAACAATTTCCATGTTTGGGAAATGCTGTAGATTCTGATGCAACTCTTGGATTAACTTCCCAATATTTCCTTGTTCATTTTTTGCCGGAATGACGACTGAAATACTTGGTATCATGCGCTTCTCATCTTGTGGTGGAGTATTTATCACATTGTTCAGAGGGACCTTATTTAGATAAGGAATTTTCTGATCAGGGAGTAGGTAAATAATATGAGAGAAAACTTAAGATGCGCTGAAGGAGAACTTAAGTTTTATAGCGATGACAATAATAGATTCAATGATTCATTTCATTGAATGATGGTAAGAAGCGTTGATGCCTTTAAGTCACGATTAGTGGTGATGGTGTGTTTCAGGCTTTACTTTATCAGTATTGCTTTCTAATGCTTGTAAAATAGTGCACTGTTCTGCGCTTCCTTTTCCACCACAACAAGCCGAAGATAAGGTCTGTAATGAGCGTTGAAAGTGTTGTAGTTCAAGCAGCTTTTGTTCTACATCTGCCAGTTTAGTATCGACAACTTGTTTGACATCCGAGCATGAGTTGCTGGCTTTATCGACTTCAATCTCCAGTAGCTCTTTTATATCAGAAAGATTAAACCCTACTTTTTTAGCACGAATGATAAATTGCAGTGCTTGTTTATCTTGTTCGTTATAGAGCCTATATCCTGATTCGGAACGTGCCGATGGGCTGAGTAAGCCTGATTTCTCATAAAAACGTAATGTGTCGTTATTGATGCCACACTGTTTGGCGAGTTCTCCAATTTTATACATCATTCTGCTCCTTGGTTTATTCATGCTTGAAGTATAAACCTTAGAGGTAAGTCTAGGGTAAAGATTAATAATTAATAATTAATAATTGAGAGTATTTTTGGTGTTTATAAAAATGTTAACTAGATCATAAAGATAATTGTTTGGTGATAATTCACGCCTTAAATTGATATACCTCAAAGGTGGTACTTATTTATGGGTTATTGTGGTTGCTGATAACCCATAACTAAAACGAATAGGTATTAAAATGAAAAAATCACTATTAGCACTCTCACTTTTAACGGCAGGGTTGGCCGTACCATTTTCTGCTAATGCTGCTTTAGAAAAAGGGGACTTTTTAATTCGTGCTGGCGCTGTGACGGTAGCTCCGAATGACAGTAGCTCAGGGATAAAAGCCGGCAGTGACGATTTAGGTGGTTATGCGTCGGTTGATAATAATACTCAACTTGGGCTTAACTTTGCTTATATGGTAGCGGACCATTGGGCGGTAGAATTATTGGCGGCAACACCGTTTAGCCATGATGTGTCTTTAGGAGGATCGCCTGCAGGGTTAGACTCTTTAAATGGTGGACTAGGAAACGTGAAGCACTTACCGCCCACATTAAGTGTATTGTATTACCCAATGGATAGCAGCTCAAAATTCCAACCTTATGCAGGGGTTGGCGTTAACTATACAATGTTCTTTGATGAGTCAGTTGATAGTAGTGCCAAAGCAAAAGGCTTTAGTAATTTAGAATTGGATAATTCTTGGGGCTTAGCGGGGCAAATTGGCATGGATTACTTCATTACCGATAACATCACGTTAAATGCTCAAGTTCGTTATATTGACATTGATACTAATGCGACTGTCGATCTAGAAGGTGTGGGTAATCTAAATGTGGATGTAGATATCGATCCTTGGGTGTATATGGTTGGGATTGGTTACAAGTTTTAAGCTAGTTAACCGCTTAAAATTAACGTTAATTAACCCTGTGTATTAAAAAACGGTGCTCGTGAATGAGCACCGTTTTAATTTACTCTATGGACGAGTTTTGAAGTCACTTAGCTATAAGCTTAAAGGTGTTTTTTAAAAATAATGGAAGTGTTTATACCACCAAAAGCAAAGTTATTGCTCATTATGTATTGGCAATTGATATCACGACCAGTGCCTTGAATGTAATCCAAATCGCCACAATCAGGATCGATATTTTCTAAGTTCAACGTTGGGCTAAACCAGCCAGTATGCATCATCTCTAAGCTAAGCCACGCTTCTACTGCGCCACAAGCACCGAGGGTGTGCCCAAAGTAACTCTTTAATGAACTGATGGGGGTTTGATTGCCGAAAACATTAAAGGTTGCTTGGCTTTCTGCAATATCGCCACGGTCGGTTGCTGTGCCATGAGCAGAGACATAATCAATTACGCTTGGCTCAAGATTGGCATTTTCAAGTGCCAATTCCATGCAACGTTGCATGTTTTCCATTTGTGGTTGAGTGACATGGGCAGCATCGCAATTACTGGCAAACCCTGCGATTTCGGCATAAATGGTCGCGCCACGAGCCACCGCATGTTCATATTCTTCTAACACTAATGTGCCAGCACCTTCACCTATGACTAATCCATCGCGGTCTTTATCGTAGGGACGAGGGGTGGTTTTCGGAGCGTCGTTTTTTAAACTGGTGGCAAAAAGGGTATCAAAAACGGCGGACTCAGTTGGGCAAAGTTCTTCACCGCCACCGGCGACCATCACTGTCTGATAACCATGTTTAATGGCTTCATAAGCATAACCAATGGCTTGACTGCCGGATGTACAGGCGCTGCTGGTGGGAATAACACGCCCACGTAAACCAAAGAATAACCCCACATTGACCGCGGAAGTGTGCGGCATCATTTGCACGTAAGTCGTTGCCGTGATCGCGCGCGTTGATTTTTCATTGAGCATTACCCCAAACGCGCCAATTGCAGGGGTACTTCCGGTTGAAGAACCATAAGCCACACCGGTTTGACCGTTGGTGAGTACGTCATGTTTTTCACCATCAAGCGTTAATAAGCCGCTTTGTAATAAAGCATCTTCAGAGGCTAACGTAGCCATTTGGGAGACGCGCCCCATGCCACGAATTTTCTTTCGAGTGTAATGTTTTGGTAATTCGAAATGTAAAACTGGAGCGGCAAGTTTGGTATTCAGCCCATCATATTGCACGTAGCTTTCCATAAACTGCACTGCGTTTTCACAGGCACGTAATTTAGGCTCAATGCTGCTCCAGTCATTACCAAAAGCGGTAACACCAGACATGCCAGTCACTACCACACGACGATTCATACTAAACCTCCATTTACTGAAATCACTTGGCGAGTTACATAAGCGGCGTTATCCGACATTAAATAACTGACTAAACCTGCCACTTCTTCTGGTTTCCCCATGCGGCGCAGCGGCACTTGAGGCAGGGCATGTTCTTGTACATGTTCATCGACCATGCCTGTATCAATCAAACCCGGTGCGACACAGTTTACAGTGATTTTTCGTTTCGCTAACTCGAGTGCTAAAGCTTTGGTAGCGCCAATAATGCCTGCCTTGGCCGCGCTGTAATTGGTCTGCCCACGGTTACCCATAATGCCGGATACCGACGCCATCGTCACAATGCGGCCACCTTTACGCAGTTGCACCATGGGCATGACACAAGGGTGCAGTACGTTATAAAAACTGTCTAAATTGGTGTGGATCACGCTATCCCATTCTTCACTCATCATTGCCGGGAAAGCGGTATCTCGAGTAATGCCTGCGTTGCTGACAATGCCGTAATAAGCACCGTGTTCGGCAATATCGGCTTCAAGCATGTCACGACATTGGTCGCGATCACTAATATCAAACTGAAGCAAACGACCTTGTCCACCCGCTTGTTGAATATCCGATAAGGTTTTCTCAGCACCGGCTTTATCACTCATGTAATGCACCACAACCGAAAAACCATCTTGAGCGAGTTGAATCGCGATGGCTCGGCCTATGCCTTTGCTCGCGCCAGTGACTAAGGTGTGTCGGGTCATTATGAATTCCTTTGAGTAGGTCTGAATATGAGATTAAGCATTACTTGGCTTTCCTAGCATCGCGACTAATTGTTCTTTTGAAGGGACAAACGCATTAAGTTGCGCGTTGGCTACCTCTTGTCCTTGCTTTTCTATGGTGCATTGAAAGACCGCCATGCCGTTATTTTCCATCACTTTTTGTGCATAAATGTTGAGTATGTCGTGCTCTTCAAAATGGGTGCAATCGCTTTGATAACGGCGAGAACCCAATAAAAAACCAATGGATGGTGGTTGGCCTTGTTGCCATGCTTGAAAGCCAGACCACGCAGCAATGGATTGCGCCATGTATTCAATACCGACATAACCGGGTACGTGTTGCTTATCTTGGTTGAAAAACAACCCTTCTTTTTGAATCACAACTTGAGTATGAATGCTGTGGTCATCTACATGGATGAGTTCATCGACCAAAATCATTGGCGCTTCATGTGGGATGAGTTCTGCAATCGCAGGAAGAGTTGAATCAGTCATTAGGGTATCCAAAAATTAAACTGATATTGTTGCCACCAAAAGCAAATGAATTACTTAAAATGGCCGGTTGAGTTAATTGGGTATTCGGTTTGGCTAATGCAATGGAAAATTTATCACACTTACCATCGTTAACCTGAAAGGGAACGGGTAAATGGTGTTGCAAAATATGCCAACAAATTGCGGCTTCAATCGCACTGGCAGCACCAAGTGTGTGGCCCGTTAGTGGTTTGGTTGAACTGACAGGAATGGACTGGCCAAATACACGTTCAATCGCTTTTGCTTCCATTTCATCATTGAGTCTGGTGGCAGTGCCGTGAGCATTGATATAACCAATGTCTTGGGGCGTTAGTCCTGCACTGTCTAATGCTTTACGCATTGCTTGTTCAGCGCCTTTACCTTCTGGGTGGGGCGCGGAAATATGGTGAGCATCAGAGCTATCACCTACGCCTAATAAGGCCACGCAGTTGTGTTGCTCTTGAGGCTTTTGGTATGAAAGCAGCATAAAGGCCGCGGCTTCACCGATATTAATGCCATTTCGATTATCACTAAATGGATTACAAAGCTGATGAGATAACGCTTCTAAGCCATAAAAACCATTTAATGTCAGTTTACAAAGGGTATCCGCACCGCCAACAATAACGGCATCAACTAATCCCGCTTTGAGTAAACGTTGCGCGGAAAGATAGACTCGACCACTGGAAGAGCAAGCTGTTGAAATGGTGTAGTTTGGCCCTGTAATTCCGAAAAAATCGGCAATGAAACGGCTAGTATTGGCCATTTCTTGCTGGTGGTAATCAAAGCTTTTTGGCAGCTCCCCTTCGGTTTGCCACGTTTGAATCGCGTGTTCGCCATCAGCAATACCGGAAGTGCTGGTACCCACTAAAACGGCGATTCTATCTGCGCCATAGTGTTGAATGGCTTGATTAACTTCATTTTGCATTTGCAGCAATGCCGACAATGCCAACCGATTATTGCGAGTATTTTGATGAATAAAACGTTGGTCGATCTCAGGGAGCTTTCCTGCTGCGATTCCCACAACCGTATCACTGCCATCATTAAGCCAATCACTAGAAATTTGCATATAAGGCGAACTGCCTTGCTGCAAGTGTTGGTGTATTTCAGTGTGTGATGCACCAAGCGCAGAATGAGAGCCACACGCATGAACGTACAACGGCGGATGTTGGCGATTTGACATGACAATCAAAATCCTTTTTAAGCTTCTAAAGGCGTAGTTATATAGGCTAACAATGAAAGAGGTTAATCCTGATTATATTGTAAGGTTTTTATCTTAATGGTGAAGCCTAATTGCTGATTAATAAAAGAGATGTCACCTTTCAAAGGGTCAACTGAGGAATAATCAATCGTTGCCATTATTTTGCCTTGATCATCAATTAAGGTCCTTTGCTTGGTTTGTATGTTGGTTTTAGGATCGCTATTAATGTGCTCGGTCAGTTGCCAGTGCACTTGAGATAATGGTTGTTGCCATACTTCTAACGGCCAAAGAGTAATCATCAAATTAAACAACACTTGTTCAGGTTTTGGTAGCGCATTGCCAAGCCCTGCCATCACGTCAATGTCAATTTTTCCGTCTTGATAAGTTAAGCTCAGCAAGCGAGATCCCCATGATGAAAAGCCTGCCAATACCAATTTTTGTGGCGACACTTGTAACTGAATAGGTAGCTGATTTTGAGTGTTTTTATATTGAACACTGATGAGTTGGCTGGCAGTGAGTGAGTAGCCTAAATCGGCAGGCTTTGGCATATCAACCCATACGTTTTGGGCTATTTCAACTTGATTACTGGTTGGCACATGGGAAGGCTTAGAAGCACAACCACTGAGGAACATAAAGCTTACCAGTAGCCAAGCTGCGGTGAATGTCGATTTGGAAACAAGAAGAGAAGAAGACAACCTAGCCATTATTTTACCTGCTTAGTAGAAGAAGAGGGCAACATGGCAAGAGGAGCCAATAACCAAGACACCATAATGCCAAATAGTACGGTTAACCCAAAGCTATGAATGGCTTGAGTATGGCTGAGCGCCAATAAACCAAAAGATAAAATAGTGGTTAAAGCCGATAGGCTGATCGCCAGTAAAGTAGCGTGCAGAGCTTGAGCATTTTCCGTCGGCTTGATAGAAAGCGAAGACTTTGACACAAATGACTGCTCGGCAAAAAAAAGTGTGTAATCAATGCCGATTCCTAGCACTAATATTAAGGCTAATAAATTAAATAAATTTAACGGACTGCCCGTTAAGGCGGTTATCGCTATGCCAACACCACCGGCAATGATAGGAGGCAGTACGATGAGCAACCCACGTTTTATGCCATAGCGGAAAGCGACCACCACATAAATCAACAATGTTGCTAAAGCTAATAACCAAGTGACATGTTGGCGATATAAGCCAAAAAGATCCGAAATTTCTTCGGTTTTGTTTAAGTAGCTAATCTGTGTGCCATCGGTTGGCAAGTAGTCTGCAACCAGTTGCTTGATGGCTTGTGAGTCTTTGACGCCATTTAACGTAATAATGGCTGACGGTTGCCCTTCAATTTTACCTAGCCACATAAATCGAACGGGTTTTGAAATCGGGGAAGCGAGAAAATCATCGATGGTGATGGGGGTAAAATTGGCAGAGAAAGCCGGGCGTTGTTTAAGTTGTAAGGCTTGTTGCAGTGCTTGCCCTTGTGATTGGTACAATGACTGGCTTAATTGAAAATTGTGTTCTTGTTGCTTACGACTTGGAATGTATTGGCTCAAGCTTTGGTAGCCTGAAAGCACACTATCGTTAATAGCAGAATCGAGTAATGTGTCTACTTGCTGTAATTGCTCAAGTAAGCTTGATTCATTATTGGCAGAAACCAGTAGCATTTGTTGATCGTTTTGTATGTCGGAAATCGTTTTAATGCGTTGTTCTTGATGTTTTAACTGTTGCGGCATGGCTTGCAGTTGGCGAACATCATCATTGTATTGAGCATGATACAATCCCAAAGCGACGGCAATTACTAAAATCACCGGCACACCAAACCTAACTTTTCTCGATTGCCATAAAGCTAACCATTTTGTGATGAGTGGAGAGTAAGGCAACGGTTTAGAGTTACCAATTGTTGCGCTTGGTTTTGCTGCCAAAATAGGATACCAACACACCACACTGGCATAAGCGGCAAATAATCCGATAGAAGAAAACAAGGCCAATTGCTGCAAACCAGGGAATGGGGCGACGAGCATGCCTAAGTAACCAATTAAGCTGGTAATAAGCCCAAGTGTGATCGCAATAAATATATGCTTAAGTCCTAACTTTGCATCCCACTGGTGAGCGGCGGCGAGTCGGTCGGTTAAGTAATGAAATGCATAATCAATCGATACCCCAATTAAGCTCGCACCAAACACTAAGCTAAATAAATGCACTTTGCCGAAGATTGCAACCGTTGCTACAAAAGCGGCGATCAAACCGCAACTGATTGAAAGCAGCGCCAAGGTCAGTGGCATCATGCTGCGATACACCAGTAAGATCAAAATGATAATACCGATCAGCGATCCAACACCAATGGTGCTGATTTCATTTTTGGCACTTTGGGTGCCGTAAGCCGCATAAAAGATCACGCCGGTATTGAGTATTTTAAGATCTTGCTTTGCGTAGCGAGTTTGTGTGGTTTTTTTGAGAAGATCTAATTGAGGCAGACGATTTTGCAACGACAAACTATAGGCTGAATCATTGAGATCGGCGGTGATCAATACATAATGTTCGCCTTGATGTTCCGTTGTTAAGTAGCCATCGGATAAACTGAATTTTCCTGCGCTGGATGTCAGTTGATTTAGATAGTCTCGAAACAATAAAAAGGGGTCATTTTTGAGTTCTTCACCGGTCACACCTGAAAAAGGATTATAGATGGATTGCACGGCAAATTGAGTTTGTGTTTCAGGGGTTGTTTGCAGTCGTTGTTGCTGCTGCGTGGTGAGCAATTGAAAGCGATAAGGATAAAAGAAACTTCCCCAAGCTTGCTGAGCAGATTGATCCATCTTGCCATCAATCTGTTTAAACAGATCCAGTTGAGCAAGATCGTGCTCAAAATTTTGCGCGGCATGGATTGCGGTACTTTTATCAGGGCTGCCGATCAAGAAGATCACTTTGTCGCTAATACTCGATGAGACGCGATCAAACGCCACCTGAGCGCGCGGATCTTGTTGGTTTTTTGGTAGCAGCGCCATGATATTGGTTTCAATCGGCATGCTACGAGCAAGTAATTGGTAACCTAATACACAACACAAAGCGAGCATGATCACAAGCCAACCCCAAGCAAACGGTTTGTGGTGTTGAAGCACTTTTCCCGACAATGTGTCGGTTATGTGGCTATGTTTGGTCGGCTTGTTTTCTGTCATGTAATCTCATTGCGATGCATTAAATTAATCATTAAACAGTCATTAATAAACATCTAATAAAGTACTAATAAGCATTCAATTAGAAGTTAAACGCTTCTTTTTCGGCTGTCGATAATGTTTCAGGTGCACTTTGTTGATGGGTGAAATCGATGATTGATTTATCACCGCGAACTTCATTCAGTTCAACATGATTGATGTAATCTTTGCCAGAAACCGTGATGCTATTAAAGACTTTATTCAGTGGTGCTGCTTTTGGGGTGAGTTGCAGTTGCCAAGGTGAGTTTGCACTTTCTTGAGTCAGCTTTAGTTCAAATTGTTCCGTTAGAGCGTTAGTATCACCTTGAAATAGCGATAAAAATACATGGCTAAAATAAAAGACCATTGGATTATCTCTGACCTTTAAAATTTGCGCAGGTTGATCGCCAATACGTTGGCTTAACTTATCTTGAGTTAAGATCAATGAGGTTGGAAAAGGGCTGGTTTGTTGCCACCACAATCCATGTTGGCTAGATAATAAAAAGGTTCCGCTAGATTGCAAAGGCGCATCGAACATTTTCATGTGGCGAGTTTGCACAAAGTCACCTCGAACAATTGGATGATTAGATAATTGTTGCTGTAACTGTTCGAGATTGATACTTGTCGCTTGGCTTGGCTTGGCAATAAACATGATAGCGCAGACAAGAAAAATCATGCCGACAGTGGTTTTCCAATCTCGCTTTATCCATGATTTATGCATTGTGATTCCAAGCCTCTATTTTATCGGTGAATGCCTTAGGGGATACAAAACACATTTCTTCGGTTTTGATATCGACCGCCACTTGCATGGTGTATCCCTTAGTTAAACGTGCTCCGGTTTGAGCATCGTAAATAACGTAGTCAACTTTCAAACGGTTTTCCCATTCGGTTAGTTTTGCTTCTACTCTCACGGTTAAATCAAAAGCAATCGGCTTTATGTACTTTACACGAGTATCAATGATCGGCCACATATAACCAGAGGCTTGCATTTCTCGGTAGTTATAGCCAATTTTATCCAACATCACCCGACGCGCTTCTTCAAAAAAACGAAAGTAATTTCCGTGATACACCACACCCATCGGATCCGCATCTTGAAAAGAAGGGATCATGATGACTTCAGAGGATAAGGATTGTTTAGTCATGTTATCTCTTTTCGTTTGTTGTCAGATAAGAACGGGTTTCTAGTTTTTTTAAAAGACTGACTTGAGCAATGAAGTCAGTCTTTACCCTAGTAACAAGTTACCTAGAAACCTTATTTATACAATACCCATGCTTGCTGTTGGATTTTTGCCACAAAGTTACGTAGATCTGCTTCTAATGGACGATCCTCAACCACAAAGTCAAACTCAGATTGCACCGCTTCCATTATGGCTTTCAATGCAGGGCTAAAGTGTTGGTGGTCGAGTTCGTTATTACGCTTGCGCAATTCAATTGCTTGAGTGGCGGCCAGCAGTGATGCGGAAGCTACCTGTTCGGTAAGTTGCAACACACGTAAGCAATCACGTGAAGCGATAGTGCCCATGCTGACTTTATCTTGGTTATGACATTCGGTTGAACGCGAAAATACACTAGCAGGCATAGTGTTTTTGAGCGCTTCGGCGGTCCAAGCGGAAATACCGATTTGTACTGCTTTAAAGCCGTGGTTGATTGGTTTACGTTCGCCCGTTGCGCCAGTTAAGTTAAACGGTAGGCCATTGTTGAACTTGTAATCCATAAGCTGCGCCATTTGGCGATCTAATAGATCAGCTAAGTTAGCCACTGCGGTTTTTAAAGTATCCATTGCCATTGCAATATGACCGCCGTAGAAATGCCCACCGTGCAGAACGCGCTCGTTATCACCGTCAATAATTGGATTGTCGTTGGCGCTGTTGAGTTCATTTTCAATCATTTGACGCAACCACGGCAGGGTATCTTGCAATACGCCGATCACATGAGGTGCACAACGCAAAGAATAACGATCTTGCAAGCGGTCACTGTTGCTTGGTGGACGCTCTGCTTGTAAATCTGAACGTAGCCATGCCGCGATTTGTTGTTGGCCTTGGTGAGGTTTTACTGCAAATAAGGCTTCGTCAAAATGAAAATCATTGCCTTGCATGCCTAATGACACCATCGCCGTAATCTTAGTCGAAAGTTGTGCTAAGTATTCCGCACGTTTATAAGCAATACAGGCTAAAGCGGTCATTACCGACGTGCCATTCATTAACGCTAAACCTTCTTTGGGTTTGAGTTTAATGGGCTGTATGTTGAGCTCTGCAAAGACTTCTGAGGTTGGGCGAACTTGGCCTTTATATAAGACTTCACGTTCACCGATCAAAACAGCTGCAAGGTAGGATAGCGGGGTTAAATCGCCGCTGGCACCAACCGAGCCTTCTTGTGGGATCATCGGCGTAATGCCTTGATTAATTAACGTAACGATTTGATTGAGAAGATCGTGAGTCACCCCAGACATGCCTTGTGATAGCGAGCACAAGCGAGTGGCTAACACCGCGCGAGCTTGCTGCTCATCTAAATGCTCGCCAAGGCCACAGCCATGAAAACGAGTTAAATGCAGTGGCAACTCATCCACTAAGTTCATTGGAATGGCGACAGTACAGGAGTCGCCATAGCCTGTGGTGACGCCATAAATCACGCCTTCTTCTTTTAATAAGCGCTCAAGAAACGCCACGCCACGATCAATCTTGCTCGTGAAAGCATCACTTTGATTCATTGTCGCTTGGCTGCCTTGTGCGATAGCCATGACATCTTCAATGGTTAGGCGTTCGGCACCAAAGGTAACTGCTGCATTATTTGGATTCTGAGTTGTCATCTTGTTTACTCGAGTTGTTTGAGTTATCTGGCGCATTGCTGACTGATTCAGTCTCGCTGAGCTGCCAAAAATTAAAAAAGTTATACCACTGTAATGGCGCTTTCATCGTGAAATGTTCTAAGCGATGAGCATATTGCTGAACCACGGCTTGAAGCGCTTCCATACGTTGTTTACGCGGGAGTATAATTTGTTCACTAAAAGGTTCGAAATAGACATCATAGCGCGGGCGTTTATTTGAATTGGAATCATCACGTAGCCCGAATAATAAGTACACAGGTGCGGCTAAGACGGTCGCGAGCATAAACGGCCCTTGTGGGAAAGGTGCCGGTTTACCTAAAAAGTCAGCCCATACCACTCGGTGCTCTTTAGTGGTTGAAGTACGATCCCCTACAATCACCACCCATTCACCTTGTTCTAATTTTTGTTGCAGTAAAATAGCGGTGTCAGGACCAAGTGTATTAACTTGAATCAGGTTAATTGACGAATCGGGATTGACCGCTTTCATTACTCGGTTAAAGCGCTCTGCGTGTTCAGTAAAGACTAATGCATTAATGGTAACCTTACTACGCACTCGGCCTAATGCTCGGCACAGTTCTAAATTCCCAAGGTGAGATCCTAAAATGACGATGCCTTGTTTGTTACCAATGACGTGATCAAAATGCGGTTGGCCATGAATGGTTAAATCATTGATTTTGATGTCACCTCGCCATCCTGCGAGCTTATCTAACATGGTTTTTCCAAACGACAATAAATGCTGATAGCTAGAAAGCGGCAGAGTGCTAGAGTGATCTAAAGAGATATTTTGTTGAATGGCATATTCTTGTATTTGTTTTAGAAATTGCTCAGATGCTTGTCGAACTGATTTACCTGTGCGGTAGTAGTAACTGATCACCAGTTTCAGAATCAGGTTAAAAACAGGACGGCCAAGTAGTGCATAAACCATCATCAACAATTTGATGCCGAGCACAGTGCCACGTTCTTTGCTTTTCGCCCAATGCTGACCACTTGATTGAGGCTCAGACTCAGCGGAAGGTTGTGTGGAAAAATGACGAGCGATCAATTTGGGTATTCGTGGCAACATGCCAAAGAATAATTTGGTGTGCATTTTGCTGATACGAATATTGTCATGCAAAGCATCAAAGTGAGAAATGCCGCCTTCAGGGTAAAACACATTAGTTTTGATGAAGTGAAAACGACAGCCTTGCCAATACATTTTGACCATGATTTCGGTATCAAAATCCATGCGCTTGCCAATGTCATATTGGTTTAATGTGTCGATGGTGGCTTGCAGAGGGTAAGCTCGAAAGCCGCACATGCTGTCTTGAATTTCTAAAGATAAGGTTTCAATCCATACCCATACGTGAGTCGCGTATCGGCCATAAAAGCGCGCTTTAGGAACCGATTCATCATAAATAGGACGACCAGAAATTAACCGCTTCGGGTATTGGCGAGCGCCCTCAATCAATTGTGGAATCGCGGCAATATCATGCTGACCATCGGCGTCTATTTGAATAGCATGACTAAAGCCTTGTAAGTGAGCGTGACGAAGCCCTGAAATCATCGCGCCACCTTTACCTTGGTTAATCCCAAGAGTAATTAAGGTTAGGCTTTCTATCGATTCCAGTTGAGCTAGCTCTGCTTTGGTTGTCGCATTGCTACCATCATCCACCACAAAAATCGGATAACCAAAGGGAAGCAACGAATCAATCACCGCCGCCATGGTTGAGCCGTGGTTATAGCAAGGAATGACAAAGCAAGGGTTAAAATCCGTCATCTCGATACTCAATCCTTTACCCTAATAAAATTCGGCCAGAAGAATGGGTTTTCACTTCTTCATTGTGCTCGGAGGTATAGGTGAAATACAGTTTTTGTTTTTCCGCCTGCCAAGTCAAACTGAGCTTCACTTCGTGTTCTTTTAAAATAGGCTCTTGGAATTTGATCACTTCCATTCCTTGAAAACTGGCTGGTGCATTCAAGTATTGCTGGCCATAAAAGACTGCCCAATCAACTTGAGTGACGCCCGGCAGGCTCGGGAAAATAGGAAAATGACCATTAAAGTCTTCAATGTCGCTATCAATTTTCAACCAAAGTTCGACACTATCGTGAGTACTGTGTTGGCGTAATATCGTTGGCTTTCTAATGAGTGTCATAAGCTTCACTTAGTGCTTTCTGGGTGAAAAAGGCGCTCTATATCACTGATAAGGCGTTTACCTTGAGTGTTTAGTGGGATCTCATCCACCACACGAAAACGACGCGGAATACCGACCGGTTCAATCCATTGATGCAAGGCTTTACGTAACATTAGCCAAAATTGACCTTTGCCAATGTCATCGAGTTTTTGCAGACCTTGAGGGCTTAACTTCAATACTGCCGCCACAATAAGACGTTTAGGATCTTGAAAAGGGATCACCGCCGCTTCTTGGATATCACCCATGGCGTTTAAGCGTTTTTCGATCTCAGTTAAAGAGATCCGCTTTTCTTCAATTTTGATCACACGATCCGCGCGACCTTTTAAGATGAACTGATCGTCACTGATCATTTGGCATTGATCGGCGGTTTGATACCAATGATCAGGATCGACCAATGGCGACAGAATTCGTAAACAGCTTTCCGAGTTTGTGCCCACTTGGGTACCGGTAAAAGTTTTCCATGGTGTTTGTGGCGTTAACTGCTGGCGATGTGCAATGCCTCCGGTTTCGGTGCTGCCTAAAATCTCGTGTGGGTATTGCTCAAACAATTGCAGGCAAGTTTGTGCGGCGTCATGAGGCAATGGACCGCCAGAAGAAAACAGCGCACGAAAGCACTTAGTTTTTTGTTGTTCGTTGAGTCGTTTTAATAATGCCGGGCTGCTGACTAATGCGAGATTGAGATCCGCATGCTGCATAATTTGCTCAGGATATTGCCAATCGCATTCTAGAAAGGCGCGGCCTGTTGATAATGGCCATAAAATGCGAAACAACAACCCATAGATATGTTGATGGGAAACGGTACTAGCAATGACGCAATCTTGCAGTTTATCGCCCCATGTCGCTTCAAGTTGGGAGACTTCTTTCTCCAAAATAGACAGCGGTTTTTCAATCGCTTTAGGCTGACCACTGGAACCGGAAGTAAACAAAGTGACTAACACATCTGTCAGTGGTTGGAATTCATGGTGAGAGGTCACTTGTGAGGTCAATTCAGCCGCAGGTAACGCAATGTTCGCGTGATTGGGGTGTTGATCAAACCAAGTATCTTCTATCGCATCATCGTGCAGTATTGCATCAAACTGATGAGATAATTCGGCTAATGCACTAGGCTGAAGATTACCTGGTAAAACGGGCTGCTTACCACTTTGACATATCGCCATAAAGGCGACCGTAAACCAATAACTGTTTTGAAAACCAATTGCCCAACGTTGAAGCGGTTGCTTATCGAGTAACTCACACACTTGCTGGACATCTTGGGTGAATTGCTCCCAAGTTACAGTATGCGTTTCGGTGATCGCGACCTTTATTGATAAAGCGCGAGAACTCGACAACAGTTGGCTAAAAGGCGTTAAGGTTTGGCTCATGCTGGTGGTGCTTTCCATGGATTGATGAATCGGTCGGTGAGACGTTAATTGCCTATTTTAAATTCGACTTCTTTTGAACTCGTAATCTCACCAGCCATTCAATTGCAAATAAACAGCCAGCCAGTAAATAGCTGATCAAACCGTTGTAGAGTGTCCATATCGATAAAGGCAGAAAGCAGGTGTAGAGCGCAATACTGCCATTAATGACAAAATAACCACACCATACTTTCGTGACGGTGCGAGTATACTGAACGCCACTTTGCGGTAAATTAGGATCTTGCAGGCGAGCCAGACGCTCAATCAGCGTTTGCTTTTGCCACAAGCTGCTAAAGAACAAGACGAACATTAACGTGCTAACAATCACTGGATAAAAGGTAAACCAGCCATGTTCACGAAACAATGTTGCCAGCAAGGTAAGGGTGATCCCCGCGCCACCACTGAGCCAAGCAATGTACTTTAATTCTTTCAGTTTTGTGTTACTACCAGCCACAATTCTTAAAATGAAAAGTACAGCAAACACGCCGCCAATGACGCCAATGCCCCAACGGCTTAAGCCATAGTAAACCGCTAACGGGTACGCCAGCAGTAATAAGGCGGACAAAGCCGTCAATGCGCGCATTATTTGTCCTTGAGTAACTCGGTAACCGCGTCTACAACATCGTTAACAGTACGAACGGCTTTAAACTCGTCAGGTTGAATTTTTTTGCCTGTAAGTTTTTGCAAGTGCACCACAAGATCTACGGCATCAATGCTATCAAGATCGAGTTCTTGGTATAGTTTTGATTCAGGTTTGATGTCGTCAGCATCTATTTCAAATAGTTCAACAAAGGCATCACGCACTTGGTTAAACACTTCGTCTCTATTTATTTCCGTCATATTTTTCACGCTTGATAGTTAAAGCTAATGTTCAATTTAACGAGTGTATACCTTTCTTATTTGAAGCGGCTGTTTTGTCGGATACGTTCACAGCAACGTCAACTATTTAAGGTATAGAATAAGCGTTAAATTATGCTTGTTGACTTGCAATATAATTAGCAAGGTTGGCAACGGATGCAAAATGTTCACGAGTTTGAGTGTCATCGGCATCAATTACGACATGGTATTTTTTCTTTACGGCAAGGCCGAGTTCAAGGGCATCGATAGAATCTAAACCTAGGCCGTCACCAAATAAAGGTGCATCAGAGTCAATATCTTCAACTTGAATGTCTTCTAGATTTAAAGCATCAATAATTAATCGTTTTAATTCGTTGTGTAACTGCTGCACGCTAGCCTACCTAAATATGTTATGAGGATGTCTCTGTGTTTTGTTCAAGCGTCATATCAGGGAAAAGTGCCGTTGATAAATGTTGATTGAGATGACGCGCTGCTGTGGTGGGTGAGTCACAATTTTCTATAAACTCACTGACCGCTATCTTACCTTTCACTTCAATGTGAAAAAAGGGTTTTACGTCAGGAACTTGATACCATTTCATTTGTTTGGTCAAAAAGTTCGGCGTAACCCTTATATGTATCAAACGAATATCGGTTTGTGTTCGTACTGCAATTTGCGCGGCACCTCGTTGTAATTTAGAGGTTTTACCTGGTGTGGTTCGAGTACCTTCCGGGAAAATTAATAATACATTGCCTTGTTTTAGCCGCTGACTGCAGTCTTCTAATAAGCTTTCAGGGTCGCGATTAGGAATATAGCCTGCTGATTTAACAATGCCTTTCATAAAAGGATTATGCCAAATTGCCGCTTTAACTAAACAGTCACATTGCTTCAACTTCGAGGCGATAAGAACGTAATCAATTAAACTTGGATGATTGGCTAGAATTAAGCAGTTGCGATCTTGTTGCATGATTTCACTATGATCAAACCGATAATCAATCGCGCCAGTGAACTTCATGGTTTGGCAAAATAAGCTAAAGGCGTGTTTGATGATCGCCTGTACTCGCATTTCACGTTGTTCTTGATGACGAGTGGTCAAAGTCATTATAGGGAAAACAATAAAAGTTAACCCAAGCGCTCCTAATCCAAAAATAGCAAAACAACTGCCAGTTGCGATCACCCGCCAGTATTTATTGAGTTTTTGTCCAAAAGATAAGGGCATAGTCTGTCTCTTCTGTTGTGCCGTCATATTCGTGCGATAATCTTGCTTGTTTAACATTGTTATTTTAATTGCGAGTTATGTCTAAATTCCTATTGATGATTCCAGGCCCATTGTGTTCGAGAATCACTTATCTGCCATTTGGCGTTTATTTGTTGTTCATGTAAGGCTAATTGCTTTAATGTTTCTAATGTTAGTGAGTGCTTAATAATGGGCTGCTTCATGTTTTCTAAAGGCTTCCAAGTAAGTTCTGTATTATTTCCTGCACGAAGCACTAAGCCTAAAGCGTATAAAGGTTGATGTGTGTCATCTTCAAAAACGGTATACGGTTGTGGCAAAGGCGCATCAAAATCTAACACTAATACCTTATGTTCTGGATTATCTTCAAGGTAGGCGTAGGCTTCGATTAACGCGTAATGAAGGCTGCTTTCACAACCCGCTAAAGAGGTAGCTGGAATAGGGCTTTTGCTGGCGATAGTAAATAAACCAACGCTGGTATTATGAACAGATTGTGAAAATGCCATTGGGGAAGCCTCTTCACCTTGCAGAACTTGTTGCAATAAATCCACGGTACGAGGCAGCTCTCCGTGGCGGCTTGAAAAAACCAAGTAATCAAAGGATTGTTGCTGTTGCTGCAGGTTTTGTTGCAAGTACATCGCTGTTTGCAGTGCTACTTTACTTAAAGGGCTCATTCGTCGGCGCATCATGGCAGGAATTAGATGAGTACTTAGAGCTTCAGGTTCAGTTGGCCATTGTTCGCTTATGGCCCAGCGTTTCCAAGCGGAGCGATCCGTTAATCCCGGTGAAAGGGCGTACCAATCTTCAATCGTAAATGCAATTTTGCTCATTATTCTCAGTTCATACCATTTTATTGAAATGAAGCGTAAAAATAGCATTTTTATTGATGTGAGTGTTATCTTGTTACTTGTATTATTGATATAAAATTAAGAACTTGATCGAGGTTTATTCGAAGAATGCCTTAATCAAAAGTGTTGATTGATCTTGGATTAACGTCGATTCAGGATATGGGCACCCAAAGTAATTGAAGTGGTAACTTCGAGTGAAACAGGTATGGATACCTGCTTGAATAGGATATTTATTAGTGATAGAGAAACAACGCACCTCTGTAGTAATTATCGGTGCAGGGCCTTCGGGTTCTGTGGCTGCGGCGATTTTAAAGCAACACGATGTTGATTGTATTGTGTTAGAACGCAGTACTTTCCCTCGTTTCTCTATTGGAGAAAGCTTGCTTCCGGCCTGTATGGAGAGTTTGAAAAAAGCCAAGTTATTTGATGCAGTGAATAAAGCTGGTTATCAATTTAAAAATGGCGCTGCTTTTCGTCGTAATGGAAAGTACACCCATTTTGATTTCACTCAAAAATACACTGAGGGAGAAGGTACTACTTTTCAAGTTCAGCGTGGTCCATTTGATAAGTTGCTAGCTGATGAAGCGCAAAAGCAAGGGGTGGAAATACGCTATCAACATACGGTAACGGCTGTCGATGTTAACCTTGAAAAACCGATCCTTTCTGTGATTGATGAGCAACAGCAGCCTTATCAAATTGAAGCTGATTTCATTTTAGATGCTAGTGGGTATGGGCGTGTCTTGCCTAGGTTGCTTGATTTGGAATCGCCTTCAGGCTTGCCACCACGTAAAGCAATGTTTACCCATGTCACAGATAACATCACTGAAAACTTGGCCACCGAGTTAAACTATGATCGTAATAAAATTACTATTTATGTTCACCCAAAACACGCCGATGTGTGGTATTGGTTGATTCCATTTAGTAATGGTCGGTGTTCGGTTGGAGTGGTAGCAACGCCTGAGTTTTTTGATTCCTATCCACAAGATGAAATTACTGCGCTAAAGCAACTGACTCAAGAAGAGCCACATTTAGGTCAGCTGTTTCGTGATGCCGATTTTTGTCATGCAAGCGGCACCATTGGTGGCTACTCAGCGAACGTAAAACATTTAGCCGCGAATAATTATGCCATGTTGGGTAATGCTGGGGAGTTTTTAGATCCAGTATTCTCTTCTGGTGTGACAATTGCTATGAAGTCTGCCGAGTTGGCAACTGATGTTCTAGTACGCCAATTAAAAGGTGAAGCTGTTGATTGGCAGCAGGATTATGCCAAACCGTTAATGGTGGGCGTGAATACGTTCAGGGCTTATGTGGAAGGTTGGTATGATGGCCGCTTCCAAAATGTGGTGTTTTTTGAAAATGCTAACCCAGATATTAAAAAGAAAATCAGTTCCATATTGGCAGGTTATGCATGGGATACCAATAACCCTTATGTCGCAAGTCCTCAAAAGCGTTTAAGTACTTTAGCGGAAATTTGTTCCATCAAGTAACGTAAAGATGATAACTCTGAATTCTGCATTTTGACGTTACTTGAGTGCTGTTGTCGTGTTGTGATCAATAATAGAAAAGCCTCGTCAATGAGTGTGATATTGACGAGGCTTTTTTGAATGTTAACTTCTACTTAACGTCATTCGACTTAACTAGGTTGTGTGGTTACACATTCTTAGTGATCAAAGTAGATGTAGTTTTGCCAGCTTTTCATTCGAATGAGTATCTTACGAATAATGGCTATTTCTTCGAGACGCTCAGAGTAAACCGCGATTTCAACATTTGTCCCCATCGGAAGGTTGTACTGGCTTATATCATCGTGAAGTTTAAACTTAACCATAATTCGGCCTTGAGTTTGCAGAGCATTAGTGCCTAATAAGGCGCCGCCTGCTTGTATTTGACTCTCGGCAATGGCAGGTATGATTTGTGTTACTTCCGCTTTGAATGATTTACCCGGTAAAGCACGGAAAATAACATCAGCTTCTTCGCCAACTTTAATGCTTAAAGCAGAGTTTTGACGGAAAGCACCAACAAAGTAATGATCTTGCGTGCTAATAAAGGTGAGGATTGGCTTTAATGGGAGTGGTACCGCCATGACACCTGGTTTTAGCGCTAATTGAGAAACGTAACCATCGGTTGGCGCACGAATGACGGTTTGATCCAAGTTAAATTGAGCTTGGTCGAGTGCAGCTTGTGCTTCTGCAACGGAAGTATTTACTCCATCGATTTGTGATTCAAATGCAGCTTTAGCGGCATTTTCACTGGCCATAGCAGCTTGATAAGCAGCTTCTGCACCTTTTGCTGCTTGTCTTGTGTCATCAACTTGTTGCAAAGTAAACGCGCCACGTTTGTAGCCTTTTTGGTAACGAGCCGCTTCACGTTGAGTACGATCTCTTTCTGCTACCGATTGAGCTGTCACCGCTGCTGCTTGTTTGTAGGCGGCTTCTAACACCAAAACATTTTGTTTTGCTGCCGCTAATGCCGCTTGTTTCTGAACCACAATGGCTTTAAACGGTGTGTCATCTAAATGAACAAGTGCATCACCTTGCTTAACTAATTGGTTCGGTTCTATATCCACCGATACAACACGAGCCCGAACGTTGGAAACCATTGGGGTGGTGCTATAAATTTGCCCGCCAAGTTGTGTAAATGGGTGGAGATAGTTCATCGATAAAAATATCGTACCCAATAAAACAACGCCGCCAAGCACCGCAGTTGGAACAGTCCATTTATTAAGGGGGATACGAAAGATTTTAAAAATGGCAATACAAAAAGCGATATAGGTCAGAGTCAGTATCGTTTCCATTATTTAGACTCTCCTGTGATGTTGTTCGGTGTCTGGCTGGTTTCTTGTTCTGGTTGGTTGTGCTGTGCCTGATGATCTTGTTGCGCTGTAGCACTTTCTTTTGTTTGAGAGGTAAGCTGAGCCAACTGTTCTTGCAACTGAATAACTTGACTGGAAAGTTCATCAACTCGATGTTGAACATCATGCTGTTCTTCTTGTAGCTTGGTGAAGCCCCATCCTCGGTCTTCGCGCCATAAGGTCGCCCATATCCACAAAAACGGCCATAAAACGTGTAATGTAAACAAGCTTACCCAGCCTGCTACATGAATGGCATCTTGATGAGGGTGGTTACGTTTTTTAGATATTTCATACGGGATATCATGTATAACGATGATGCCGTAAAATATCACCAGTACTACAAAGATGAGTATGCCTAAGGCTACATAATCTAGTGTCATTGTCTTTCCTTATTGGTTCGCTTTCTGTATTGAGCATATCATTAGCTTTATCGAAAGTAATTCAGCATCATCTTTTACTGAGGCTCGTTATTATTGTAGGGTAAACAGAGGCTTAATCCGAAGGGTTTTCTGCTTCTTTAAGGGAAACGTCTCATAATATGGATGTGTTGAACGTTTTTTATGCTAATTCAGTTTAAATGATGATAATAAAAAGTCATAAACTTTAACAAAAATAACATCAAAGTGATGGTGGAAAAATGAAAGACAGTGTTATTCAAGCACTAAAAAAAGAATGGTTCTTGGTCGCAATGGTGATCGCCATGATTTTAGCGTCAGTGATTCCTCAGGTAGGGAAAAGCGATGGATTACTGCATTTAGATAACATTACCGGTATAGGTATTGCTCTGGTGTTTTTTTTGCATGGGATTGGTTTATCACCCAAAGCATTAAAAGATGGCGTGAGTAACTGGCGTTTGCATCTTTTTATCCAATCGGCCACTTTTGTTGTTTATCCGATGTTATGGGTGATCTTTGGTCAAGGCATGTTGGCATTAATGCCGAGTGCACTGGCGTTTGGCTTTTGTTTCTTATTTGTGTTGCCAAGTACTATTTCTTCCTCTGTTGCTATGACGGCAATTGGTAAAGGTAATATGCCAGGGGCGATCTTTAATGCATCATTGTCGAGCATTTTAGGTATCTTCATTACACCCTTGTTAATCCAAGTATTTATGGGCTTTGAAGGACTTCATCTTGATATTATGGATTCGATTACCTCGATATCGAAAATGCTATTATTACCTATGATATTAGGACAGGTGTTAAGGCCATTATTGCTGAGTACGTTTGAAAAGCATAAGAATATTGTTGGTAAGTTGGATAAATACGTCATCTTATTAATTGTGTTTAATGCTTTCAGTGATTCTGTCGCTGAAGGGATTTGGCATAGTTTCTCTATTGAATATGTCTTGATGTCGGTGCTGATTTGTTGCGTTGTTTTAGCGTTCATTGTGCAATTGATGGTATGGAGTGCAAAACGCTTTGGCTTTGATCATGCAGATGAAGTGGCAGCTGTGTTTTGTGGTAGTAAAAAAACCTTAGCGGCAGGTGTGCCTATGGCGAAAGTGATTTTTGGCGCAGACCCACGATTAGGTATGATTTTATTGCCGATAATGATTTATCATCCATTGCAGATTTTTTACTGTGCGGTGCTCGCTAATCGATATCAAAAGAAAGCTTTATCTATATAAATGATTGGATATAGATAAATGAGAGATACCGATAAAACGTGAATTGTTTATTCTTTACCTTGCAGAAGAGGTTGTGAAATATGTTTGAAATGCCACAACAGTGGATTGATTTCGCCCAAGATTATTACAAGTGGTTAATCACTGCAGTGCTTCTGATTTTTTATCCGATGCTACGCCGCATGCCAGCCAAAATCTTTTTGCGCAGCATGAAAGCCGGGATTAGTCCGCATCGAAAGCAACGTGCTCGGTTACTACTTAACACCATCACATCTATTCTTTTGATTTGTGTCTTGTTGATGATCTGGGGAATTGAACTGCGTGGTTTGCTGGTGGTTGGCTCTTCCATGTTTGCATTACTGGGCGTGGCGCTATTTGCCGGTTGGTCTTTATTAAGTAATTTAACCAGTTTCTTGATTTTGTTTACCCAAAATGATTGTCGTATTGGGCGTTGGGTAAGGGTTGTGGATGGCGCAAACTTTATCGAAGGTGAAATTATTGAAATGTCGTTTATGAATGTGCAGATGCGCAATATAGACGGTGATGCCGTGTTGTATCCGAACAACTTATTTATTACTCGCCCTGTGATTGTATTAAAAAATGCACCGCAGCCAAAAGTTGAGTCAGACACGATTGAAAGCAATGAATTAAAACCAGAATTACAATCTGAGATAAAGGTAGAACCCGTCTCGACGACGACGACGACGACGACACCGCCGACGACCAAAATCAGCTAAATTGGCTTTTAAGTACAATATTTCAGCCTCAATCATGCCTTTTTCGGTGTTATTGAGGCTTTTTATTTGATGTTAAATATTTTTTTGAGAGTTAGCTCACAAAAGGTTTTACAAAGACATAAGCATCGACAATAATACGCCGCTTTTTATCGTTTCGATCACATTTTAACCAGGTAACCTTATGTCGACGTCAATCACTACAAAACCAGCAAACCCAGCACCATTAGGCCTAATGGCTTTTGGTATGACAACGATTCTTTTGAATCTGCATAACGTAGGTTTATTTCCATTAAGCACAGTTATTCTTGCTATGGGCATTTTTTACGGTGGTATCGCTCAGGTGATCGCCGGCATCATGGAATACAAAAACGGTAATACGTTTGGTACCACTGCATTTACCTCTTATGGCATGTTTTGGCTATCTTTAGTGGGTTTAATCCTAATGCCAGGTATGGGCTTAGGTGAAGCGACGTCTGCTTACTTCTTAGCGTCTTACTTGACGATTTGGGGCATCTTTACGGGTTTAATGTTCATTGCAACATTGGCTCGCTACCCAGTTGCTAAGCAAGTGGTATTTGGTAGCTTAACCGTATTATTCTTCTTACTTGCAGCCGGTGATTTCACTGGTAATGCAACGATTGGCCACATTGCTGGTATCGTCGGTTTATTCTGTGGCTCAAGTGCTGTTTATTTAGCCATGGCAACCATCATCAATGGTGAGTTCGGTCGTAGCGTACTGCCAATCGGTGAAAAGAAAGTGAAAGCGACAGTAGAAGAACTAAAAGCAGCAGCTTAATCTTTACTGAAGCTTCAAACTAAAGAACCTCAGCCATTCGCTGAGGTTTTTTGTATTTAACGACATATCAATTAGATTTTAATTGAAAGCTGTAATAGTATTGAGCACCTGCCATAAGGCAGACACAATTTATTTAATTTATTCTCAGGGCGGGGTGTAATTCCCCACCGGCGGTATATAACGCATTGTGACGTTATCAGCCCGCGAGCGCTTGATTTTCGGATCAAGGTCAGCAGATCTGGTGAGATGCCAGAGCCGACAGTAATAGTCTGGATGGGAGAGGATATATTGCGCTTAATTACCCTTTATTTTTTTATAAAGGAAGTTAAGTGCATTTAACGTTTGATCAAAAACGCAGCCTCGCTGTGTCTGGGTCGAACCCCTTCTGCATAGCCCTGATTCTGGTATCTACAGGAGCTATTACCATGAATCAGAAACAACCTTCTTTACTTGCTGAATTTGGCAACCCAATCGAACGTGTTGAAGCTGCATTACTTGCAATACAACAAGGCCAAGGCGTACTTGTGCTGGATGATGAAGATCGCGAAAACGAAGGCGATATGATTTATTCTGCTGAAAACTTAACGGACGCTCAAATGGCATTGATGATCCGCGAAGGCAGTGGCATTGTGTGTTTGTGCTTAAGTGACGAGCAAGCTGATCAACTTGAATTGCCGCCAATGGTCGTGGATAACAATAGCCAAAATCAAACTGCATTTACCGTGTCGATTGAAGCCAAACAAGGCGTGACGACTGGTGTTTCAGCAGCAGATCGAGTGACCACCATTAAAACTGCTATCTTTGCTGATGCAAAGCCAAGCGATCTTGCTCGTCCAGGTCATGTTTTCCCATTACGCGCTCGTAAAGGAGGAGTACTTACGCGCCGCGGTCATACCGAAGGCACAACAGACCTAATGCAACTAGCCGGTTTAAATCCAGCAGGTGTATTGTGTGAAGTGACAAACCCGGATGGTACGATGGCGCGAGCAGAAGAAATTGTCGCTTTTGGTAAGCTTCACAATATGCCAGTGCTGACGATTGAAGATATCGTTCAATACCGCCAATCGTTAATGAAGAAACAAGCTTAATCATTCTTTTGTACTAAGCTTAGAGTGCTTTAACATGATAAAAAGCCACTAATATGTGGCTTTTTTTGTACTCGTAAGCGAGCAGTGATGGTTTTAACTGATAGAAATGTTATTAAAATGTGAGTTTTGTGAGCAAGAGAGATGTCTTTTAGCCAACAACAAGATAAATTAAACAGTTGTTTGACTCTCAATTTTGAGTACAAAGTATTATAAAAAGCCTCAATGCCTCCTACCATGAGGCCTTAATGATAGGCATTAAATTAGGACGGAGAATTTTTACATGGATTTTTTCACACCAATTACTCACTTTGACAACACTCGCCAGGCTTCAGGCCAACAACAACGAGTCGAAGATACACGTGCGGCGGCATTATTGTTTCGTGAAGAAATGTTAGCTGGCCCGAAAGTGAAATACTTTCAATCATTTGATCTCATCAAAGTGCCTTATCCAGTACGTTATGGTTTACGTAATGCTTTCTCATGCGAGCGATTTGTAGAATACATGCACATTCAAAACCGTGTATTCGTCGTGCAATTTGAGACATCGGAAGGCATGAAAACCATGCTGGTTTCTCCATCGGATCACGAACGCGGTGGCGAAACGCCATTCTTCCGTCGTTTGCAAGATAACACTCCAGGTTGGATCACTAAGTTCTTATTGCAACGTCAATTTACCGTCCCTGAAGTGCTGGCAAGCATAGGCTTAAAGCCAGAAGATATTGATTACATTACTTATGATCATCTGCATACTCAAGATGTAAGACGTTGGCTTGGAACCGACACTGAACAAGCTTTCTTCCCGAATGCCAAGTTATTAGTGCATAAAAAAGAATGGGAATCGACCCAAGACC
Source organism: Vibrio rumoiensis 1S-45 (assembly GCF_000286955.2). GTDB lineage: Bacteria > Pseudomonadota > Gammaproteobacteria > Enterobacterales > Vibrionaceae > Vibrio > Vibrio rumoiensis_A. The sequence continues at coordinate 31,320 of NZ_AJYK02000062.1, forward strand.
TAAATCCGTATCAAGCTGATTGGTATTGCCCAAGCGGTATTAAAGGCATTCCAGAAGATCGTGTGATTCAATTTGAAGGATCTATTATGCTCGGTGAGGGCGTGGCTCTGGTCCATACTCCTGGTCACACAGAAGGTAATCACTCTATCATAACCCACACTGATGAAGGGCTTTGGGTTACCAGTGAAAATGGCGTGAGTGTTGATGCTTATGCGCCTAAGCTTTCTAAAGCAGCTGGGGTGTCAAAGTATGCCGATACCATTGGCACTGAGGTGATTATTAACGGTAACACCATGGAAAATGCGGTTGATCAGTACATTTCAATGGTGATGGAAAAAACCATTGCTGGGCCTTCAAAGCGAGATCCTCGCTTCCCTAATATGTTTCCATCGTCGGAAATGTCACCTTATTGGCTTTTCCCCGGTACTAAACCTGCATTTTATGTTGGCTCGGCAAAACATGGTCAGTTAGTGAAACCGGCCTAAGATAGTCTCTAGGTAAAAATAAATAACCTTTGGTTAACAATCAAAAAGCTTGAGAGGCAATTGTCTACTCAAGCTTTTTTGATCGGATGGTTGACTGTAAATTCATTATTTTGTTTGATATGGATTTTAAGCGATAATTAGCCGATGTAAAAAAGGCGTAGCGGGTAATTAACCTGCTACGCCTTTTTTGTATATGGTGGCCCCACACAGACTTGAACTGTGGACCTAACGATTATGAGTCGTGCGCTCTAACCAGCTGAGCTATGGGGCCAAATAGTTGAACGATTATAGGGGAATGACTTAGGGGTGTCTAGATGCCAAGGGCTCTATTACGCTTAGTTTTTATCCACTTAAACAGTTTTAAATCACAAATATAAAAAAGGTGAGCCAAATGCTCACCTTTTATTATTCAACTCGAAACTTGATTACTCGTCAAGGAAGCTGCGCAGTGTTTCTGAGCGGCTTGGGTGACGAAGTTTACGTAATGCTTTTGCTTCGATCTGACGAATACGTTCACGAGTTACATCGAACTGTTTACCGACTTCTTCCAAAGTATGGTCTGTATTCATGTCGATGCCGAAACGCATACGAAGTACTTTAGCTTCACGAGGCGTAAGGCCAGCTAGCACATCTTTAGTTGCAAACTTCAAGCTGGTTGAAGTTGCTGAGTCTAAAGGTAGCTCAAGCGTGGTATCTTCGATGAAATCACCTAGATGCGAATCTTCGTCATCACCAATGGGTGTTTCCATTGAGATTGGCTCTTTCGCAATTTTCAGTACTTTACGAATCTTGTCTTCTGGCATTTGCATGCGCTCAGCCAATTCTTCTGGTAACGGTTCACGACCCATTTCTTGAAGCATCTGGCGAGAGATACGGTTCAATTTGTTAATGGTTTCAATCATGTGTACCGGAATACGAATCGTACGCGCTTGGTCAGCAATTGAACGAGTGATCGCCTGACGAATCCACCATGTTGCATAAGTTGAGAACTTATAACCACGACGGTATTCGAATTTATCTACGGCTTTCATTAGGCCAATGTTACCTTCTTGGATGAGATCCAAGAATTGCAGACCACGGTTGGTGTATTTCTTCGCGATAGAAATAACCAGACGTAAGTTCGCTTCAACCATTTCTTTCTTCGCACGACGCGCTTTCGCTTCACCGATTGACATACGACGGCTGATGTCTTTGATCGTTTGTACGTTCAAAGAGGTTTCTTCTTCAATGCTCTTTAGCTTGTAGATTGAGCGACGAAGATCTTCTTCGCTTTGCTTGATCTTTTCAGCGTAAGGCTTACCTGAAGCAAGAATGTTATCTAACCATGCATCAGAAGATTCGTTACCAGTAAAGGCTTGTACGAATGCTTTCTTCGGCATTTTTCCGTATTCAACAACAGTACGAATGATTAAGCGCTCTTGAGTACGTACGCGATCCATTGAGTTTTTCAAACCATTAACGAGGTAATCAAACTGTTTTGGAATTAAGCGGAATTGACGGAAAACATCAAGAAACTCTTGTTTGCTTGCCGAGATCGCTTTGCTCTCACGTCCATGCTCATTGATGGCTAATTGTAAGTTTTGATACGTATTACGTAATTCAGTGAAACGTTCAAGAGCAAGCTCAGGATCGATGCCTGTATCTTCCTCTTCTTCGTCCTCGTCTGAATCCGAATCTTCATCATCGTCATCATCAAGGTCGTCATCAGCGACAGCAAGCTCTGAACCAACGTGAGTGGCCGTTGGGGCGGCATTGCCATCATCATCAGGATCAACGAAGCCCGAAATAATGTCGGTAAGACGGAGTTCTTCAGCTTGAACTTTATCGAACTGCTCAAGAATGTATGAAATGGTTCCAGGGTATTCAGCAACAGAACATTGAACCTGATTGATGCCATCTTCAATGCGTTTTGCAATGTCGATTTCACCTTCACGGGTTAATAGTTCAACTGTACCCATTTCACGCATGTACATGCGCACAGGGTCAGTGGTACGGCCTATTTCACTTTCAACGCTTGAAAGTGCGGCTGCTGCGGCTTCGGCAGCGTCTTCATCTGCTACTGCCTCATTCAACATAAGATCGTCCGCATCTGGTGCGGTTTCAACGACTTGGATACCCATGTCGTTAATCATTTGAATGATGTCTTCTACCTGTTCTGAATCTACGATTTCTTCAGGTAGGTGGTCGTTTACTTCGGCGTAGGTCAGATAGCCTTGTTCCTTACCTTTTGCGACAAGTAACTTTAGCTGTGACTGCGGATTTTGATCCATCGACGATATCCAACTTGAGGTCTGAGTGAAGAATATTAGTATGCGAAATGCAAACCGCCAATAATAACAAATTTATTCATTGCTGACCACCTGAAGCAATTAAGCTGGGCCATAAGCTAACTAAGGACGTTGAAGAATCAAGTCTTGCAACTCCCGTTTCTCCTCGACTGATAAGCCGGAGCTTCTTTCTTTCGCTTGCAATGTTTCAATTTGCTTTGCGATACATTGGGCTAATATTTTATCCAATGTATCTAAAAATACATCTTGTTCATTATCATCATTGAGGGGAATATCCCAATTTACTAAGCGTGATAATAAAGCTTCATTTTTCTGATCTCGCCAGTGTTCTAATAACTGACCCGACTTGATATGGGGATTTTCTCTACAAATATCAAGTAGGCTAAGTAATAAACTTAGTCCGGGTAGGTCTATATGACGAATACTATTTAAGTCTGGTGCCAATTCAGCATAGCTTGGTTTTTGTAAAAGCAATGCGATAACCACACGCATTGGTGTACGTTTTATTTCTTTATGTGGCTGAGGTAACGAATCTTGCTTGGTTTCCTTGGCAATTAATTGTTGTAACTGCCTTTCATCGAGTAAGCCTAGTTTCTTACCTAATAAGTCGCGTAAGTATAGACGTAATGTGCCGCCTGGTACTTTTTCTATCAATGGAACCACTAAGGAGGTTAGTTTGGCTTTACCTTCATTGCTGCTGGTATCCACTTGTTGCATTAAGGTGCTAAACAAAAACTCTGATAAAGAGGTAGCGCTATGCACTTGCTGTTCAAATTGTTCTTTTCCATATTCACGAATATAAGAATCTGGATCTTCCCCATCGGGTAAAAACATAAACTTTAGCTGGCGACCATCATTTAAATATGGAAGTGCATTTTCCATCGCGCGCCAAGCCGCTTCACGTCCAGCTCGGTCACCATCATAACAACACACAACGGTACCGGTCTGGCGAAACAGCATTTGCATGTGATCACCGGTGGTCGACGTTCCAAGCGCGGCAACAGAGTAGTCAACGCCATATTGCGCCAAAGCGACAACATCCATATAGCCTTCGACGACTAAAATTTGCTGTGGTTCCTTATGACTTTGCAGAACGTCATATAAACCATAAAGCTCTTTACCTTTATGAAATACCGGAGTCTCTGGTGAGTTTAGGTATTTAGGTTTTTCATCGCCAAGAACTCGTCCACCAAAGCCGATGACACGACCACGGCGGTCACGAATCGGAAACATGATACGACCACGGAAGCGGTCATAACGATTTCCTTTATCGTTTTCAATTAACATGCCGCCTTCGACTAACATGTCTTGAACGGTTTGTTGTTGACCAAAATTTTTACGTACGCTATCCCAATCATCCGGCACGTAACCTATGTCAAATTTTTGTACTATCTCACCCGATAGCCCACGATTTTTGAGATACTCAATCGCAACTTTATTGGCTGAGACTTTTAATTGAGACCGATAAAACTGGCTAATGCTTCCCAGTAAATCGTATAAATTTCGTTTTTGTTCTGTGCTGGCTTTTGGTGCTGAGTTTTGGAAATTGCCCCCGCTACGTTGTTCTCTAGGAACTTCTAAACCTTGTAGATGGGCTAACTCTTCTATCGCTTCGACGAACTCGAGGCGTTCGTACACCATCATAAAATCAATGGCGTTACCATGCACACCACAGCCAAAACAATGGTAAGTTTGACGATCTGGGCTGACGATAAAAGAGGGGGATTTCTCGTTATGAAACGGGCAACATGCGCCGTAGTTTTTACCTTGTTTCTTAAGTTTTACTCGTGGATCAACAAGATCAACGATATCAACTCGAGCGAGAAGGTCATCGATAAAACTACGTGGAATGTGTCCTGCCATAAAGAATAGAATCCAATTTTCGTGTTTAGGGCGCTCGCTTATCGTCTCTCGATCAGATTTATCGAGCTACAAGCGATGAGCTTTCGATTCCTATGCTTATAAATACAAACAAGCCGTGCAACTTCATGGAAGTACACGGCTTGTTTAAATTTAAGCAGGGTATTTAAGCGAGTTTAGCGCGAACTAAACCACTGACTTTACCCATATCTGCACGACCTTGAAGAAGGGGCTTCAACACCCCCATTACGTTACCCATGTCTTGCATGCCGGCTGCGCCTGATTCGGTAATTGCTTTATCAATTAAAGCACTTACTTCTTCTTCACTTAGCGGTTGAGGCATAAATTCCTCAAGTACAACGATTTCAGCTTTTTCAGCATCAGCAAGATCTTGACGATTTGCTGCTTCATATTGCGTAACAGAATCGCGACGTTGTTTAACCATTTTAGTCATTACAGCAATAATGTCGTCATCGGTCAGAGTAATTCTCTCATCGACTTCGCGTTGCTTAATGGCTGATAGAGCTAAACGGATAGTGCCAAGGCGTAATTTATCCTTGGCTTTCATCGCTAATTTTTGCTCTTCTTTGAGTTGTTCAATCAGAGCCATAACTCAGTCCTTAATGGGATTAAGTTATTAGTACAAGCGAACGCGACGAGCGTTTTCGCGAGCTAGCTTCTTAGCATGACGCTTTTGAGCTGCTGCTTTAGCGCGTTTACGTACAGTTGTTGGTTTTTCGTAATGCTCACGACGACGCACTTCAGAAAGAACACCTGCTTTTTCGCAAGAGCGCTTGAAACGACGTAATGCTACGTCAAACGGTTCGTTATCACGTACTTTAACTACTGGCATATGCCTTTCACCTCAGGGGTTATTCATTAATGCTGATTTTTAAATCGACTCTAAAAAAGTTAGAGTGGATATTAATCAGCTAGATCAAAAATGGTGCGGAATTTTAATCCGATCAATACCCATTTGTAAAGCATTATCAAGGTAAGATCTGGTTAAATTTTTTCCGAGGCGGTAAGATTACGCTCAATTCTATAAAAATCAACTAATCGACACATACGGTCGTGAGAATATTATGCGCATTTTAGGTATTGAAACTTCTTGTGATGAAACAGGGATTGCCATTTTTGATGAAGAAAAAGGTTTACTGTCTCATCAATTGTACAGCCAAGTGAAATTACATGCGGATTACGGTGGCGTAGTGCCTGAACTGGCTTCTCGTGATCACGTAAAAAAAACCATACCACTGATTAAAGCGGCGTTAGCCGAAGCAGGTTTAACCTCCAAAGACATTGATGGTGTGGCGTATACCGCAGGGCCTGGTCTTGTTGGGGCGCTATTGGTTGGTGCAACCATTGGTCGCAGTTTGGCGTATGCTTGGGGTGTGCCTGCGGTACCGGTTCACCACATGGAAGGGCATTTACTGGCTCCTATGCTTGAGGATAATCCACCGGAATTTCCGTTTGTAGCATTACTGGTTTCAGGTGGACATACCATGATGGTTGAAGTGAAAGCGATTGGTGAATATACCATTTTAGGTGAGTCGATTGATGATGCCGCAGGGGAAGCTTTCGATAAGACAGCTAAATTAATGGGTTTAGACTACCCAGGAGGCCCGTTACTCTCTCGCTTGGCTGAAACGGGTACCAAAGGGCGCTTTAAGTTTCCACGTCCAATGACGGACCGCCCAGGCCTTGATTTTAGTTTCTCAGGGTTAAAAACATTTGCCGCCAATACGATTGCAGCGAATGACAATGATGACCAAACTCGCGCCGATATTGCTTATGCTTTCCAAGAAGCGGTGTGTGATACCTTGGTGATTAAGTGTCGCCGAGCTTTAGAGCAAACTGGCTTAAAACGCATTGTGATTGCTGGTGGTGTGAGCGCCAATAAACAGTTACGTATTTCCTTAGAAGCATTAGCAAGCAAAGTTGGTGGCGCGGTGTATTACCCTCGCACTGAATTTTGTACTGATAATGGTGCGATGATTGCTTATGCTGGCATGCAGCGTTTACGTAATGGCGAAATGACCGATCTTTCTGTGCAGGCGCAACCGCGTTGGCCCATTGATCAACTTGAACCAATTACTGACTAATCGATGTCGATAATATGATTTAAAAACGGCAACCTCATTGGTTGCCGTTTTTATTGGTATTTAAAGATCAGATTGAGAGCTGTTGGGTGATTTTATTTTAGGTTCACTGCCATCGATTAGGCGTTTGATGTTGTGATAATGGCGAAATATTATCAAGCACGAAAGCATCGCAACGGGGATGGTGTATTGTGGTTTTACCATCCAAGTATAAAAAGGAGCGAGTAATGAAGTGACAATTGCCGCGAGAGAGGAATAACGGCTGAATACAAAAGTCACCAGCCAGGTTGCCATTACCATACCGGTTAGGTCAAAGCCTATTGGAGCCATTGTACCCACGGCAGTAGCAACACCTTTTCCACCTTTGAAATGAAAAAAGATAGGGTATATATGCCCAAGACAAGCAGCCACGCCAATGAAACCTAGCATTAGCGGTGAAATACCTAAAAAATAGCTCGCCCATACTGGGATCATACCCTTTAAAATATCACACAAGAGTACGCCGATTGCGGCCCACTTTCCGCCAACCCTGAGGACATTAGTGGCCCCTGGATTTTTTGAACCTTGTAAGCGAGGATCGGGTAATTGACAAACACGGCAGATCAGAACCGCACTCGAAACGGATCCGAGTAAGTAAGCAAAAATGATCATGACGAGTGCCAAAATGCTCATGGTTTTCCTTGGCTGCTTTTGTATCGTTTGGAGATGGTTTTATCCCCGAGTCGTTTCAAGAGGCGATATTCAGCGAGAATAAAACGAGAATTTATACAAGGTAAATTGGATGTGAACATATCATTCTATCTCCTTCCAATTTTACACAGTAGAAAGCTTGTTTTAACTCACCCTATGTGAACGTTTGGCAATCCATTTCTGCCTTGGATTGGCTTGAAAAGGTGTTTATACCCTTTCACAAATCGTCATTGAACGGCTTCTTGCTAGAGCGCTCTGAATTCTGCACCTTGAAGTCACTTGGGTATATAGTATATTTTCAGCATATTACGTGTTTTTATTCGACTTGGGTATCCGATGAGTCGTAATCTAAGAAAATAATGAACCCAGAACTCTTATCTATTACCTGAGATGAATAGTTTGACTCAAAATATTCATATGAAATGGTAATGAGTTGGCTTACAGCAAGGAAACGAAAATGGCATTGGACAAAGTATTTATCGAACAATTGGAAGTCATCACCACTATTGGGGCTTATGATTGGGAGCAAGATATTAAGCAGAAGTTAGTGCTCAATATTGAAATGGCGCATGATAATCGCCCTGCAGGAAAAAGTGATGATGTCAATGACGCACTGGATTATGCCCAAGTTAGCCAAGCGGTTTTGTCCCATATCGAAAATGGTCACTTTCAATTGGTCGAGCGCGTCGCTGAAGAAGTGGCAGCGTTAATCATGACGACATTTTCAGTGCCGTGGGTGAGAATTCACTTAATTAAACCCGGGGCTGTACCTCAAGCGAAAGGGGTCGGTGTGATCATTGAACGAGGTCAAATGTGACGTTAGCTTACATAGGCGTTGGCAGTAATCTTGAACGAGAATCTCACATTCAAGCGGCTTATCACGAAGTAGTAAAATTAGGTTCTGTGAAGGCTTCTAGTGTATTTGAGTGCCAGCCCGTTGGTTTTGACAGTCATGCTTTTTATAACCTAGTTTTCGAACTTAAAACGCATTTATCTTTGGTAGAACTGCAAAAACAGTTGAAAGCGATTGAGTTGAAATGGGGACGCTCTGTGGATGCTCAAAAGTTTCAAGATCGTACATTAGACCTCGATATTTTATTGTTTGGCGATCAAGTATCTGATTGCGATCCAGTATTACCTCGTAGTGATATTTTTAAATATGAGTTTGTGTTGGAGCCGCTATTTGAGCTTTGCCCTGATCATGTGATACCGAATGATGGGCGATCCATAAAACAAGTTTGGCAATCGTTTGAAGCAAAAGGCAGTTTGACTAAGATTAAGTTTATTTTTAAATAGCGTCAGGTTTGGATAAATAATTGATTATTGTTTATTTAGCGAAAAGCGCGGCACGTTAATCTCGACAATCAGACAAAAATAAGGCGCTTCTAATGAGCGCCTTATTTATTTTTCTTGAACAGCAAAGCTAAAATTAGCCCCACGCCATCGCAAGTAAAATCAATCCGAAGATAATGCGGTAAATACCAAATCCGACGAAAGTAAACTTCGCTAAGAATTTGATGAACCACTTAATAACAAAGTAAGCCACGATGAAGGATGTGACGAAACCGACAGCAAGGTTAATGAAATCACTACTAGTAAAATCTTGGTAGTGTTTTAATAAATCATAACCAGAAGCTGCCGCTAATACCGGCAGACCCAGTAAAAACGAAAACTCAGCACAGGTTTTACGGTTTAAACCTACAAGCATTGCGCCAATAATGGTTGAACCGGCGCGGCTCGTCCCTGGAATTAAAGCAAAAATTTGCGCAAAGCCAATCCATAACGCTTGCTTCATCGATACATCATTGACATCGGTGGTTGGGCATTCTTCTTCTTTGTAGAATCGCTCGACCGCAATAAAGATGATCCCGCCAATAATGAACATAATGCCCACGATAGCGACACTAAATAGGGCTTTCACAATGTCGCTCATTAAGAAGCCAATGATGCCAATCGGCAAGAAAGCCACAGCAACCTTGACCCAAAGTGAAAAGTATTTTGGATGGAATTTTTCTTTGTAGTTCGCGATAACCGCTAAAATCGCCGCTACTTGAATGATCACTTCAAATGCTTGGTTTGTGTCGGTTTTAGCGATGCCAAGCCATTGACTGGCAATGATCATGTGACCGGTAGAGGAAATAGGGAGAAATTCAGTAATCCCTTCAATTATGCCCAGAATAATGGAATCAAAAATGGTCATTGCAAATGGTTGTCCTATCGTTAATTTTCCGAGAGTCTAACATCTTCGGAAGTTTTGCTCAGTAAAGTGATGGTTAAAATTGTGATGCATTTTGATGTCTAAATCTAAGAAGCTCAATATCGATTAGTTTTCCAAGAATAAACCATAGGTTAGTGCTCTTTTACGCTATGAATTGCTTTTATTCTTTGCTGATCTAATTCGTCACGAATGGCTTTGCCGCTAAACCCTTGCGAAATGATGCTTTGAACATCGATGGCATTCGCTGCTTGGTAATAAGTTATCATTAATTCTTTGGGTAAATAAGCTAAGTGTTCCAATCCTTTACGACCTTGATGATCGGCTTGGCAGCACTGCAATATTTGTTCAAATCGATCTGGTTTACGCCATGCATCCATTTGGTTGAGCAACTTGAGCACGGTGGACGGCTTTAGTTCCTGCGTTCGGTGAACATTAGAATGATGCTGGCAGACAAGTAATGCTAAATCTCGGCAGTCATTGGGCACTTTAATGCGTTCGCAGAGTTGCTTGATGAGTTTTATACCAGTGTGACAATGCATTTTATGGCTTGGCCATTCTGATTCCGGCGTTACACCTTTTCCTAAATCATGGACTTGCGCCGCGAAGCGCACACTGACTTCTTGGCTGATGCGTGAGGCTTGTTCTGCCACCATTAAGGTGTGAATGCCAGTATCAATTTCCGGATGCCCATTCTCAGGTTGAGGAACGCCAAACAATGCATCAATTTCTGGCAATATCACGTTTAATGCGCCACATTCTCTTAATACCTGTAAAAAAATATGCGGGGCAGATGTGGTTAACGATTTATGCCATTCTTGCCAAACGCGCTCAGCCGTTAAGTGTTCAAGCTCGCCACTGTTAACCATATTTTGCATTAATTGCATGGTTTCAGGTGCAATAGTGAAATCAAAAGGCGCTAACTTAGCAGCGAATCGAGCGACGCGTAATACTCGTAATGGATCTTCGCTAAACGCAGGTGAGACATGACGTAAAATACGTTGCTTGATGTCTTGCTGACCATGGTAAGGGTCATGCAATGTACCATCTTCACTTTGGGCTATCGCATTAATGGTTAAGTCACGACGAGCTAAATCGTCTTCTAAAGTGACATCAGGTGCGTAAAAGCATTCAAAACCGGTGTAACCTTGGCCTGATTTTCGTTCGGTACGTGCCAGTGCGTATTCTTCTTGAGTGTTCGGATGTAGAAAGACAGGGAAGTCTTGCCCAACCGCACGAAAGCCTTGTGCTAGCATACTTTTAGGGCTGCTGCCTACCACAACCCAGTCTTTATCATTACTGGGTATTTTGAGGAGTTGATCCCTTACCGCGCCGCCCACTAAAAATATTTGCACACTTTGTCCTATTTTTATTGTCTTAAAGTCTATTGATTCTTTCAGTGTATATTTATTATTTGAAATAAAACTGGGAAGTATTCTAACAAGAAACACTGAGTGCGCCATGCTTTGTGGGTATAAATACCCTTGTGATTGGTGTACTTTATACTCACTGTTACCTGACTACGGCATTGATAGAATTCAATCACCACTTACGATTTGAGAGTTAAACATGTACAAGGACTTTTTTGGCCTATCTGAATTACCATTTACTATAGTACCTAGCTCTCGTTATATCTTCCTTAGCGCCAGACATCGTGAAGCGATGAATCACCTTCAAGCGGGATTGGGCGGCGGTGGAGGTTTTGCCTTACTCACAGGGGAAGTCGGAACGGGTAAAACTACGGTATCGAAAGCGTTATTATCGGTGCTGGAAAGCAACATAAAAACCGGGCTTATTCTCAATCCAACGTATACGAGCATTGAGTTGCTTGAATCCATTTGTGATGAGTTTTCAATTGAATATCAAACGCCTGCAAGCTTAAAACAGTTAACTCAAGCCATTTATCAATATTTATTAGATAACCACGCGCAAGGCATTCAAACTCTGTTACTGATTGATGAAGCACAACATCTTTCAGCGGATGTGTTGGAGCAATTACGCCTGTTAACCAATCTAGAAACCGAAAGCCAAAAGCTATTACGAGTGCTTTTGATTGGTCAGCCTGAATTACAATATAAGTTGCAAACAGAAGAATTGAGGCAGCTAGCACAACGTATTACTGGTCGATATCATTTGTTGCCTTTAACCGATCAAGAAGTGGCTCAATACATTCAATTTCGTTTGCAAGTGGCGGGGTGTCGTTATGAAGTGTTCTCGACAAAGGCAGTTAAAGCTATCGCAAAGCAAACTCAAGGTGTGCCTAGGTTAATCAATTTAGTGTGTGATAAATGCATGCTATATGCTTACTACGGTGGAGAAGCTTCGGTTTCAGGTTCGGTAGCTGAAAAAGCGTGTGAGGATGTGATGACTTTTCAGCGCCCTATCGGCAGTCATAATCCTTTAGCTCAATCTGGCGGGCAGTATGCTGCGCCTTCTCATCGCTCAATCATGCCTTATCTTCTTAGCCTGAGTTTAGGGCTGATGCTTGCTGCTGGTGCTTGGTTTGTTTTACCGAGCTATATATCGTCATTAAGTGCGATGTCGCCGAGCAGTGAAAATTTGCTTCCGATGGAAACAGAGCAACCAGCAGTGCCTGTGGAACAAGCTTTTAAGGAAGAAGCAGCCCCGAACAGCACTATGCAGCAAACCAATCTAAATGCCTTATTACCTAGAGAGCGCGAACAAACTGCAAGCTTTTCTGGTGTGGATGACATCATTTCACCTTTGGTTACTCAAAGTCATAACCCTATAGCGGCAATGCAGACTTTATTCTCTCTATGGGGTTATCAAGTTTCTAGCCATGAAGCCAATTGCAGAGATGCAGAAAGGGGAGAGTTGTATTGTTACCAGCAAAGCGGAAACCTCACCGATCTTGCTACGATTAATCGCCCGGCGATGTTAACGCTTCAAGATCAATATAGAACTTACTTTTCTGTGCTATATCGTCTTACCGATACGCATGCGCAGTTATTACTGGCGGGAAAGCGAGTCGAAGTTCCGATTGAATGGCTTAAAAAACATTGGAGTGGTGAATACCAATTGCTATGGCACAGCGATATGGCCGATCAAACCTTAAAGTTGTATTCACAAGGCGAGGAAGTGCAAAAGCTTAATCGTTTGTTGTCTCAAGTGCTAGGTGAGCCATTAAGCGCGACCGAACGATTCGATCAAACGGTGAAAACTAAAGTGGAAGCGTTTCAAATGTGGCAAGGTATCGATGTTGATGGCATTGCAGGTAAAAAAACGCTCATGCTATTAGACAGCTATGTGAACCGTAATGCCCCTGTGATTGTGGCTAAAATTGATGACAAGGACAGTGAATAATGTCAGAAGTAATGAAAGCTTTACAGCAATCAGAGCAGGCGTATCAAGCACAATCAGCACCTAAAATGCCCAATGCTCATGGACATTACATGCAAACCAAACCTTTTAATAAAGGGCTGGTGGTATTACTGGCTGCGTTGCCTGTTGCATTGGTGCTAGGAGCGGTATTTTTTTATCATCAAGCCAATAATGCCAGCTCAGAGGTTGGAGTTGCTAAAGACGAACTGCCAGTCGAAGAGTCTGTAATATCTCAAGAATCACCCGCCGCTGAGCCAGAAAACCTGACTCAACAAGACTCGGTTGAGGTGGCGCCAGTTCAAGCTCGGTTATTACCATATCCAGAAATAGAGGCCACCAAGACTTTACCTGCACCGAAAGTGAAAGCGCCTTCACCATCGGCACCTGTGAATAGCTCGGTAAATCGAACTGCTCAAACATCTTCTAGACGCGCAGATGGTGGCACTATTATTAAAACTGATCAGATTAATATGGATGATCAAAATAGTGACTGGGGAGTTAATGAATTGGATCTCTCTGGAGTCTCTCCTGAGTTAGCTGAAATTTTTAGAACGGCAATCGATTCACCGGCTGCGAGCAGAAAAAAAGCAGCAACTGCAGCACAAACGTCAATGCAACTGCCGCAAGGTACGGTTAATTTAGTCGGAAATGAAAAACAATACGCTGGATACTTGCCAAAAATGAACTTTGAAACTCATATGTACTCTTCTCAACCGACGAGCCGCTGGATCAAAGTGAATGGAACAGAAGCCCATGAAGGCGATTGGATTGTCGGTGACTCAGTGAAATTAGATAAGATTTTACCGGGCAGTTTAGTTATCCAATTTGATGGACAGCTCATTCAAGTACCTGCTCTCTATGAGTGGAACGGCTAGGTCAGCACACAATCTTGCAACGTGAGCGTTTCCTTAATGATAATCTCGTAAAATAACACCTGTGGCACAATGTTTGCTGTTGTTTTAATGGTAGACTTCGACAGTTTGTTTTTTTATAGAGAGGAAGGTGAGTATGTTGCAGGTTTTACAAGGTGCACAAATGCTGTTTGTGGCATTTGGAGCATTGGTATTAGTGCCATTGTTAACCGGGCTAGACCCGAGTGTTGCATTATTTGGTGCAGGTATCGGTACCTTAATCTTTCAGATGATTACCAAGCGAAGCGTTCCTATTTTTCTTGCCTCTTCTTTCGCTTTCATTGCTCCAATTATGTATGGAATCCAAGCATGGGGCGTTGCAAGCACCATGGGCGGATTGATGGTTGCTGGTGCGGTTTATGTGGTTTTAGGCGCAGTAATTAAAGTACGCGGAGTGGGTTTCATTCATAAGCTGTTGCCTCCGGTGGTTGTAGGCCCCGTGATCATGGTGATTGGTTTAGGTTTGGCTCCGGCAGCCGTAAATATGGCGCTGGGTAAAAGCGGTGATGGCGCGATTCAAATCGTCACCCATGATGCGGCGTTGTGGATTTCCGCCGTATCGCTATTGGTGACGATAGCTTTAAGTGTGCTGGGTAAAGGTTTCTTTAAATTAGTGCCTATTTTAGGTGGCATTGTTTCTGGTTACGCGATGAGTTTGTTCTTTGGCGTGGTTGATTTTACCCCGGTTCAACAAGCGTCATGGTTCGCTTTGCCGAATTTCACTTTCCCTGAATTTAATATCAATGCTGTACTGTTTATGATCCCTGTCGCCATTGCGCCTGCAGTTGAACATGTTGGTGATATTCTTGCGATTTCAAATGTCACTAAAAAAGATTACCTGAAAAAGCCGGGTTTGCACCGCACCATGACAGGAGACGGTGTCGCGACTATGGCAGCGGCGATGTTTGGCGCACCACCTAACACTACCTATTCTGAAGTCACTGGCGCAGTGATGCTAACTAAGGCCTTTAATCCAGTGATCATGACCTGGGCGGCAGTGACTGCTCTCGTATTGGCTTTCGTGGGAAAATTAGGCGCTGTGCTTCAAACCATTCCGGTTCCTGTGATGGGCGGTATTATGATTTTATTGTTTGGTTCGATTGCTGTTGTTGGCTTAAATACCTTAATCAGAAACCAAGTGGATTTACATAAATCACGTAACTTAGTGATTGTGGCGGTGACGTTAGTTTTTGGTATCGGTGGAATGGCCTTTGGTATTGGTGAGTTTAGCCTGCAAGGTGTGAGCTTATGCGGTATTGTGGCGATTGTATTGAACTTAGTGTTACCGAAAGATATTGGGGAAAACCATGTCGTAGATAATGCGCAAATGGAATCTGAAGCTGAAAAGTAAAACCTTTTGACTGAAAGCTATTCAGTCCAAGGTATAAATATTACTAATAAAAAACGTGCATCGAAATGCACGTTTTTTTGTTTCTGACGTTAACCATTTTAGAGGTTAACAAAGCTGTGAAGGTTAATAATACTGCAGGTTAATAACCTTGAATGAATAGCGTGCGATTAAGCCCATCCACCGTTGTTTTTCTTACGACGAGGAATGATGTGAGGAAGCACTAAACCAAACAATAGACCTAAACCTGCCACACCACCACCGTACATGAAGTAGCGTAATAGTAAGTCTTCTTTTTGAGTATCAATCTTAGCTCTTAGAGAGCGAACTTCTTCTTGAGACTCAGTGAGCTGCTGGTTGATATCACGATAGTTGGTTTCTAAATCGGTAATTTGTTGCTTGCTCAATTTCAACGAACTGATGAGGCCAGCTTTCTCTGTATCAGAAGTTTGCTCGGCATTATCCAATTTATCTTTCACTATCGCGAGTTCTTTTTCCACTTCAGGAAGGCGAATAGACATGCTGACATCTTGAGTCACATATTTACTTTCAACCCAACCTTTGCGGCCTTTACTGTCGATGATTTGCGTAAAACCACTCGATTTATTGTTCGACAGAACTTGTATTGGTTCACCAGCATTTACACTGCCGATAATACGGAAGTCGTTACTTGGGCCCGAATGAACATAGGTGAAAAGTTTGTCTGAAATATAAGAGTCACGCGCGTATGTCATTGGAGCAAAAAAACATGCCAATAGTACTAAGCAAAGAAGCTTTTTCACATTTTGTCCCTTTTTATTGATGTGAAACTAGGGCTAGGTGTCATTAGACACTTATGTATCACGATTTTACGATCGGAAATCCTAGATTAGATATGCATTAAATGAATAGTAAGAAGTTTACTCTTAAGGTGCAACAAAAGAGGGAGCTTTCGCTCCCTCTTTTTACTTCCTGATAATAATTATGACACAGCTTTGACAGAATGCCTTTACCGAGTGCCTAATTCTGCTTTACCTAGGAAAACATTGCCTGAATCGCATAGAAGAATACGATCGACAGAACCGCACCGGCAGGCAAAGTGATAATCCACGATGCTACGATGTTACGAACAACACCTAGGTTAAGCGCCGCAATACCACGAGCAAAACCAACGCCCAGAACTGCACCAACTAGGGTTTGTGTAGTCGAAATTGGTAAGCCAGTACCTGAAGCTAATACCACTGTTGTTGCAGTGGCAAGTTGTGCGGCAAAGCCACGGCTAGGCGTGAGTTCAGTAATACCTGTACCCACGGTCGCCATTACTTTATGACCCATAGTGGCAAGACCAACCACAATACCAATACCGCCAAGAGGAAGAATCCACCATGCGATAGAGCTTTTCGCTGTCAATTCACCCATATTTTGCACAGTAGAAACCACTGCAGAGAGAGGACCGATTGCATTGGCTACATCATTTGAACCATGAGCAAACGCCATAGCACAAGCGGTGATAACCATAAGAACACTGAAGATGCTTTCCACACCTGCAAAGCTGTGGTCTTCTTCTTGGTTGGCAAATTTTCGATTGATGTATAGGTAACCGCAGAGCATCACGATAGCAGAAACTAATGCTGAATATACCCAAGCTTCACTGTGAGTCAGGTGCAAGCCAACATGTTTCAGACCTTTTTTAATGGTAACCAATGCGATAACCATTGTGGTGATGAACATGTAAACAGGCACAAAACGTTTGGCGTTTGCGACCGGGTTTTCAGTGTCAAATATCAGTCGTTGTGCACTGACAAATATCCCATAAGCAAAAATACCGGCTATAAACGGGGTGACAATCCAACTCCCCACAATACCTTGTACCGAATGCCAATCAACCCCTTGAGTACCAACAGACACACAAGCAAAACCGATGATAGCACCGATGATGGAGTGAGTGGTTGATACTGGCCAACCCATGTAAGAAGCAAGTAACAACCAAGTACCAGCGGCTAAAAGCGCTGACATCATTCCGTAGACTAAAACGTCTGGTTGAGCGGTGTAATAAGAAGTATCAATGACTCCTTTACGAATCGTGTCCGTTACTTCACCACCTGCGAGATAAGCACCAGCAAATTCGAAGATCATAGCAATGAAAATTGCTTGTTTTACTGTTAGAGCTTTAGAACCAACAGATGTACCCATGGCATTGGCAACATCGTTTGCACCAATACCAACAGCCATTAGGAAACCAAATAACGCTGCAACTATAATTAAAATAGTGCCGTAGTTTGCGAGGATATCCATCGTAATACCTAGTTTTTGAGATAACAATTTAGGCAAGTTGTTTGTAGGGAATCACACCCCACACTTACCGTGTTAGTTATTTATTACTGTATTTATTTACTTTCGTTGAATCGAACGTTATGAACGAGACAACATGACTTCCAAACGAGCACCCACACGTTGTGCTTGATCGGCAATTCCGCCAACCCATTCAAGAATTTTGTATAAGAATACAATATCGATTGGGTTATATTTTGATTCCACTTCCATCAACTGCTGACGTAAATCGATTTGCATCGTATCAGTATCGTCTTCAATTTCATCTAATTGATTGATCATTTCTGCAACTAAGGTTACTTCACGACCTTTAAAGCCTGTTTCTAGCAGCTCATCTAATTCATGGATCACTTTTTGAGCTTGAAGTGCAGCATCAAGGCAGCGTACAACATAAGCTGCAAAAGCTTCTTGCATAGAAGGTGGGATCTCTAACTTACGACCAATCACACGACCTGCGATATCTTTCGCAAGGTTCGCAAGTTTGTCTTGTTGAGTAAGTAATTCGAGCATGTCAGTACGGTCGACTGGCATGAAAAGTCCGCGAGGTAATTTAAGACGAATTTCTCTTTTTAGAGAATCGGCTTCACGTTCAAGGCGAGAAATGGTTTCACGAATACGATTCGCTTCTTCCCAATTGCCTTCCGCGCACACTTCAAAGAAAGGGATAAGGTGCGAACAGCATTCGTTCACACAAACAACGTGTTCTTGCAAAGGCTTAATAGGGGACTTTGCAAACAACCCCATTATTGTATTTACTGGCATGGTTATTCAACCTACAAAAAAAATAGAACCCATAGGACATTTGGCCTTTTAGTATCGGTCAAATGCTGGACAGTGCTACAAAGTCGCGCATGTTAACTTAATCTTACAGCCATTCCTACTGTTTTAGATCATGATTAAGTCGTTATTTCTTTCTTGCTCAGCGCCGCATTCCACAATATGCTTTTACTGTCATTCACGATAGGTATCAGCATGGAAACCGAGATAGAACTTAAGCTTTTTGTTTCACCTGAATTTTCAGATATTTTAAAACAAAAAATTGCCGACTATAAAGTCCTCCAACATAGCTGCAAAGATCTAGGCAATATCTATTTTGATACGCCTGATCAGTGGCTACGTCAGCATGATATTGGCTTTCGCATTCGCCGCGTCGATGATGTATTTGTGCAAACGGTCAAAACCTCTGGCCGTGTTGTTGCTGGCCTTCATCAACGACCAGAATATAATGCGGAGCATGATAGTAACGAGCCCAATCTTTTGTTGCACCCTGATGATATTTGGCCATTAGGGCGAGATGTGCAAGTTTTACAGCAAGAAATTTTCCCACTATTTTCAACGAATTTTCGCCGAGAGCAATGGCTGCTTAGTATGTCAGATGGCAGCCAGATAGAAGTTGCTTTTGATCAAGGTGTGGTGATTGCTGCAGAACAAGAAAGCCCTATTTGCGAAGTGGAGCTTGAGCTTAAGTCTGGTCAAACCGAGTCTTTATTTGCATTGGCTCGCACTTTATCCGATCAAGGCGGTATGCGTCTTGGCAACTTAAGTAAGGCGGCAAGAGGGTATCGCTTAGCTCACAATCATATTGCAGATCCTGTACTCGATTTCTCTTTGGTTGAAACCGACCCGAAACACAGTGTCGAAGAGTGTTTTATCCAGTCCCTTGAACATGGTTTGTCTCATTGGCATTACCATGAACAACTCTATACAGAGCAAGAATCAATCGAAGCTCTTGAGCAAATCAACTATGCGATAGGTTTTATTCGTCAGTTATTTTACGTCTACGGTGGGATCATTCCACGTCGTGCGAGTGCTCTATTGCGCCAAGAGTTCAAATGGCTAGAAGAAGAGCTAGTATGGCTAAAAAGGTTACACTTTTTAAATGATCTAACAGAAGACAAAGGCTACACCTTACGAAAGCTCGATTGTCAAAAGCAGTTGGTGACAGCGCTTAATGAACAAAAAGAAGCGCTGCCTTCTCGAGAGTCCATGTTAAACCTCTTTGAATCAGCTCGCTATACCGCGGTATTGCTCGACTTAAGTCGCTGGATATTATCCAAAGGCTGGCAGCCATTTTTAGATGATAAAGCGCGTGAAAAAATGTCGAGAGATGTTAAACCTTTCGCTATTAAGCAATTGGATCGCAGTTGGGCTGAATTGATTGAAGTTTTTCCAGTTGAGCGTGAGTTTTCTCGTCAAGACTATATAGATCAACAAATGCGCTTAAAGCGTAATTTATATACTGGATTGGCATTTGCTTATTTATTTGACTTAGATATGCGTACCCAATTTCGACTACCGTGGGTCGATTTATTGGAAGGGATTGATGATTTATTGTCGTTAATGCCATTACAATTATTGCATGCCGATTTAGAAGATGATCAACAAGAACAGCTTGAACGTTGGCTTCGCAGGCAAGAGTTGTCAATTTTGCATGCTATGGATAAAACGCGAGCTCGCTGCACAGAACTTCAGCCTTATTGGCATGGTTAACAATTAACATAGCTAACTATCGGTATGTTTTACTATCGATATGTTTTGCTAAAGAAAGTTAATTCTGATTTGCAGTAATAATGGACGATTAAGGAAGCAAGGGATCACTATGACGCTACCAAGCCAGTTACAAGCACATTCTCAAATTGAATGGAACAAGTTGCTTGAACGATATAGCCACGAATTGGAACAATGGCCTGATGAATTGCGCCGTCAGCTTAGTGTGGTATTGGGGCTGAGTGATTTTATTGCTGAATCCTTGTTGTGCGATGAGCAGCTTGTGAGGCAACTGCCACTCTTATTATCGGTAGAACATCGCGCAGATTCTTATCGAAAAGAGTTATTAGAACGCCTTTCTGCGTGTGTTAATGAGGCGGAATTATTGCATCAATTGCGATTGTTTCGTCGTCAAGAAATGACCGTGATTGCTTGGCGTGATTTTCTTCACCTATGGTCATTAGAAGAAAGTTTACGCCATTTGTCTCAACTGGCTGAAGCCATGATTGTAGAGTCATATCAATGGCAATATAAAGCGTGTTGTGAAGAGTGGGGCACCCCATGTAATGCCCAAGGTGAAGCGCAACCTATGCTTATTATTGGTATGGGAAAGCTCGGTGGTGGGGAGCTTAACTTCTCATCCGACATTGATTTGATTTTTACTTATCCTGAAAATGGTGAAACACAAGGCAAGCGTCGGAATTTAGATAATGCGCAGTTTTTTACTCGTTTAGGTCAGCGGATCATCAAAGCTTTAGATCAAGCAACGTTTGATGGCTTTTGTTATCGAGTTGATATGCGTCTTCGCCCTTTTGGTGAAAGTGGCCCATTGGTGATGAGTTACGCAGCGCTTGAAGATTATTATCAAGAACAAGGCCGAGATTGGGAACGTTATGCCATGGTGAAAGCTCGGGTCATGGGGTGTGAAATGTACCCTGAATACCAAGAGCTTCGCCAAATGTTGCGCCCTTTTGTATTCCGACGTTATATCGACTTTAGTGCGATTCAATCATTGCGCCGCATGAAATCAATGATCAGCTCTGAAGTGAGACGTCGAGGATTAACCAACAATATTAAATTGGGCGCTGGTGGTATTCGAGAGATTGAATTTATTGTTCAGGTTTTTCAATTAATTCGTGGCGGCCGAGAACCGAGTTTGCAAGGCCGAGGTCTACTAGAAACGCTGCAAGCGATTAACGATCTTACCTTACTTGAAAGTGAAGAAGTCGATACCTTGCGTCAGGCTTACCTTTTTTTAAGGAAGCTAGAAAACTTACTGCAAGCCATCGGAGATAAACAAACTCAAACCTTGCCGGATGATTCAATTGATCAACAGCGCCTTGCTTATGCCATGTCTTTTGACTGTTGGGCGGATTTGAAATCAGCTACTTTCGAAAAAATGACGCAAGTACACCTTGTTTTTAACGATTTAATTGGTGAAGAGGAAGTACCGGAAGATGCGGTTGCCTCTCATTATATTGAACTTTGGGATATGGCCACTCAAGTGGATGTATTGACCTCTATTTTAGAACAAGATGTTCAAGTACAAAACGCTGAGCAGTTAGCGGGCGTGATTGTTCAATTTAAGCAAGACTTAGCCAAGAAGACTTTAGGGCCTAGAGGACGTGAAGTGCTCGTGCGCTTAATGCCAAAGGTCTTTGATGCGATCTTTTCTCATAAAGATGCACAATTTGGTC
Source organism: Vibrio rumoiensis 1S-45 (assembly GCF_000286955.2). Classification (GTDB taxonomy): domain Bacteria; phylum Pseudomonadota; class Gammaproteobacteria; order Enterobacterales; family Vibrionaceae; genus Vibrio; species Vibrio rumoiensis_A. The sequence continues at coordinate 53,055 of NZ_AJYK02000062.1, forward strand.
TATCTCGGGTGCTTCACTTACTCAACAATATCGTGACCCGAACGACGTACTTAGAGTTATTAGAAGAACACCCTGGGGCGCTTAAGCAATTAGTTCGCCTATGCACTGCTAGTCCAATGATCTCTGAGAAATTGGGTCGTTACCCCATTTTATTAGATGAGCTTATCGATCCTCAGCAATTATACAATCCTATTGGCTTAACTGATTATCGTTCTGAATTACGAGATTTCCTTGCCCGTATTCCAGAAGATGACATGGAACAGCAAATGGAAGCCTTGCGCCAATTTAAACAAATTTGTTTGTTACGGATTGCCGCTGCTGATATCGCAGGTGTACTGCCGGTAATGAAAGTCAGCGACCATTTAACCTATTTAGCCGAAGCGATTGTAGATGCGGTTGTGTCGCAAGCTTGGCTACAATTAACTGAAAAATATGGTGAGCCAACCCATTTAAAAGAAAGAAATGGTAAAGGTTTTGCGGTTATCGGTTATGGAAAAGTGGGCGGGTGGGAGCTTGGTTATAATTCAGATTTGGATGTGGTGTTTATGCATGACTGCCCAAAGAATGTGTATACCGACGGCAAAAAAGAAATTGATGGTTGTCAGTTCTACCTACGTTTAGCGCAACGCATCGTGCATATTTTCTCAACCAGAACCCCATCCGGTATTTTGTATGATATTGATACACGCTTGCGTCCTTCTGGTATTTCAGGGTTACTCGCTTGCGCTGCAGATTCCTTTGAAGAGTATCAATTGAGCGAGGCGTGGACGTGGGAACATCAAGCACTCGTCAGGGCTCGTTTAATTTATGGCGATGAACCTTTAACACAAGCGTTTAAAGCCACACGTGAAAAAATCTTAACCCAAGTCCGTGAGCCGAATAAGCTCAAGCAAGAGGTGTCGGAGATGCGTGAAAAAATGCGTGAACATTTAAGCGAGAAAAAATCTGGTCGCTTTATGTTAAAACAAGACAAAGGCGGGATAACGGATATCGAATTTTTAGTTCAATATATCGTGTTGCAACATAGCCATGACAATGCACCATTAACCGTATGGTCTGATAATGTTCGCATTTTAGAAAACTGTGCTGAGCAAGGGTTGATGAGTGCGCAAGATGCGCAAAATTTGATTGATGCGTATACTTGCTTGCGAGATGAAATCCACCACCGAAATTTACTTAACTTGGATGCGGATGTCGATGAGTCACGTTTTATTGAACATCGTCAATGCATTCAGCAGCAATGGCAGCAATGGTTTAGAGTGTAGAATTTCTACCTAAACGGAGGCTGTGGTATTATCACGGCCAATTGTTGATTGGCTAATTGTTGAATAAAGCTTAGAAAACCTGAGCTTGCGGAGAACAGTATGAAACCTATTTTGCCTGATTATGCACAATCTGGTGTATTGATTGTTGGTGATGTGATGTTGGATCGTTATTGGTACGGACCCACAGGGCGAATTTCACCTGAAGCCCCAGTGCCTGTTGTTAAAATTGAAAACAACGAAGAAAGACCAGGTGGTGCAGCAAACGTGGCAATGAATATTGCCGCATTAGGTGGTAATGCGAAATTGATTGGTTTAACCGGTGATGATGAGCCTGCTAAGGTTTTGAATGAGAAACTGTCTTCTCTGAATGTCACCTGTGATTTCGTCTCTGTCCCTGAATTACCGACCATCACAAAGTTGCGTGTCATGAGCCGTGGTCAACAGTTGATACGTTTAGATTTTGAAGACAGCTTTGAAGAGGTCGACTCAGCATTAATTCTTGAACGTATGGAGCAATACCTGCCCACTGTGAAGTCATTGATCTTGTCGGATTATGGTAAAGGCGCATTAGAAGATGTTCAAACCATGATCCAACGAGCCAAAGCCGCTAAGGTTCCAGTCTTTATTGATCCTAAAGGCGCGGATTTTGAACGCTACCGAGGTGCGACATTATTGACGCCAAATTTATCTGAATTTGAAATGGTGGTGGGTAAAACCAAGAATGAGCAAGATCTGGTTGAAAAAGGTTTTGCTTTGATTGAGAAGTTTGACTTCGAAGCTTTACTGGTTACTCGAAGTGAACATGGTATGACGCTACTTTGTCGTGGCGAAGAACCATTCCATTTACCTACTCAAGCACAAGAAGTGTTTGATGTTACTGGTGCCGGTGATACGGTCATTTCGGTTTTGGCAGCATCGGTTGCCGCGGGTAAGAATTTAAAAGAATCGTGCGCATTAGCGAATGCTGCTGCTGGCGTTGTCGTGGGTAAATTGGGTACATCAACCTTGTCGACCATTGAACTTGCAGAAGCCATTCATGGTAGTAAAGATACCGATTATGGTGTGATCAGTGAGTCCGCGTTAATCGAAGCAGTTAAACGAGCTCGAGCTCGTGGAGAGAAAGTGGTCATGACTAATGGTTGCTTTGATATTTTGCACGCAGGCCATGTGTCATACCTGAATCACGCGGCAGAATTAGGCGATCGCTTGATTGTCGCGGTAAACACCGATGCATCAGTGAAGCGCTTAAAAGGCCCTGGTCGTCCTGTAAACCCAACGGATCGCCGTATGGCGGTATTAGCGGGCTTAGGCGCGGTAGATTGGGTGGTACCATTTAGCGAAGATACCCCGCAGCGATTAATTTCGGAAGTGTTGCCAAGTTTGTTAGTGAAAGGCGGCGATTATAAACCAGAAGAGATTGCTGGTGGTGTGGAAGTGATTGCAGCGGGTGGTGAAGTCAAAGTCCTGAATTTTGAAGATGGCTGTTCGACATCAGAAATCATCAATGCCATCAAAGGTGGTAAGGGATAACAACCCCTTTATATGGTTTTTAGTTTAAAAAAAACGCCACTTCAATGAAGTGGCGTTTTTATATCTATCGTGCTTGGATGGTGTGAATAGAAAAATGTAATTATAAAACGATCATCATTGTTCAATTTATTTGTGTAATTACTTTGTCGAAACCAAACCAGCATTAATATCCAAAATATCTTGCTCGCTCAATGTACCCACAGCTTGCTTTAATTGAAGAACACTTAGAATATAGTTATAACGAGCATCTGAAAGATTACGGTTTGCATCGTATAAGCTACGGGTTGAATCTAATACATCAACAATAGTACGAGTACCCACTTCATAGCCGGCTTCAGTTGCTTCTAATGCTGATTTAGCTGAAATAACCGACTGTTGGTAAGCTCGAATGGTACCAATCGATGCGTTAATATTGTTGTAGTAAGCGCGTACATTCTTCACTACACCACGATAAGTTGCTTCTAGTTGTTGGCTAGCAGAAACATATTGATACTCAGCAGTTTTGACGTCTGCGCTTGTACTACCACCCTGGTAAAGAGGAACCACTAAGTTAATACCAACATTATAATCATTGCTTTTATAATTATTGAGACTTGAGTGATCATTGTGAGCATCAACATCAGAATATTGGTAACCAGCATCAAGAGTTAATGATGGTGTATAACCAGAATTAGCCAGTGATATGTTGCTTTTGGCTATATCTTGAGCAATTCGAGCGGTAAGTAAATCTAAGTTTTTCTGTTGAGCTTCATCTACCAATGAATTTTGCGTCGTTTGAGGTTTGTTAGCAGAGAAGCGTTTAGTATCTAATACTCTTAAATCTTTATTGTCTTGACCTGTGATCTCACGTAAAGCTTCATAGCTATTAGTAAGGTCATTTTGAGCTAAGATTTCATCGGCTAAAACGCTATCATATTGTGCTTGGGCATCATGAACATCAGTAATTGCAGACAGACCAACCTCAAAACGCTGTTTGGTTTGCTCTAATTGGCGACCAACAGCTTTCTTTTCTGCACTAACAAAACTAAGGTTATCTTGAGCTTGAAGTACACCAAAGTAAGCTTGAGATACTCTTAGTATTAAGTCTTGCTGTTGAGCAGCATATGCAGAATCTTGTTGACGAGCATTCTGCTCTGCAATATCTAAGTTTACCCAACTATCGCGCTGATAAAGTTGTTGAGAGAAATCTAAGCCAGCGGTGAAATTGTTATTTTCATCTAGGTATGCACTAGGGCGACCGCTGTCATGAGAGTCAATATTGCGGGTAATATTGTAGCCTGCAGTTAAATTAATTTGCGGTAAAAGTACGCCACGGGTGGAATCAATAGATTCAAAAGCAGCATCACGATCAGCTTTTGAGCTAAGTAATTGAGGATCGTTTTCTTTTGCTTGGTTATAAATCTCTGCTAGATCATCAGCATGTGCAAGGTGAGCACCACCAAGGGTGAGGCTAACGAAAAGAGGAAGCAGTTTTTTCATGGTTCTTTTCCCGCTTATAATATAAATAGACAATATGGTTTAGATTGTAACCTAAGTAGCTAAAATGTTGTGCAAAGTTTTACACTAATTTACCACTTACTATACGCCTGGGTAATAAAAGAACAAAAAACTAAAAAAAAATCAATATTACTCAAATTTTTTTATACCAAAGCTTGTTGATTTCAATCTATCGTGATTAGATCCGCGGTCTTATAAAGGATAGGCATTATGGAACGATTTCATACGTTAAAGGCAAAGTTTCAACCGCAAGATGTCGTGATTGAAAAAAAAGAAGACCTGTTTAATGGCTTTTTTAAAATGGTGAAATATACCTTTCGACACCGTATGTTTTCTGGTGGTTGGAGTAAACCTGTTGAAAGAGAAATGTTCGACAGAGGCCATGCCTCAGCTTTACTGGCGTATGATCCTGTTACTGATGAAGTTGTATTAATCGAGCAAATACGAGTTGGTGCGTTAGAGCATAAATCACCTTGGCAATTGGAAATTATTGCCGGAATGAATGATGAAGGAGAGCTACCGGAAGAGGTGGTTCGTCGTGAGGCTCAAGAAGAAGCGGGTATTGATGTGACTCATATTGAACACATCACACATTATTACCCTTCATCAGGAGCGTGTTCAGAAACTCTTGATGTGTTTGTTGGCAAAGTCGATGCTTCTACGGCAACTGGTGTACATGGAGTAGAGGATGAAAATGAAGACATTCAAGTTCATGTCATAAATCGTGCGTATGCTTATCAACTGGTCAGTTCTGGTGAGATTGAAAACGGTGCGACTATCATTGCATTGCTATGGTTAGAATTGCATCATCAAGAATTAAAAGAGCGCTGGTCGCAAAATCAATAAACGATTAAGGCAGTAAATGCAAAAGACATATCATGTAGATTTAGCGGGTTTAATGCGGATCTATGAAACAAATTACGCCAAAATGAACGCCTTGATACCGATGGAGCCGAGTGTCGGCCAAACGCGTTCGTATCAAGTGTCAGATATGTCTTATCAACTTGAAATTAAAGAAGTTACTCGTTACACCACCTTGGTCGATGTTTGTCAGTGTGATGTTCGTCCAGTATTTCCACTTCCAAGGATGCTGGTGCGCCTTTATCACGATGCCCGAGTTGCGGAAGTGTGTTCTAGCGAGCAGATTTCTAGGGTAAAGCCAAGATATGATTACCCTAATAAAAAAATGATGCAAAAGGATGAAAAATTTCAGCTAAACCAATTTTTGGGTGAATGGCTGAGTTTTTGTTTAAGGCATGGAATTAGCCGCACACCTATTTATTAATAATTGACTACGTGTATAAGCGTAAACATTTGAGTCTATTAGCATTGAAAACGAATGATATAAAGATTATTGAGCCGAACCTAGATGATGTGACGTTAGTTCAGATCACTGATACGCATCTATTTTCAGATTCGGATGGTGAGCTACTTGGTGTTAATACATTAAGCAGCTTCTCTGCTGTTGTTAATGACGTTCTGGAAAGTGGGCTAGAGTATCATTCCGTCATCATGACCGGTGATGTTTCTCAGGATCATACGGATGCATCTTATTCTCGCTTTGAGCAAGGTATTCTTCCATTAAAGAAGAATTGTTATTGGTTACCGGGCAATCATGACTATAAACCAAGCATGCGCAGCATCTACCCTTCCACGCAAATCCAAGAGGATACTTACTTACAAGTGGGCAAATCTTGGCAAGTGATATTACTTGATAGCCAAGCTGAGGGCAGCCCTCATGGCTTTCTATCTCAGCAACAATTAGAGTATTTAGATTCGACATTACAGCAGTATCCAGAGCGCTTTACGTTAGTATTACTTCATCATCATCCGTTACTAGTTGGAAGCCAATGGTTAGATAAGCATTGTTTGCACAATAGTGAGGTTTTTTGGCAAGTTATTGAGCAGCACCAAAATGTCAAAGGCGTATTATGTGGGCATGTACATCAAGATTTTCATCAAGTACATCTTGGAGTAGAAGTGTTCACTAGCCCATCAACCTGTATTCAATTTAAGCCTAATTCTAGTGATTTTGCTTTAGATAAAGTGTCCCCAGGTTGGCGTTCTTTAACTTTAAAATCTGATGGTTCAATTGCCACTCAACTACATCGCTTAACAGGAGAGCAATTTTTACCGGATTTTGATGCGCAAGGGTATTAATTCACTCTACAATAACGCCACTTTTATTTTGAGGAGTTCGTTGTGTCAAAACCGTCAATGTTGCTGTACCTACATGGCTTTAATAGCTCTCCGCTTTCACATAAAGCTGACGTGATGCGTCAATACTGTCAACTGCACCGTCCAGATATTAAGCTTGAAATACCTCAATTGCCCTCTTTTCCTATGCAAGCGGCCGAGTTTTTAGACGATATTGTCAATCGTTATCAAAGTGATTACCAAATTGGCTTAGTCGGAAGTTCTTTAGGTGGGTATTTGTCTACCTGGTTAAATCATCAATACGGTTTTCGCGCAGTCTTAGTCAACCCAGCCGTGAAACCATTTGAGTTGCTACAAGACTTCCTTGGGCCTCAAACCAATCCTTACACTTTGCAAGATTACGTGTTACAAGAAGAGCATATTCAAGAGTTAAAATCATTGGAAGTTCTAACCTTGTCATCACCGGAAAGCTTTTGGTTACTGCAGCAAATGGGCGACGAGGTGTTAGATTATCGGCAGGCGGTAAGTAAGTATCAACTCAGCCAGTCAACGGTTGAACCTGATGGAGATCACAGCTTTGTCGGTTTTGAACGCTATCCTCAACAGATTATTGAGTTTTTACAGTTGTAAGACGCTAGTTCTGTAATAAAATTTATTTTACAAATTATCTTTAATTATTAAATCCTTAATTTATCTATGGCTTAACTTGACATCAGGCTTAGGGATACCGAGTATGTTTCCCTATGTTGTTTTGAGAAAATGACGACGCCATAGGTTTTGTAGCGTGTATCAATAGCTACCATTAATTTTGAGTACATCTTTTTATTATGACTGAACAATATAATGCTGGTGCGATAGAGGTCCTCAATGGGCTTGAGCCGGTTCGCCGCCGCCCAGGAATGTATACCGACACGGTGCGCCCAAACCACTTGGCGCAAGAGGTTATCGATAACAGTGTCGATGAAGCTTTAGCGGGACATGCATCAAAAGTCCAAGTCATCTTACATGCCGATCAATCGATTGAAGTGAGCGATGATGGTCGAGGCATGCCGGTTGATATCCACCCTGAAGAGAAGATCTCCGGGGTAGAGCTGATTTTTTGTAAATTGCATGCAGGGGGGAAATTTTCAAATAAAAACTATCAATTCTCTGGCGGTTTGCATGGGGTTGGGATCTCGGTTGTTAATGCCTTATCCAAGCGTGTTGAAGTACAAATTAAGCGCGATGGCCAAGTGTATGATATCGCATTTGAAAACGGCAACAAGGTTTCAGAACTCGAAGTGACCGGTACATGTGGTCGTCGTAATACTGGTACCAGTGTGCATTTCTGGCCGGATACGTCGTACTTTGATTTTGGTAATTTTTCTGCTACTCGCTTAATCAATAACTTGCGAGCTAAAGCGGTGTTATGCCCCGGATTAGATGTTGAATTTATTGATAAAGTCAACGGAAATACTCACAAATGGCATTATGAAGACGGTTTAAAAGATTATCTAGTTGAAGGCGTGAAAGGTTTTCCTGTCTTGCCTGAAGAGCCGTTTACTGGTGAATTTATCGCGCAAACCGAAGCGGCTAATTGGGCGATCATTTGGTTACCTGAAGGCGGTGAGTTAATTACCGAAAGTTATGTCAACTTAATTCCGACCGCGCAAGGTGGTACGCACGTCAATGGTTTGCGCCAAGGTTTGCTTGACGCCATGCGTGAATTTTGTGAATTTAGAAACTTATTGCCGCGCGGTGTAAAACTGACCGGTGATGATATCTTTGACCGTTGTGCTTATGTGTTGTCGGTGAAGATGCAAGATCCTCAGTTTGCCGGACAAACCAAAGAGCGTTTATCGTCTCGCCAATCGGCAGCCTTTGTGTCTGGCGTGGTGAAAGATGCCTTTAGTTTGTGGCTCAATGAAAAACCACAAATCGCTGAATTATTAGCAGAATCTTGTATTGCCAATGCGCATCGTCGTATGCGTGCCAGTAAAAAAGTGGTACGTAAAAAAATCGCTTCAGGCCCAGCACTTCCGGGTAAGTTAACCGATTGTTCAGTGCAAGATCTTAGCCGAACCGAACTCTTTTTAGTGGAAGGGGATTCGGCGGGCGGTTCAGCTAAACAAGCCCGTGATCGTGAATTCCAAGCGATCATGCCATTGCGTGGTAAGATCTTGAATACGTGGGAAGTGTCATCGGATCAAGTCTTAGCTTCTGATGAAGTACATAACATTTCTATCGCGTTAGGGATTGACCCTGATACCGATAACCTAGACGGTTTGCGTTACGGTAAAGTGTGTATCCTTGCCGATGCCGACTCCGATGGTTTGCACATCGCCACCTTATTATGTGCGCTGTTTATGCGTCACTTTGAATCTTTAGTCCGTGCTGGACATGTGTATGTTGCGATGCCACCACTGTTTCGTATCGATTGCGGCAAAGAAGTGTTCTATGCGCTCGATGAAGGCGAAAAAGAAGGTATCTTGGAGCGTTTAAGTAATAAAAAAGCCAAAATAAACGTACAACGATTTAAAGGATTGGGTGAAATGAACCCACTTCAATTACGTGAAACCACCATGGACCCCAATACTCGTCGCTTAGTTCAGTTGACCATTGATGATGATGAACAAACCATCGAAATGATGGACATGTTATTAGGTAAAAAACGCGCGGAAGATCGTCGTAACTGGCTACAAGCCTACGGTGATAAAGCGGATGTTGAGTTATAACGCTTAATTGGTTAGTGAACGAGAATAAACAAGGTTAATGAAATGAGTTCTGAAATTACCTATGACGGCGTTGAACAGTTAGCCCTACGCAAATTTACCGAAGATGCGTATCTGAACTACTCAATGTACGTAATTATGGATCGTGCCCTTCCGTATGTTGGGGACGGTTTAAAACCGGTGCAACGTCGTATTATTTATGCGATGTCTGAACTGGGTTTATCAGCGGCAGCAAAATATAAAAAATCGGCCCGTACGGTCGGTGATGTGTTGGGTAAATACCACCCACATGGTGACTCGGCTTGTTATGAAGCGATGGTGTTAATGGCTCAGCCGTTTTCTTATCGTTATCCTTTGGTGGATGGTCAAGGTAACTGGGGGGCCCCCGATGATCCTAAGTCCTTCGCGGCAATGCGTTACACCGAAGCGAAATTATCTAAATTTGCCGAAGTTTTATTAGGCGAGTTAGGGCAAGGCACGGTGGAGTGGTCGCCAAACTTTGATGGCACCATGAAAGAGCCAAAAATGTTGCCGTCTCGTTTGCCGCATATTTTGCTCAATGGCATTACCGGTATTGCAGTAGGCATGGCGACTGATATTCCGCCACATAATGTGCGTGAAGTGGCCGATGCGACCATTCATTTGATTGATAATCCTAAAGCCGAATTGAGCGAAGTGATGAACTTTGTTAAAGGCCCCGATTATCCAACGGAAGCTGAAATTATCTCGGCTCCAAGTGATATTGAGAAAATTTATCGCAACGGTCGTGGCAGCATTAAAATGCGCGCAGTGTGGCACAAAGAAGGTTCAGATGTGGTGATCACTGCTTTGCCTCACCAAGTGTCTGGGGCAAAATTGATTGAGCAAATTGCCAATCAAATGCGCGCCAAAAAACTGCCAATGGTCGATGATCTACGTGATGAATCGGATCATGAAAATCCAACTCGTCTTGTGATTGTACCGCGTTCAAATCGTGTCGATTGCGATCAATTGATGAATCATTTATTTGCTTCAACCGATTTGGAAAAGAATTTCCGAGTCAATCTGAATATGATTGGTTTAGATAACCGTCCTGAAGTGAAGGGGTTAACTAAGATTTTATTAGAGTGGATCGAGTTCAGACGCACAACGGTTCGCCGTCGCCTGCAATATCGCTTGGACAAAATTTTAGATCGATTGCACATTTTAGAAGGTTTATTGATTGCTTACTTAAACCTTGATGAAGTGATTGAAATCATCCGTACGGAAGATGAGCCGAAAGATGTACTGATGGCGCGTTTTGGTATTACGGAAATCCAAGCCAATGCAATTTTAGATACTCGCTTGCGTAATCTTGCCAAATTAGAAGAGATGAAACTTCGTGGTGAGCAAGATGAGCTAGAAAAAGAGCGTAAAAAATTAGAGTTACTATTAGGTTCTGCGGCACGTCTTAATACGTTAATTAAGAAAGAGATCCAAGCCGACGCTGAAAAGTATGGTGATGATCGTCGTTCTCCATTAGTGGAGCGCGCCGAAGCGAAAGCCTTAACCGAACGTGATTTGATCCCAAGTGAGCCGATCACGGTAGTGCTATCTGAAAAAGGCTGGATCCGTCATGCGAAAGGCCACGATGTTGATTCGTCTACTTTGAACTATAAATCAGGTGATGCTTATTTGGCACATGCCCATGGTAAGAGTAATCAGCCAGCGGTGTTCTTAGGATCAGATGGACGAAGTTATTCATTAGAGTCGCATTCATTACCGTCTGCTCGCAGCCAAGGTGAGCCGATTACGGGTCGCCTAGGCATTGCAGAAGGCAGCCAAGTTCGTCAAGTGGTGATGGGGGAAGAAGATCAGTTATGGTTAATTGCTTCGGATGCTGGTTATGGCTTCGTGTGTAAAGGTAATGATTTACTATCGAAAAACCGCAGTGGTAAAGCGTTAATTAACTTGCCACAAGCAGCAGAAGTTTTGCCACCAAGCCCAGTTTCAGACATTGAAAAAGATGAGATCCTGGTTATCACCAATGAAGGGCGCATGCTGCTTTTCCCAATTAAGGATCTTCCTCAATTGAGTAAAGGCAAGGGCAATAAGATCATTAACATTCCTTCGGCAAAAGCGAAGGCGCGTGAAGAAGTGGTTTCTCAGTTGATCTCTATTCCGTATGGCGTAACGGTAACTTTGTATGCCGGCAAGCGTAAGCTCGGTTTGAAACCGATTGATTTGGATAACTTCCGTGGTGAGCGTGGTCGTCGTGGTGCTAAATTGCCAAGAGGCTTACAGCGAGTAACCAAAATTGAAGTGGAATCAGGAGCTCAAAGCAACGACGATGAAGCAGAATAATCTCTGATCTAGAAAAGCACTCCGTAATAAAAGCGCCACTTCAGTTTGAAGTGGCGCTTTTGTTTGTACTAATTTCGATTCAAAAACGAGAGTAAATTAACGGCCCAGCATACGAGATAACACACGATCTTTATCAATAACATGGTGCTTTATCGAAGCAGCAATGTGGATCAGCACAATGACCAGAACCGTAAAGGCCGCGTAGTGGTGAATGGTATTAAATGCCGACGCTAGCGCTGGGATTTTTTCTCCTGCAGAGATGACTTCTGCACCAAAGACACTCAAGTTACGCCCGCCTGCAATCGTCATCACGATGCCCGAGATAGGCATCAATACTGTCGAAAGTAACAAAAGATGGTGTATGCCTTTTGCAGCTTTATCTTGCCATGTTTGCTGAGCAGATAAGCTGGTAATAGGACCTTCTTTAAAGCGCCAAATGATTCGTAGAGTTGCGATGACAAACACGATCACACCTAAAGATTTATGAATTCCCATTAACTCGCCTTTGCTAGGGCCTTTAGGAATGTAATCAAAACTTAAACCAATACCTAATACGGTTAGAAAGGCTAATCCGGTTAACCAGTGAAACCAAATGGTTGGTGAAGACAGTTTATTGTTATTTTTCATATTATTGCTCATGTAATACAACAAATTTTTTGTGGTCTTATACTGAGCAAAAGGAAGGAGCATAGCAATAGGAACTAGGTAAAGTAATGTAAATATCAAATAAGAGTTTAAATATTGATTGGTATGGTTGATGTTTGTTTTCTGCGATCCGTCGTCTATTGGGATATTAAAAGCTAGCGAGTAATAAGCTTGGATTAAGGGAAGTTTAGATGCTTAAGTCCACATCACCAAAGTGGCGGCAATCGCGACTAAGAATAAGCCGAATCCATCTTTAATTTTCACCTTCTGTTTAAGCCAAAATACCGAGATGAGCATGGTGAAAAATATTTCCACCTGTCCAAGTGTTTTGACATAAGGTACGGCTTGTAAAGACATAGCGCTGAACCAACCAATCGAACCTATGCAGCTGGTGGCACTGGTAAGCAAGGTGAGTTTAGGCCGATGCCAAAGTGCACTTAGTGTCGATTTATCGGTGCAATAAATATAGGTCACGAGTAAAAGGGTTTGCAGGCTAATAACCAACAATAAAACCCAGCCAGCATTATAAGGAAAGGGTAGGTTCAAGGATAAGCTGGCTTCCCTTACCCACAGTGAAGTGAAAGCAAAAGCGCTACCACAGCACAACCCTAATGTGACAGTACTTATCGATAATCCTTTCCAACCATTGGTGCTGCTGAGCATAAATACGCCCACGCCGCCGATAAAAACCCCAATCCAGCCTAAAAAGGTTAATGTCGTACCAAAAAACAGCACCCCTAAAATAGCCGCAGCTAATGCCTCACTTTTAGCAAGGCCTGCGCCAATTGCATAGTTGTTGAGTTTAAATAATTGCACCATTAATGCGGTGGCTAAGATTTGCATTAAAGATGCAGCCACCACAAAAGCGACAAATCGAAAGGAAAAATGGGGGAGTTCTACAGGGTTAACGCTATATAAGAAAAGCAAATAAAGCGCAGCGATAGGGCTTGCCCAAAGAAAGCGAGATAAGGTTACGCCTAAGGTTTTTACTTCGCCAGAGAGTTTACTCTGAAAGGCATTTCTCCATGATTGCATGAAGGCGGCAAGCAAGGTAAAGAAAATCCATGTCATGCCGAATTCCTTTTATGGCAATAAACTGAGTTATCTGAAGATCAACAGTTTCTAGTTTCTAGTTTCTAGTCTCTATTCTTAATCTCTAGGGTCTTCTTCAATGGTGACCGGAAGCGTCAGTTTTTTGCCATCGCGCAAAATGTCAAAATCGACGGTAGTGCCGGGGCGAAATTCGGTGACCATTTCCATTACTGTTTGGCTATTAAGAATTTTATTGCCATTAATACTCACAATCACATCTTTCTCTTTTAGGCCGGCCTTTTTCGCAGGGCTATTCGGAGCCACACTTAAGACAATAATGCCACTGACATGGTCAATACCCAATAAACGAGCTGCAACCGCATTCATATCTTGTCCATCAATGCCGATATAGCCACGAATAACACGACCATCGGCAATGATTTTGGTCATAATTTTATTGGCAAGCGCATAAGGGATAGCGAAGGAGATGCCATAAGTTTCTAAATCGGTAGCTTGTTGGAAAGAAGCAGTATTAATGCCAATTAGTTCACCTCGAGTGTTAACTAGCGCGCCACCAGAGTTACCTTTGTTGATTGCTGCATCGGTTTGAATAAAGGCCTGTCGACCATCAGTACTGACCGATGAACGTCCAATGGCCGATATGATTCCAAATGTGGTGGTTTGGCCTAAGTTATAAGGGTTGCCAATAGCCAGAACAATGTCTCCGACTTTTGCTTTATAGCTGGTGTTTTGTGGTATCACAGGTAAGTTACCCATTTCGATCTTTAGTACCGCAATATCGGTTTGTTTATCTGAACCGACAAGTTGAGCGCTGGATACTCGTCCATCTTGCAAGGCGACGACGATTTGATCGGCCTGAGCCACCACATGAAAGTTGGTTATGATGTAGCCTTTATCGGAAACGATAACGCCAGAGCCTAATCCTTGAGTTTTGAGTTTTAAACGATCACCTTCAACATATTGTCGACTGTAAATATTAGCAACTGCAGGGCCTGCACGATGAACAGCATGGCTAAAAGAAACTTGTACATCATCAAGGTTTTTTGCTTTTTCGGACGGCGCTATTTGTAAAATGTCTTGGCGCAGAGAGGGTACTGCGATAAGAATAATCACAGCGGTTGCTAGGCCAATAAGGATAGGTCGAAGCAAAAATTTTAGCATGTTACCCTCAAGGTACGGAAAAAATAGAAGAGACAGAGACTTGCAAAGAATAGCATTGGTAAGAAAGCAAAGAAAAGAGAAGTTTCGTACGAAACTTCTCTTTTAATGTCGATACCAAGCTTTAGTGAACTTAAGATTGGTTATGCAATGTTGGTGTAACTAGTTAAGTGGTTGAATTTATTTGTTATGATAAATTTATTATTCAATTATGACTAACATGATTAAGTTCATAATTGATTATTTAACAACAAGATAAATCGTTCGATCGCCACGTTGAATGTTCAGCGCTAAGATATTTGTTTTATGTTCCAATACCTTCTTCATTTGCGCTAAATTTTTCACGCGAGTTCGGTTTACCCCAATAATAATATCATCTTGTTTTAACTGATAACTTTCCGCTGGCGAGCCTTTTGCAACGTCAGTTATTTTTATGCCAGAGATAGCATCGCTGCTGTTCGTATTGCTAAATTGAGCGCCTTCTAAGCCGGGGTGTAGTTCTTCTGCACTTGCTTGCAATTGCTGCATTTCACCCAAAGTGACATCGGCAGTAATCGCCTTGCCATCACGAAGCAAACCAAGTTCAACTTCTTTACCCGCTCCAATGGTGGCAATTTTAGCTCGTAGCTCTCCAAATGTGGCAATCTCTTTACCATTGATGGAGGTGATCACATCGCCTGCTTTTAAACCTGCTTTCTCTGCAGCACTGTCTGGCATGACTTGGCTAACAAACGCGCCTTTACTGCTGCTGTACCCCATCGCTTCTGCAAGATCTGGGGTGATTTCACCACCTTGAACACCTAAGATGCCACGCTTGACTTCGCCAAATTCAATGATTTGTTCAGTGAGGTTTTTCACCATATTGGATGGAATGGCAAAGCCTATACCGACGTTACCGCCATTTGGTCCTAAGATGGCGGTATTTATACCGACTAATTCACCATTGAGGTTTACGAGTGCACCACCTGAATTACCTGTATTTATTGCTGCATCGGTTTGAATGAAGTTTTCAAAGTTTTCAATATTTAAGCCACTACGACCTAACGCTGAAATAATGCCGGAGGTGACAGTTTGACCTAAGCCAAAAGGGTTACCAATCGCTACCGCAAAATCACCGACTCGTAAATGATCAGAATCGGCTAAAGTCGCCTGAGTCAGCCCCGATATTTTTTTGTCTAGCTTGATTAAGGCAATATCAGAAAGCTTATCGCCACCAATTAAGGTTGCGTTAAATTCTCGCTTGTCAGAAAGAGTGACTTGGATTTTATCTGCATCATTGATGACGTGATAATTCGTGACGATATAACCATTTTTGGCATCAATAATGACACCTGAACCTAATCCTTTAAATTGACGTTCTGGTAATGATTGTACTGGGATATCAGGGCCAAAGAAGTATCGAAATTGCTCTGGGATGGATTGAGCGTTGCTGGTTTTTTTTCCTTCAACGGAAACGGTAACCACTGCTGGGGTGACTTTTGCCAACATAGGGGCAAGGCTTGGCATTTCTTGTCCGTTAACGGAATTGGGAATAGTAGCTGATGCTGATACTGGGGTAAGAATAGCGCTGAGGCTTAAAGATACGGCACTCAGAACAAGCAAAGGTCCTTTCATTCTAAAACTCCTTTATTGTGTAACGGAGTTAAGACTAAGGAACCTTTGCAAAGTTCCTTGAATTTTTAGGTGATGTTACGACGCTTTATTTATTTCTGGTGAATTAAGAACGGTTTTCTTTTCTTCTTTTAATAAACCAGTTGCGCCATTAGCGTAGTCTTTGGGTTGAACTTCGGTCACTTCTTCTGTTTTACGAGGTTCATCAGACGGGGTCTCTGATGATTGAGTGACGAATGGGTTATCTTGCTTTGGTAAATCAGGTAATAAATCAGAAGAAGTTTGCGCCATATGCTGGTAAAGCTTCGTGTAGTTTTTACCTAAGGTATCAAGCATTTCAGCCGAATTGGAAAAGTGGTCAGACAGATCTTGTCTGTGTTGCTCTAATTCAAACTTAGTTGCTTCTAGTTCTTTTTGAATTTGTTTGTGCTTTTTGTATTCAGGCGTCATTAATCGGGCAATGATAATGCCAATGATCAGACCAATAACCAAACCTACTGCAGCATAAAGAAAAGCCATATTAGTTCCTTATCATTGTTTTTTAACACGTTTGTTCTAGCTTGTTATACATGTCGAATTTACATGGTACTATGACACCTCAGCTTGATAAAGCAAAAGGTGCCCTTGAAAGTTGCTAACCAGATCGGGCTATTTTTTCTTATTTATTCAAAAGTGGCATTGAATGATGACGCCTAAACAAAAGTATCAGCACGACATTGAACATTTGGGTTACCAACATGATCCAGCGCAACAGTTTGCCGTGGATAAGCTTGATCAACTCTACCACCAATTTCTTGAGTATGTATCAGTCCCGGAAGAAAAACCGAGTTTATTTGCGAAATGGTTGGGTCGAAGTCAATCAACACCTCCTCCTAAGGGGCTGTATTTTTGGGGGGGAGTGGGGAGAGGAAAAACCTACTTAATGGATTTGTTTTTCGATGCGCTGCCTTATGAAAAGAAATCCCGCATGCATTTCCATCGATTTATGCAACGTGTCCACGCTGAGCTAGCGACGTTGAATCATGTTAGTGATCCATTAGAAGTGGTGGCTGATCGATTCAAACAAGATGCTGATATTTTGTGTTTCGATGAGTTTTTCGTGTCAGATATCACCGATGCGATGATTTTAGGTACTTTATTTCAAGCGCTATTTGCAAGAGACGTAATCCTAGTTGCCACATCAAATATTCCACCTAAAAACCTTTATCGTAACGGCTTACAACGCGCTCGTTTTTTACCTGCGATCGAGTTGATTGAAAAAAACTGCATTGAAGTTAACGTTGATAGTGGCATTGATTACCGAATGAGAACGCTAGAGCAAGCGGAAATTTATCATTACCCATTGGATGAAAAAGCCAAGCAAAACCTTGATACTTATTATCAACAGCTAAGCCGCGATGAGTGCAAAGCGGTACAAATGATAGAGATTAATCATCGCGATCTTAGTGTGCAAGGTTCATGTGATGGTGTTCTTTATGCAACGTTTAGCCAGTTGTGTGAAAGCACTCGCAGTCAATCGGATTATATTGAGTTGTCTCGTTTGTACCATACGGTATTGTTATCTGACGTTAAGCAAATGAGCCGAGTGAATGATGATGCGGCAAGGCGTTTTATCGCTTTGGTTGATGAATTTTATGAGCGTAACGTGACTCTTATTATTTCCGCTGAAGTGGCTTTAGGTTCGTTGTACCTTAATGGGCAGCTTGAATTTGAATTTCAACGTTGTCAATCACGCCTAATTGAAATGCAAAGCTTGGAATACCTTGGTAATGAGCATTTGTCGTAAATAGATGTCATTTTAAAGGGTGGAACGTAGTCCTTTAAATCCTTAGCGTGGAGAAGGCTATTGTTGCTTTGCTGGCTATAGGTGCGACAACTTCGATTTCATTGGGTATATAAGGCAAAAAAAATGACTTTTTTACCGAAAGTAGATGCTTTTTAGCTCACTCTTCTCTATAATCCTGCGACCCACCGTTACTGCAGGCTCAATTTTTCTTCTATTTATAAGCAAGAATGAGTTGAAGCCGAGAGCACCAACGACTCGAAGGGGTGATGAATGGGACTCTTAGACAGTGGGAATAAGTACATTTGAGACTTGTTCCTTAAACTATGAATTTAAATTAAACGGGTATTATTAGCATGAAAACTTTCGTTGCTAAACCAGAAACTGTAAAACGCGACTGGTATGTTGTAGACGCTGAAGGCAAAACTCTTGGCCGTCTAGCAAGTGAAATTGCATCTCGCCTACGTGGCAAACATAAAGCTGAGTACACTCCTCACGTTGACACTGGTGATTACATCATCGTTGTAAACGCAGAGAAAGTAGCTGTTACAGGTAACAAAGCGAAGGGTAAAATCTATTACCGTCACTCTGAGTTCCCTGGTGGCCTAAAATCAATCTCTTTCGAGAAACTGATTGATAAGAAGCCAGAAATGGTTATTGAACTAGCTGTTAAAGGTATGCTACCACGTGGTCCTCTTGGCCGTGCTATGTACCGTAAGCTAAAAGTTTACGCTGGCGCTGAGCACAACCATGTTGCTCAACAACCACAAGTACTAGACATCTAACCGAGGATTATCGAAATGGCAGAGAATCAATACTACGGCACTGGCCGTCGCAAAAGCTCAGCTGCTCGTGTTTTCATGAAACCAGGCAGCGGCAACATCGTAATCAACAAGCGTGATCTAGACACCTACTTTGGTCGTCCAACTTCACGTATGGTTGTTAAACAACCTTTAGAACTTGTTGAAATGACTGAGACTGTAGACCTTTACATCACTGTTTCTGGTGGTGGTATTTCTGGTCAAGCTGGTGCGATCCGTCACGGTATCACACGCGCTCTTATGGAATACGATGAAACTCTACGTCCTGCGCTACGTGCAGCTGGCTATGTTACGCGTGACGCACGTTGCGTTGAACGTAAGAAAGTTGGTCTACGTAAAGCACGTCGTAAACCACAATTCTCTAAGCGTTAATTTTCTTTACAGAGTTTTCTCTGTACTGCAAATCAACGTCACCAGTATTCTGGTGTGTGGTTACAAAAGCTCGACTTCGGTCGGGCTTTTTTGTTTTTATCTCCATCATTTTGTAAAACAATATCCTCCTTTCTATTTTCATAATAAATTGAAATTAAGTGCTTACTTTTTCAATTAAATAATCCGCCTTTGTTGCATTTAAAAATACATGACGACGGAATATTCCTAGCGACAGATTTACTTTTTAGTGATTTTTCTTCTTCTCCATTCAAATGTCTTAAGATTTTTGATAGCTTTTGTGAGATCCCAAACAAATCTGGGTCACAATTGTTACGAAAAAGTAGCTTTGTCTTGTCTCTGTGTAGCGATTTATTTATCATTCGACCAGAATGTGCAGAAATATAAGCGTATAAATATAATTGGAAGCAATGAAGATTGGTTTGCCAAAAAAGATATGCACACTAGGAATGCTAAGGATTTGGTTATTCTTTTGTATTTAATTAAGTTAATACAGATCGAGCGGGAGAATGTTGGATGAGCAATGCGCCTA
>NZ_AJYK02000063.1 GCF_000286955.2 Vibrio rumoiensis 1S-45
TTCGTGGGAGTCATTATGTCTATACGTAAGGAGAGTTTGGTGGTAATAGTTCGTGAAATGGATATCGCTGATTATGATTCCGTCATAGCCTTATGGTGTCAAACTGAAGGGATGAGCATAAGAGATGCCGATTCAAGAGAAAGTATTGGACGTTACCTAGAGCGTAACTCGGGTTTAAGTTTTGTTGCAGAAAGTGAAAGCGAGATTGTTGGCGCGGTATTGGTTGGTACTGATGGGCGTCGTGGCTACTTACAGCATCTGGCTGTTTCTCCAAAATTCCGAGGGCAAAGGTTAGGTTGTGAGCTCGTATCAACATCGCTCGATGCACTTTCAAAACTAGGAATCCCTAAAACGCATTTATTTGTATATAACGACAATGTAAGCGCCCAGCAGTTTTATGAAAAATTAGGTTGGTTTCCACGAGATGAAATTCGAATATACTCGTTTAATAGCTCGAGCAATAGCAACGTTTAGTGTTAGGCGTATAACAAAAAAATAATTGGACGGTTGGGGTTTGGCATTTTGGGTTATCGGTTTGGTGCGCTTTGTTGGTAATTACAGGTGTAAGCATGGCTGGTCATATAAGTGTTGAAAGGATGAACTATGGAAAAATTGGCTTTTATTAAACAACATCTAGTCGAAAAAGGTGTTCCTGAGGATTTGACCAAATTTAATTCTAATTTGTGGTCGAAGCTCCTTTTCTCAGAGACTAAGCCATTAGTCTTTCAATCCCCAGTTAAAGTCTTTTTTAAACAAGGAATAGTTTTCGGTACACTTTGGGGTCTACTTATGTGGTTGTTTATTTGGCGGACAGCTCCTGAAGATTGGATTATCCAATTAGTCTCTACACTTCTGTTTGGCTGTATTATAGGCGGGCTGTTAGCATATCGCGTTGCTAAAGCGCACAAGAAATTGGGCAATGTAAATTGGAAGGAGTGGTGTAGTGCTAACTACGAATCTGCGCCATAACAGGGTTCTGAAGTGGATGTCTTATCTGACCTTAATGATAACGCTGAATACATCGAACTTGAAAATTTTGTAGCTGCAAAACAATGGATTCAAACGAGTAAAGTACAGCCAACAAGAGCTTGGCATGGGAAATTTATTGACTTGAAAACTGATTCTTACCTTTTCTTTTTGCTTCATAAAGCGCCATATCTGATCGTTGATACACTTGGTCAATGGAATCGTCTTCTTTCTTAAATTGGCTTAAACCGATGCTGACGGTCATTTGAGGTTCGGAATTTCGGTCATTTGACGAAAGATGAATAACAGCCTGGTTGATTTTAGAGGCTAATTCAACCGCGGATTTCGGAGAGGTGTTTTTATGAATGATAGCAAACTCATCTCCGCCAATGCGCCCAACAATGTCATTACTGTTTATCTCTACTTGGCATATTTTCGCCAGTTTTTGAATTGCAGCGTCGCCTGATTGGTGGCCATGCGTATCATTAATGGCTTTAAAGTTATCAATATCGAGAACTAAAAAGCTATAACAATCATTGTGTTGTTGATAAAGAGTAAAAGCGCTCGATAATTTGGAGAATAATTTTCTTCGATTATACAGTTCAGATAATTCATCAATTTCTGATTGGAATAGAAGTTGTTTTTCTAATTGGTGGCGCTTGGTTATATTGCGGGCTACCCAGACTACAGCTCTTTCACCATAGCGTGGAGACTTGAGTGGATTCACTCGGCCTTCAAAACGAAGAATGCCATTTGGGCCAGATAGATCATCGATACTAGCAACATCATTAGAAGAAAGTGAGTACTCAAAAATCATCAATTTATTTTGTGTTAATGTTTCTTGAATTCTATCAATAAACCAATTGGCTTTTTGAACAGGTAAAACATCAAATAAAGAAACGCCTTTAAGGGGATCGGCATTATGATAAAGTTCGGAGCAATCACCGCCTACAATGTTTGCATAGTGTCCTGATTCGGTAATAACAAAAACCATATCAGGTAGTGCTGAAATGATAGCTCTATATTCTTCATATTCATTTTGATCCATAAGGATTAGCCTTGTTAAGAGGTACTGATAGCTTATGAACCATATTTTCTTTCATGTTATTAAAAATGGATTAGCTAATAATTAACGGATATTACTATAAGTAGATGAGAGCAACGAACAGAATTGTATTCATATAACATATAGTCTTACTTTTAAGATACGCCATGAGTCGTATTGGGTTTTGCTGGACATGTAGCCAATATCTCTCTATGACCTGAATCTTTTAATTCTTCAAGAATCACATCAAATCCCCATAATCTATGCAGGTGCTTAAGCACTTCAGGGTAGTTACCGTTTAATGGAATTCTGTCTTGAGGAATATGTTGTAATGTTAATGAACGATCGCCACGTACATTGACATTCCACACTTGAATATTGGGTTCTAAATTACTTAGATTATATTGTGACGCGAGTTTTTCACGAATCGCCTGATACCCATTTTCATCATGGATGGCACTGACTTTAATATGGTTTTTTCTATCGTCATCTAATACAGCGAACAACTTAAAATCACGAATGATTTTTGGTGATAAATATTGGCTAATAAAGCTTTCATCTTTGAAGTTTTGCATCGCAAAGTGAACAGTGTCTAACCAATTTGAGCCAGCCATTTCTGGAAACCATTCCTTGTCTTCATCGGTAGGGTTTTCACAAATACGTCGAATGTCTTGGAACATGGCAAAGCCTAGTGCATAAGGGTTGATACCACTATAATGAGGACTATTGTAATTGGGTTGAGCGACCACATTGGTGTGGCTGTGTAGAAATTCTAAGATGAATTTATCTTCCACAATGCCTTCGTCGTATAAATGGTTCAATATGGTGTAATGCCAGAATGTTGCCCAGCCTTCATTCATGACTTGGGTTTGTTTTTGTGGGTAAAAGTATTGGCTGACTTTACGGACAATACGAACAATTTCACGCTGCCAAGGTTCTAACAGTGGTGCATGTTTTTCTATGAAGTACAGTAAGTTTTCTTGCGGCTCACTAGGAAAGCGCGGAGCATCTGGGTGTTCATCCACATTGGATTTAGGGACGGTACGCCATAATTCATTCACTTGAGATTGTAAGTAAGCTTCGCGTGATTCTTGGCGTGCTTTTTCTTCGAGTATGGATATTTTTTCTGGGCGTTTATAGCGATCAACCCCATAGTTCATTAACGCATGGCACGAATCGAGGGTTTGCTCAACTTGTTCAATACCGTATTTTTCTTCACATTCTGTAATGTAGTTACGCGCGAATAGCAAATAATCGATGATGGAGCTAGCGTCTGTCCATGATTGGAACAAGTAATTGCCTTTAAAAAATGAGTTGTGCCCATAACATGCATGCGCCATAACGAGTGCTTGCATGGTAATGGTGTTTTCTTCCATTAAATAGGCGATGCATGGGTCGGAATTAATGACAATTTCATAAGCGAGACCCATGTGGCCATGTTTGTAGTTTTGTTCTGTTTGAATGAACCTCTTCCCGAATGACCAATGATGATAATTTATCGGCATGCCGACACTGGAATAGGCATCCATCATTTGTTCAGCGGTGATGACTTCAATTTGATTCGGGTAAGTATCTAAGCGGTAATGCTGCGCCACACGTTTTATTTCCGTGTGGTAGAGTTCTAATAGATCAAATGTCCAGTCTGGTCCAGCAGGTAATGGGAAGCCAGGGTGTGAACTCTTGTTAGATGACTGCGCTTTCATTTTTGTAACCATAATGCTGCCCCTTGTCTATTGCGTTTGCTTTTGAAAGAGTTCGCGGAAAATAGGGAAAATATCATCAACACTTTGAATATTCTTCATTGCAAAGTTATCAAACGTATTTTCTAACGATTCATATTCATTCCATAAGGTTTGATGAGCGCGTTTGGTGATCTCGATATACGAATAATAACGGCAAGAAGGTAGCAGTTGTTTGGTTAAGATCTCTTTGCATTTTGGTGAATCATCGGCCCAGTTATCTCCATCAGAAGCTTGAGCGGCGTAAATGTTCCATTCATGTGTTGGATAACGCTTTTTAATAATGTCATCCATCATTTTTAAAGCACTGGATACAATGGTGCCACCGGTTTCTTGGGAGTAGAAGAATTCGTGTTCGTCGACTTCTTTCGCTTGGGTGTGATGGCGAATAAATACCACTTCAACATTTTCATAAGTGCGAGTTAAGAACAGATACAAAAGCACATAAAAGCGTTTGGCGATGTCTTTGGTGGCTTGATCCATAGAGCCGGACACATCCATTAGGCAAAACATGACAGCTTGGCTAGAAGGAATAGGGCGTCGTTCGTAGTTTTTAAAACGCAGATCAAAGGTGTCAATAAAAGGCACGCTAGCAATTTTTTGGCGTAGGGCTTCAATTTCGTTTTTAATGCGTTTTTCTTCTAATGGTTGAGCCGGTTCAGTCATGTGAACATTATCGAATAGGCTTTCTAGTTCTTTTAATTGACGCCGTTTAGAGGCTGACATGGCGGTACGGCGAGCGAGGGATTGTTGCAGGGATCGAACAATAGCAATATTAGAAGGAATACCGGCGGTTTTATATCCAGAACGATGCGATTTCCATTCTGTGATCTTGTTGACCTGATTTTTTTGTAAATTGGGCAACTCTAAATCTTCAAATAGAATATCGAGGTATTCATCTTTAGAAATTTGGAAAATAAAATCGTCTTGGCCTTCACCATCGTTACTGGCATCACCTTTGCCTGAACCACTGCCACCACCGCCTGCTGGTGGGCGGTCAATTTGATCACCAGTGATGAATTGGTCGTTACCGGGATGAACGCGCTCTTTGCTGCCGCCTTTACCCTGATGAAAAACAGGCTCACTGAGATCACGGCTAGGAATCGCGACATCTTCGCCGCTTTCTGTATTGGTAATAGAGCGTTTTTTCACCGCTTCAGCGACAGACTTCTTGATCTGTTCTTTGTTACGGCGAATAAATCGCTGTCTATTTACGGTACTTTTGTTTTTCCCGTTTAAACGTCTATCAATAAATTGTGCCATAGCTCCCCCAAAAGACTCATTGGCTCAATCACTCTTTGTGGGCTTTTAGTTACTAAACCATTGGACTTGTCATCCCAATTTAGCAACTAAAAGCAAGAGCATTAGCCTTGATGTACAGCGTCGCAAGTGGTGAGTTATGATGATTTACGAACACGTAAGTACCATTCTGCCAGCAAGCGAACTTGTTTTTTGGTGTAGCCTTTCTCCATCATACGAGCAACAAAGTTGTCGTGTTTTTTCTGATCATCGCTAGAGGTTTTTGCATTAAATGAAATAACAGGCAAAAGCTCTTCTGTGTTCGAGAACATTTTCTTCTCAATCACAGTGCGAAGTTTTTCATAACTTGTCCATACTGGGTTACTGCCTTTATTGTTTGCACGAGCACGTAAAACAAAGTTCACAATCTCATTGCGGAAGTCTTTCGGGTTACTGATCCCCGCGGTTTTTTCGATTTTCTCTAGCTCGTCATTTAGGGCTGAACGATCAAATAATTGGCCTGTTTCTGGGTCGCGGTATTCTTGATCTTGAATCCAGAAATCGGCATAGGTGACATAACGATCAAAGATGTTTTGCCCGTATTCGGAATAGGATTCAAGGTAAGCGGTTTGAATTTCTTTGCCGATGAATTCAACATACTTGGGTACTAAGTAGCCTTTCAAAAACTCAAGATACTTGTCAGCGGTTTCTTGTGGGAATTGCTCGCGTTCGACTTGTTGTTCAATGACATAGAATAAATGAACCGGATTTGCTGCGACTTCGGCTTGATCAAAGTTAAAAACACGAGAGAGAATTTTAAAAGCAAAGCGGGTTGAAAGGCCAGACATGCCTTCGTCCACGCCTGCATAGTCGCGGTACTCTTGGTAGCTTTTGGCTTTTGGATCGGTGTCCTTTAGCGTTTCACCGTCATACACGCGCATTTTAGAGAAAACGGATGAATTTTCTGGCTCTTTAAGGCGAGAAAGGATACTAAATTGCGCGAGGGTTTCTAATGTACTTGGTGAACAAGGGGCTTGAGATAGCTCGCTGTTAGAGAGTAATTTTTGATAGATTTTGATTTCTTCCGATACACGTAAGCAATAAGGCACTTTCACAATATACACCCGGTCTAGGAAGGCCTCATTGTTTTTATTGTGACGGAAGGTCTGCCATTCCGATTCGTTGGAGTGTGCTAAAATCATGCCCTCAAATGGCAAAGCAGAAAGTCCTTCAGTACCGTTATAATTGCCTTCTTGAGTGGCGGTTAATAATGGGTGTAAGACTTTGATCGGTGCTTTAAACATTTCGACAAATTCCATCACACCTTGGTTTGCTTTACATAAAGCACCAGAGTAGCTGTAGGCATCAGGATCATCTTGTGAGAAATGTTCAAGTTGTCGGATATCAACTTTACCAACCAAGGATGAAATGTCTTGGTTGTTCTCATCGCCCGGTTCAGTTTTCGCAATGGCGACTTGATCTAAAATAGATGGGCGTAATTTCACGACTTTAAACTTAGTAATATCACCACCAAATTCATGTAAGCGTTTGGCAGCCCAGGGCGACATGATTGAGCGAAGATAGCGTGGGTCAATGCCATATTCGCTTTTTAATAATTCACCATCTTCTTCAATGTTGAATAAGCTAAAAGGGTGGTCATTCACAGGGCTTCGAACCCCATTCGCGGAAAGCACATAAATGGGTAACTGTTGCATCAATGCTTTTAATTTTTCAGCGATTGAAGATTTACCACCACCAACAGGGCCAAGCAAATACAGAATTTGTTTACGTTCTTCCAATCCTTGAGCGGCATGTTTTAAGTACGAAACAATTTGCTCAATCGCTTCTTCCATGCCGTAAAAGTGTTCAAAGGTTTTATAACGTGAAATGACCCGGTTGGAAAAGATCCGGCTTAGTCGCGGCTCTTTCGAAGTATCAATGATTTCAGGCTCTCCAATGGCGAGCAGTAGTCGCTCAGCTGCATTGGCATAGGCGCTTTTATCTTGTTGGCAGAGGGCAAGAAAGTCTTGAAGAGAAAGCTCTTCTTCTTTAGATGCTTCGTAACGTGCTTGATAGTGGTCGAAAATACTCATAGCGAATCCCCTTGAATATGTCGAATGGTGATACCAATATCAGCAATTCTCTGTTCAATGAATTACTTAAACTGGTATAAGAATGGCAAATTCATTACACCCTTACCAATAAGACTAGACTCGATTTTGTATTCTGCTTAACAATTATGTACTTATTTATGTCAGCATTTGCGGTTTATCACGAAGAAAATGTTGAAGTAACAAAGGTATTGATTTTGAAGGGGGAGATAAGAGGGTAACAAAACGGCACCGTAATCGATGCCATTTTGGTGATGATGGTTATGCGCTTAATATCTGCAATAATTCAGTTGATGATAAATGATATTGGCGAGGGCAGTTACGCCAAGAGCTTAACATGCGACGATACTTTTCTTGCATTGTATGGTGCATTTCTATGTAATTTAGAACATAACGTTGTTGTTGTATTTGCTTAAAATGGCAACGATATTTTCCATGGTTTCTTTTGACGGTGGTTCAACACCATCTAAGGGATAATCGTGACCGAGTGCTTCCCATTTATGAGCGCCAAGCTTGTGGTAAGGCAACAGTTCTACTTTTTCGATGTTATCCATATCTTTAATGAACTCACCTAGCATTTCAGCCGCTTCTGGATCATCGGTATAACCGGGCACGATCACGTAACGTAACCATGTTTTTTTACCAATTTTGTTTAAATAACGTGCGAAATCTAATGTTCGGTGATTGGACACGCCAATAAAATCATGATGAATCTCATCTTTCATGTGCTTAATATCGAGCATGACAAGATCGGTATCGTCTAAAACTTCATCGATAACATCGGTATGCTTGCGAATATAGCCATTTGTATCCAAACAAGTGTGAATGTTTTCAGCATGTGCGGCACGGAATAAATCGCGTACGAATTCAGGTTGAAGCATGGCCTCTCCACCTGAGCAGGTAATGCCGCCACCAGATGCGTTCATGAAGTGACGATAAGATTTCGCTTCATTGATGATTTCTTCAACACCAACTTCTTTACCTCCATGTGTGTCCCAAGTGTCGCGGTTGTGACAGTACATACAACGCATTAAACAACCTTGCATGAACACAATGAAGCGGATGCCTGGTCCATCAACAGTGCCACAAGATTCATAAGAGTGGATACGACCGGTTACTGACATAAGGAAAGTCCTTTGGAATTGAATGTCTTTATTTTATTACAAAAACTAGGGTTAACCTAGGATAAGTAAGGCTGATTTTAGGCTCAAATCGTTATCAAACGGCGGTTGATGACTATAATAAAAAGCCCCACTCAAGGGAGTAGGGCTTGTTTCTCTGACTACTCTAGTTCAATTTTATAGAGATTCAGTAAAGGTACGTGCGATAACGTCCTGTTGTTGTTCTGTGGTTAGAGAGTTGAACCGTACAGCGTAACCCGAAACGCGGATAGTTAGCTGAGGATATTTCTCTGGGTGCTTAACGGCGTCTTCTAGTGTTTCGCGGTTAAGAACATTCACGTTAAGGTGTTGGCCACCTTCCAAGTCAGCTTCATGGTGGAAGTAACCATCCATTAGGCCCGCAAGGTTCGCTTTCTTAGCTTCATCTGTTTTACCTAATGCGTTAGGTACGATAGAGAAGGTGTAAGAGATACCATCTTGTGCATCCGCAAACGGAAGTTTTGCAACGGATGTTAGAGACGCTACTGCACCTTTCTCATCACGACCGTGCATTGGGTTAGCACCAGGAGCGAAAGGCGTACCAGCGCGGCGACCATCAGGCGTGTTACCTGTTTTCTTACCGTATACCACGTTTGATGTGATAGTCAGGATAGATTGCGTTGGAATCGCATCACGGTACATTTTAAGTTTACGTATTTTGCCCATAAAAGTAGAAACAAGTTCACATGCAATATCATCCACACGCGCATCGTTGTTACCAAATTTAGGGTAATCACCTTCTATTTCAAAATCGATTGCAAGACCATCTTCGTCACGAATAGGTTTTACCTTCGCGTATTTGATTGCAGATAGTGAGTCAGCTGCAACAGAAAGACCCGCAATACCACACGCCATGGTACGACGAACGTCACGGTCATGAAGTGCCATTAATGAAGCTTCATAGCTGTACTTGTCGTGCATGTAGTGGATAGAGTTTAATGCTGTCACGTATTGTTTTGCTAACCAATCCATGAAGTGGTCCATTTTTTCCCACAATTCATTGTAGTCAAGAACGTCGCCAGCGATTTTGTCCATTTTAGGACCGACTTGGATTTTCAGTTTCTCATCCACACCACCATTGATGGTGTAAAGCATGGTTTTCGCAAGGTTTGCACGAGCGCCGAAGAATTGCATTTGCTTACCAACAACCATTGGTGATACACAACATGCGATTGCGTAATCATCCGATTGTAGGTCAGGACGCATTAAGTCATCATTTTCGTACTGGATAGAAGAAGTATCAATCGATACTTTTGCACAGAAGTGCTTAAAGCCAGCAGGTAGTTTTTCAGACCAAAGAACCGTGATATTTGGCTCAGGGCTTGGACCCATTGTGTATAGGCTGTTTAGGAAACGGAAGTTACTGCGTGTTACTAATGTACGTCCGTCAAGACCCATACCACCCATTGATTCTGTTGCCCAGATTGGGTCACCAGAGAACAACTCATCGTATTCAGGTGTACGTAGGAAACGCACCATACGTAGTTTCATTACGAAATGGTCAATCATTTCTTGCGCTTGTGCTTCAGTGATTTTGCCAGCAGCGATATCACGCTCGATGAAGATATCAAGGAAGCTTGAAGTACGGCCAAGAGACATTGCCGCGCCGTTTTGTGATTTAACTGCTGCTAGGTAGCCGAAGTAAGTCCATTGGATAGCTTCTTGAGCAGTTTGAGCTGGCTCAGAAATATCACAGCCGTAGCTTGCAGCCATTTCTTTGATTTGGCCTAGTGCGCGATGTTGTTCTGCAATTTCTTCACGAAGTTGCATTGTCGCGGTTAGGTCTTCACCATTTTCAAAACGATCTTGTAAAGATGTGAATTGAGCCAGTTTGTCTTTCATCAAGTAATCAATACCGTAAAGCGCTACGCGACGGTAATCACCAATGATACGACCACGGCCGTAAGCATCAGGAAGACCGGTCAATACGCCAGATTTACGACATTTCATGATGTCTGGAGTGTAGATATCGAACACACCTTGGTTGTGTGTTTTACGAAGCTCAGAGTAGATCTTAGAAATTTGTGGGTCTAAAGTACGACCGTATGCTTTACAAGAACCTTCAACCATGCGAATACCACCATTAGGGATGATAGCGCGTTTCAGTGGAGCTTCAGTTTGAAGACCAACGATAGTTTCAAGATCTTTGTTAATGTATCCAGCATCGTGAGATGTGATGGTAGAAATAACAGAAGTATCGAAATCAAGTGGAGCAAGAGTCTTGTTCTCAACCTTGATGCCTTCCATTACTTGAGCCCAAAGCTTATCAGTCGCTTCAGTACCCTCAGAAACTAGGAAAGATTCATCACCTTCATAAGGTGTGTAGTTCTTTTGAATGAAATCACGAACGTTTACTTCATTTTGCCAATCACCGTTAGCAAAACCTTCCCAAGCTTTAGCAAATTGCTCTGCCATGACATACCTACCTTTGTAGTAGAAAAAATACGTACTGTGATAACGACCATAGAATGAGAATTATCGCCCTAAGGCTTCAGTACACTTAGATTAATAACAATATCAATGAATACTGATTAGGCTCATTGGTTCAATAGTGTTAATTGATATTGTTACTGAGGAATGACAGCATAAAACGCTTACTGTATACCCAAGTTTCTAGAGATAAATTCAAAATGAAATTGTACTTTTGGCTATGATATTTTCCCTTAAATCTAAATTAATCTAAATAATAGCTATTTTGTCAGATTATTCTTCAGTTTTTGTGGGAAAAGTCATGACATCTAAATGCTTCCCTGGTTAAAGAGGTTCTTTACTACCTCCTTTGGGTAAAAGTTAACAATAGATGGACGCATAAGTGTTGATCTAGATCACTTAATGAAGAGTATTTGTCTTTTAACTAAAAAAATTTATAAAAAACTTAACTTTTTTTGGTGTTTTTTGGGGTGGCATTTTAAGGTGTTGATTTTAAATAATTTTAATTTTATTAATCATTCATTTAAAAAATAAATATCACTAATGCATACACTTCCTAGATGTTTGTTATTAGCCTCGTCATGTTGTTTCGACGTACCTCCTTCTTTCCATGCTCGATATGACACAATTTGGTCGACAGTATATTGATATTATTGTCTTTTCTGAATTTTTGCATTGAAATAAGAATAAATGCCTATAAAATGAATATAAATTCAGTATGTCGCACTGGTTCAAGCGTTGAAGGCGCAGATCATTGATTGCAGCGTGTAAGGAGTAATGCTACTTTTGTTAAATATTGGTTAAAATTAAAAAGCCAAGTGGCATATAAAAATTATTAAGGGAGCAATGGCGCATGACGGATGTACCCGCGCTGGATATTAAAGACCTGCACAAAACGTTTGGTCAAAATGAAGTTTTAAAAGGCATTTCTCTGTCGGCTAATAAAGGCGACGTCATTTCTATCATCGGATCATCCGGTTCTGGAAAGAGTACTTTTCTGCGTTGTATTAATTTACTTGAGACACCTACATCTGGTGAAGTATGGGTCAATGGTGAACTGATCAAAATGAAAGCGGACCGTAAAGGTGAAGTGTTGCCCGCTAACGACAAGCAAGTGCAACGAATTCGCTCTCGTTTAGCGATGGTATTTCAAGGATTCAATTTGTGGTCTCACTTAACGGTTCTTGAAAATGTGATCGAAGCTCCAGTTCATGTATTAGGTGTTCCAAAGGCTCAGGCGATTGAAAATGCAGAATTGCTGCTTAAAAAAGTAGGCTTGTATGATCGCAAAGATTACTACCCTGGACACCTATCAGGGGGGCAACAGCAGCGTGCTGCAATTGCGCGTGCATTAGCTGTCGATCCTGAAGTTATGTTATTTGATGAACCAACTTCTGCACTTGATCCTGAATTAGTTGGTGAAGTGTTAGGTGTTATGCGTGATTTAGCCGAAGAAGGCAGAACCATGTTGGTGGTGACTCATGAAATGGCATTTGCTCGTGATGTATCAAATCATGTGATGTTTTTACATCAAGGGTTGGTTGAAGAAGCAGGGCACCCAGAGAAAATATTTACTCACCCCGAATCTGAACGTTTTAAACAGTTTATTTCGTCTGTTTACTAAGCGTTTTTTGAATCAAAATTTAATGCTTTATTTAAAAGTGTTAATGCAAACGTCTTTGTATGTCATAAATACGAAGAAATAAAAATAAGAAAACAAACAATAATATCAGTGATAATCACAGGAGTATGGATATGAAAAAGTGGTTTTTAGCAGCAACGATCGCAGCAGCAACTTTATCTGGCGCTGCGCAAGCCAAGGATTGGGATACAGTACGTTTTGCGACTGAAGGGGCTTATCCTCCGTTCAACTACACCAATTCTTCTGGTGAGCTTGTTGGGTTTGATGTCGACTTAGCTAATGCGCTTTGTAAAGAGATGGAAACCAAATGTAAAATTGTTGCTCAAGATTGGGATGGTATTATTCCTGCATTATTGGCTCGTAAATACGATGCGATTATTGCTGGCATGTCTATTACCGAAGAGCGCAAAAAGAAAGTAGCCTTTACTCATAAGTACGCATTAATTCCAAACAAATTTATTGCGAAGAAAGGGGCTAACCTTGATTTCACCAAAGAAGGTCTTAAAGGCGTAAAAATTGGTGTTCAACGTTCTACAACGCATGACCAATACATTGAAGATAATTATAAAGATATCGTCGATGTTTCTCGTTACGGCACGTTCGATGAAGCATATTTAGATCTTGAAAGTGGTCGCATTGATGCAGTATTTGGTGATGCATCAGCACTGCAAAGCGGCATGTTAGATAAAAAAGACGGCTATGAATTTACAGGGCCTTCATTAACTGACAAGCAATGGTTTGGTGATGGTTTCGGTATTGCGGTTCGTAAACAAGACCAAGACCTTGCGACTAAATTAGATAAAGCGATTGATTCACTACGTGCTAAAGGTATTTACCAACAAATTGCGGCTAAATACTTCACTTATGATGTTTACGGTGAGTAAGCCATAAATTTTGATCCATTAGAGGCAGTGTCGGCTGCCTCTCATTCAGTTATTAGACCTTTATGATGTTAGATTTTTTACAAGGTTATGAATACACAATTCTGAAAGGCGCATGGGTAACGATTGAAGTGGCTTTGTTGTCTCTTATTGTTGCGGTGTTGCTCGGTATGTTAGGCGCATTAGCAAAATTGTCGCCTTATCGTATTGCTCGGATTTGTGCTACAGCGTATACGACGATCATTCGTGGTATTCCTGATCTCGTTTTGATGATGCTGATCTTTTTTGGCGGTCAAGTTCTTCTTAATAATTCACTTTACTCACTTAATGAACAAATTAATGAGTGGATGACGAGTTACAATTCCGCTCACGAATGGACCGCATATTTACCTGATTATGTCGATGTTAGCCCATTTTCTGCCGGTATATTAACGATTGGCTTTATCTTTGGCGCTTACATGACAGAAACCTTCCGTGGCGCAATTATGGCCGTCGATAAGGGAGAGCTAGAAGCGGCAAAAGCGTATGGCATGAGTAGTGTGATGTCATTTCGTCGAATCTTATTGCCGCAAATGATTCGCCATGCGATTCCTGGTTTTGGTAATAACTGGTTGGTGTTATTAAAAACGACGGCATTAGTTTCTATTATCGGTTTAGATGACATGGTACGTGTTGGTGCATTAGCGGCTGGTTCAACCAAAATGCCGTTTACATTTTATATGACAGTGTCGGTTATCTTCTTATTTTTCACTAGTGTTTCGATTGCGTTGCTTAGATTGTTAGAACGCAAATACACATTGCACACGAGGTAAGCATGGATTTTTCAGTAATGCTTGATAGCTTGCCTTTATATTTTGAAGGTCTATGGACCACATTTTGGCTCGTAGGTTTATCACTATTAATTGGTTTGTGTATTGCAGTTCCAGCTGGTGTGGCGAGAACCAGTTCTCATGCTTTTATTAATTTCCCAGTTTGGTGTTATAGCTACTTCTTCCGAGGTACACCGCTATTAGTGCAACTGTATCTTATCTATTATGGCTCGAGCCAATTTATGGAGGTACGAGGTACATTATGGGAGCATGCTTGGTTTTGTGCTTTAGTTGCCTTTGTACTTAATACTGGTGCTTATACTGCAGAGATTTTTGCCGGTGCAATTAAGGGGCTGGATAGGGGCGAGATAGAAGCGGCAAGAGCGTATGGTATGTCGACGTGGAAAGTATATCGTCGAATTATTTTACCTAGCGCATTTAGACGTGCATTACCGGCATACAGCAATGAGGTTATCTTTATGCTGCATGGTTCTGCCGTTGCTGGGATCGTCACTGTAATGGATATTACTGGTGTGGCTCGCTTGGTAAACTCAAGAACCTACGCACCATTTGAAGCATTTTTAACGGCTGGTGTTTTCTATATGATTTTGAGTATGTCGATGATTTACTTTTTTAAAGTCTTAGAAAAACGATTACTAGCTTACGCACGACCGATTAGTTGATATGTCGATTATTTAACTGAACAGCCGATAATGAAAAGCCAATCAATTCAATATTGATTGGCTTTTTTGTGTTGAGTTATGAGCTTTAGTTTTCTGACCCGGAGGTTACTTAAACTCTGACCAGATTGGTGCATGATCCGATGGTTTTTCTATACCACGTAATTCGTAGTCAATGCCAGCATCAATACATTTAGCGGCAAGGTTAGGCGTTGCTAACACCACATCAATACGAAGCCCACGGTTATCATCAAAACCACGAGAGCGGTAATCAAACCATGAATATTGGTTATCAACGGTTGGGTGTAAGTTACGGAAAGTATCTTCAAAGCCCCAATCTAATAAGGTTTTAAGCCATTCACGTTCTTCTGGTTGGAACGAACATTTACCTGTTTTGAGCCAACGCTTAGCGTTCGGTTCACCAATGCCGATATCTAAATCAATAGGGCTAATGTTGATATCACCCATTATAATTAGCTGCTCATCACTGTTGTGGTGAGTATTCAAGTGTGTCATCAGATCTTTATAAAACTGACGCTTGTATGGGAACTTGGTTTCATGGCTGATGTTGTCACCTTGAGGGAAGTAACCATTCATTACGGTTGTTTTTTGACCGCTCTCATCTTCAAAGGTGGTCATGATCATGCGACGTTGGTGTTCATCTGTATCAGTAGCGAAACCTTTTTGGACAGCGATCGGCTCTTGCTTGCACAACATAGCGACACCGTAATGCGCTTTCTGACCATGGAAATAAACGTGATAGCCCATTGCTTCTACATCGGCTAATGGAAAGGCTTCATCGTGAACTTTGATTTCTTGCAAACCAATTACATCTGGCTGATGTTTATCGATAATAGCTTGTAATTGATGCAATCTGGCGCGCAGACCATTGATATTGAATGAAATGACTTTCAAGATTATCTTTCCTTATTTCAGTTATCAGCAAATATGCTCCCATAATAACGTGCAAAAGTTTATATGGATATGAATTATATTAACTGGCTGATTTTAAGGTGGGTTTGATTAATTCTGATACTTTTCGACCTAAATAAATGCCCGCGATCATTGAGACAATAGAAGCAATGCTAGCCGGTGATAAAGACGGGATACCAATCAGAAGTTGTGAATCATTTCCGCCTCCCGCTATCACACCACCTAGTCCCATTAAAATACCGGAAGCTAAGTGCAGCAAGTGGCGAGATAAACCACCAAATTCAAGTTTGAATAACTTTCGTTTTAATGCCGAGATTAGCATACCAATAACTAAACTTAATACTAAGCCAAAGCGCGTGATATCTGGCCATGAAGCATTATTTTCATTCCATAATGCAGTACTAATATCTTGTAATAAACCACTTGGTGTCCAATGAGGTTGATACACAAAAACAAGGCTAGCCATAAAGCCAATAAGCAGCATATCTCGCCAAATTTCTTTATTCTTTTTAGAAAAGCGAGGAATCAAAATGCAAAGAATAAGAGAGAAGACAAATAAGTAAATACCTTGCTGATGGAAGTCATAACCAATTCGCTGTTCTGAAATTGAGTTCATATAAGGGGTTAAAATTAACCAACCAATGAGCCAGCCACAAACGGTACTGAACATCACCAATTCGCCACGAACTAACCGATAAAAGGCAGAGGGGTGAGGGCATAAGCGGTAAAATGTTGCAGCGCTCCAATTTGATAAGCGGCTAAGATAGCAACCCATGAAAATGCGCTACTGCACAAGATGGCAAGCAGAAAGCTAGGTTGCCCGTGACGTGCTTTTTCGACACCACGAACCATGCATAATCCAATGCGTTGAGCGTAATAGCCAACCGCTGCCGTCAGAAAAGCCGCGATAATAAAAAAAAATATTTCAGTGTTTATGGGCAAGTAATAGACCAATTAATGATTATTATTGAAGCATGGTAATTTGGCGTGATGAAATGTAAACGTGGCAGAGTCAATAATGTCGTATCCACCACGTTTCAATTTTGTCTTATTCGGTAAACCAATATCCTTTATTTAATAATTCAGTCAATAACTGAATGGCGGCAGGAATACTGGTTAAAGAAGCTAACGTTTGTGGCTCGATCTCGTCGTCATCACACAAAACACTAGCGAGTGGTTCTAATCCTGCTTCGAGTGGGAAAACTTCACCATTAATGAATAAAGTATTTTGGTCGGTTTCTAGATATAAAGCACGTAAACCAGAAACTTTATAAATGCCTTCACCTAGCTGGATGTGTTGCATGACATCATCCATTGTCCATTCTTCTTCAGGCGCAACCACATTAAGCTGATGGCGTGATTGGCTGAGCATACAACCTAAGAAATGATCGATTAACGCTGGGTCTTGTGTCGCTTTTTTTAACATGTCACTGAGTATGTTGGCATCATTACGTTGAATCATACCATTGGCCGATTGTGTTTTTTGTTCAGGGTTATGTAGGTGAACATCACCAATATCATGGGCTAATACATAATCCGCAAAATTGCTGAGAAGTTCTTGCTCTTTTGGTGAACGAAAGCCAACTGAATAGCTCATTGATGCTTCTAATGCATAGCCATCATGAGGAAAACCTGGTGGAATATACAAAACATCACCGGGTTCTAGCACTTCATCAATAATGGCATCAAAGCGATCAATTTGACGAAGGGCAGAGTTACGGCACACTTCGTCATATTGGCCTTCATCTTTGGCCCCAACACGCCAATGGCGTTTGCCCATGCCTTGGCAAATAAAAACATCGTATTGGTCAATGTGAGGACCTACACCACCATTTGGAACCGCAAAGCTGATCATGAGATCGTCAAATAACCACCCTGGCATTTCTTTGAATGGGGTAACTAAATCGGCAGCTTGTGGGTGCCAATGGTTCGCCGCTTGAACAATCAAAGACCAATTCGTTTCGCCCAGTTCAGCAAATTTATCTTCAGAAAATGGGCCATGCTCGGCTTTCCAATCATCATTGAGGTTTGAGATAAAGCGAGAATCGATTTCTTCTTCCATTGAAAGACCGGCTAATTCATCTGGAGAAAGCGGATCTACAAAGCCTTGTTGTGGCGTATCGAAAAATAATCCACCTTTAATAATAGTGGGTTTCTTTTGCCAAAATTCGGCCATAAATTCAGAAAGCGAAAACGAAAGCTGGTACATGATAAGCCTATTTATAAATATGAATCAGAACAGGGGGGGAGTGTAGCAGAAAAGCAATAAAAAAGGGCTAGCCGAAGCTAACCCTAATAGAAGTAAAGTGACTTTTAAATTACTTCAACAAATCAGTCAATCGAACAGCATCACCGATGTAATTCGCTGGCGTCATTTGTTTTAGACGTACTTTTTCATCTTCAGGGATTTCTAAACCATCGATGAATGCGCGCATGCCTTCGCCATCAACACGTTTACCACGAGTTAACTCTTTTAGCTTTTCATACGGTTTTTCAATGCCGTAGCGACGCATGACCGTTTGTACTGGTTCGGCTAGTACTTCCCAGTTTTTATCCAGTTCCGCTTCTAGGGCTGCTTGGTTAACTTCAAGTTTGCTAATACCGCGCATAACTGAAGAGTAAGCAATCATGGCATAACCACAACCAACACCTAAGTTACGAAGAACCGTTGAGTCAGTTAAGTCACGCTGCCAGCGAGAAATTGGCAGTTTTTGCGCGAGATGCCCAAAGATAGCATTGGCTAAACCAAGGTTACCTTCTGAGTTTTCAAAGTCGATTGGGTTCACTTTATGCGGCATGGTTGAAGAACCAATTTCGCCAGCAATGGTTTTTTGCTTAAAGTGACCCAATGCAATGTAACCCCAAACATCACGATCGAAATCGATCAAGATAGTGTTGAAACGTGCAATCGCATCAAATAATTCAGCGATGTAATCGTGTGGTTCGATTTGAGTGGTGTATGGATTCCAATCAACGCCTAGTGATTCAGTAATGAATTCTTCGCTGAATTTATGCCAATCCAGTTCAGGGTAAGCTGAGATGTGGGCGTTGTAGTTACCAACCGCGCCATTCACTTTCGCTAGGATTTCAACGTTAGCAATTTGCTTAAATTGACGTTCCATACGGTAGGCCACGTTTGCCATCTCTTTACCCATCGTAGACGGAGAAGCTGGTTGACCGTGAGTACGAGAAAGTAATGGAATATCACGATACTCAACTGAAAGCCCTTTAATCGCATCAATAATTTGACGAATCGCTGGCAGTACAACTTCATCACGCGCTTCTTTTAACATTAACGCATGAGAAGTGTTGTTGATGTCTTCAGAGGTACATGCAAAGTGAATGAATTCACTTACTGCGTGCAATTCTGGCATTGCTTCAACTTTTTCTTTCAGGAAATATTCAACTGCTTTTACATCGTGATTAGTGGTGCTTTCAATGGTTTTGATGCGGTTAGCATCTTCTTCACTAAAATTAGCCGCTAAATCATTAAGGTATTGATTGGCTTCGTCACTGAATGCCGGGACTTCTGCAATCGCAGAGGTCGCTGCAAGCTTTTGTAACCAGCGAATTTCAACGATGGTACGGTACTTAAGTAAACCGTATTCACTGAAGATTTCGCGCAACGCAATCGTTTTACTTCCGTAACGGCCGTCTACCGGTGAAACAGCAGTCAATGCTGACAGTTCCATGTGGATCTCCTGAATTAAATTGAGTTAAATTGAAATGAGTTTGAAAGAGGTTGTTGCATCATCATACTTATTAAGCGCGAGCTAGCAAGATTTTGGCTTGTTCAACCATTTTCTTGCGATTTAAGATAAGGTGACGACGCTTACCACCAACTTGACGCCATAATACAGCGCAACGTACACCCGCTAATAATAACGCGCGAACTTTATGTTGATTGATGGTTTGTTGCAATATTTCTGGGGTGCCAGATACTTGAATGCGAGGGCCGACAGGGCTAATAACATCAAGGTAAACACTGGCTAAGTTACTGATCATCTGATCATCGAATAAATCGTAATGTTCAGTTTGGCGTTCAACGGTGCTGAGTCGGTCACCAAGTTGGGCCATTGAGTCTGGACGTGAGTTGAGTTTACGCTCTAGAGCCATGATACTGATGATATAACGGGTAGTTTCACTGCCACTTGGTGTGCTATCAATACCTTTGATCAGAGTTTCTAAACCGAGTTTTAAATTTGATTCATCACCAAAGACATCTAACGTATTGCGAGGATTCATGTTAGTGATGGTTTTTAGAGCAGTCTCAAAAGCAGCAGAGTCACACTGTCCGTTACGAGCCACTTGTTGAACAAGGGCCACTGCTTGGCAAATTCCCGCAAAAGCGATAGTACGGTCATAAAGTGTGTTTGCCACGTTTGCTTCTCCTAAAAAATCAATGGTGCTTAAAAACAGTAACGTTGAATGAATCTGGGTATAAACAAAAGGGCCAGAAACAGCCCTTTAGTTTTATTAAATTCTTGCTTCGATGATTCCGCCACCTAAACAAACATCATCTGCGTAGAATACCGCAGATTGTCCCGGAGTCACAGCGACTTGAGGCTCATCAAAGATGACTTTAATGCTTCGATTATCCGTCAAATCTGAATTTTCAATATCAGTCACGTCTATAGGTTCGATTGTACACGGAATATCTTGCTGACGATAACGTGTTTTTACCGAGCATCGAATAGTTTGTGTGAGGTTTTTACGATCAACCCAGTGAAGCTGAGAAGCGATGAGTCCTTCCGATTTTAATAAAGGATGATCGCCACCTTGTACCGCAATTAATACGTTACGTTTTAAATCTTTTTCAGCAACATACCATGGCTCTTCATTACCACCGCCACCTTTCTGGCCTCCAATGTGAAGCCCTTTACGTTGCCCAAGAGTGTGGTACATCAACCCTTGGTGTTCGCCAATCACATTACCGTCAGGTGTTTCAATTTTGCCAGGTTGCGCTGGTAAATAGCGAGATAAGAAATCGGTAAATTTACGCTCGCCAATAAAACAGATACCAGTTGAATCTTTTTTCTTAGCAGTAATGAGGTCTTGCTCTTCTGCAATACGACGTACTTCAGGCTTTTCTAAATCACCCACTGGAAATAGGCTGCGTGCTACTTGTTCATGGCTTAATGTGTATAAAAAGTAGCTTTGGTCTTTATTGTTATCCAAACCGCGCAGCATTTGAGGTTTATCACCCGCCGCTTGTTGCTCTGCTGTTGGGAAAGTGCGACGAACATAATGTCCCATCGCAATATAGTCGGCCTCTAATACTTCATCGGCAAACTCAAGGAATGCTTTAAATTTGATTTCTTTATTACAAAGAATATCTGGGTTTGGCGTGCGGCCTGCTTTGTATTCGGCTAAGAAGTACTCGAATACGTTATCCCAATACTCGGCAGCAAAGTTGATGGTATGCAAGTGAATACCCAGCTTGTCACACACAGCTTGAGCATCGGCTAAATCTTCAGCGGCGGTGCAATATTCTTCATTATCATCTTCTTCCCAGTTTTTCATGAAAAGACCTTCAACTTGATAACCTTGCTGTTGCAGAAGGTAAGCTGAAACGGATGAATCTACGCCGCCGGACATTCCGACAATGACTTTCTTTTGGCTGTTATCTGACATGTATTAGGTACCACATAATTTATCTGGGGCGAATTCTAACAGAAAGTTAGTGCTGGTGACAGATCTGCAAGCCAGAACGAAGCCCAAATATACGCTAATTGATGTGTTTAATATGGGGTAATAAACAATAGAATCAAGTCTACAGTTTTATCTGTTTATACTCGCCGGGTTGAAGATCGTTTAATGACCAATCTCCAATCGAATACCGAACCAAACGTAGAGTAGGGAAGCCGATATGAGCGGTCATTCTACGGACTTGACGGTTACGCCCTTCAATAATAGTGATCGCTAACCAGGTTGTTGGAATGGCAGCTCTGAATCTTACAGGAGGATTTCGCTCCCATATTGTCGGCTCTTCCATAATTTCGATTGTAGCCGGTAATGTCATACCATCTTTGAGCTCAACGCCTTGGCGTAATTTCTCTAAATCACTTTCTGTGGGAGAACCCTCAACTTGTGCCCAATAGGTTTTGGGTGATTTGGATTTAGGCTGAGTGATCTTGGCTTGTAAAATACCATCATTTGTCAGCACCATTAGGCCTTCACTATCGCGATCTAAACGTCCAGCAGCATAAACATCCTTTACATCAATATAATCGGCTAACGTTTTTCGCCCTTCGCCATCGGTGAACTGGCTTAATGTGTCGAAGGGTTTATTAAAGAGTAAAATAATACGATTTTCAGCGCTGATGATAGATGCGGGTTTTACTGTGCGAAAATTTGAAACGCGAGAATTCGATGGTCGCTTGTGACTTGTACGTTGCGGCTTTTTAGGTTTTTCATTAGAGATCGGATCTGTTTTAAACTTACTGCGCTTTTGTGTGGCAAAATGCGACTTAGAAGGGGTGGACATGTTAACTACCTTGCAAAAATATAAACAAACTGTATGGGTAAGTTTTAATAAAACCAGAAATGATCTAGTATAGTGCGCGCTAAACACAAGATAATAGACTAATTACTCGAATTTGTTTAATTCAATCGAGAAATTCTTACCCAAGAGGCTTTCTCGTTAGGTGTATGCTTCAAGTCCGAAGGGTATAGTAATTATCAAATAACAGAAGGAGTCTGTTATCTTACAACATAGTATTAAGTCGACTGATATGACTTAACTCTTGAGCCATACAGCCTATCTCATCCATTAAGGCTGTTCGATCTATATAGGGAAATTCAATGCCTACAAATAAGCCAACAATTATTTACACCATTACA
The DNA here is from genome assembly GCF_000286955.2 of Vibrio rumoiensis 1S-45. Lineage (GTDB taxonomy): Bacteria > Pseudomonadota > Gammaproteobacteria > Enterobacterales > Vibrionaceae > Vibrio > Vibrio rumoiensis_A. The sequence continues at coordinate 22,479 of NZ_AJYK02000063.1, forward strand.
GATGAAGCACCAGCACTGGCTACTTACTCATTATTGCCAATTATTCGTGCCTACACCGCTTCTTCTGGTATCGATGTTGATACCCGTGATATTTCATTAGCGGGTCGTATTATTGCGAACTTTCCTGATTATTTAACTGAAGAACAACGTATCGGTGATGCATTAACCGAGCTTGGCCAACTAGCGAACACGCCAGAAGCCAATATCATCAAATTGCCAAACATCTCTGCATCTATCCCACAATTACGTGCTGCTATTAAAGAGCTTCAAGCGAAAGGCTACGCACTTCCAAATTACCCAGATGAACCTAAAACTGATGAAGAACGTGCGATTCAAGAAACGTACGATAAAATCAAAGGTAGCGCAGTAAACCCAGTATTACGTGAAGGTAACTCTGACCGTCGTGCTCCGCTTTCAGTGAAAAACTATGCGAAGAAAAACCCACACTCAATGGGCGCATGGGATACTCATTCAACTTCTCATGTTGCTAGCATGACAGAGCAAGATTTTTATGGCAGCGAGAAATCAGTCACTATCGATGGTGCAACGTCAGTTCGCATTGAACATGCTGATGCAGCAGGTACTGTAGAAGTATTAAAGGCTGATTTTGCGATTCAAGATAAAGAAATCATTGATGCTGCGGTACTTAATAAAGCTGCATTGGTTGAGTTTTTCGAAAAAGAAATTTCTGCTGCGAAAGAGCAAGGCATCTTACTTTCATTGCACTTGAAAGCTACCATGATGAAAGTTTCAGATCCTGTGATCTTTGGTCATGCGGTCAAAGTTTACTATAAAGATGTATTTGCCAAATACGGCAGCGTATTTGAAGAGCTTGGCGTCGATGTGAACAACGGTCTTGGCGATGTTTACAGTAAGATCGAATCTCTTCCTGCTGAGCAAAAACAAGAAATTGAACAAGCGATCCAAGCGGTTTACGCGACTCGCCCTGCTTTAGCCATGGTGGATTCTGATCGTGGCATTACTAACCTCCACGTACCAAGTGATGTAATTGTTGATGCGTCTATGCCAGCAATGCTTCGTTCTTCAGGTAAAATGTGGAATAACGATGGCCAACTTCAAGACACCAAAGCAATGATCCCAGATCGTTCTTATGCAGGTGTTTACCAAGCGGTTATCGATTTCTGTAAACTGCACGGTGCATTTGATCCAACCACAATGGGCAGCGTGCCTAACGTTGGTTTAATGGCTCAAAAAGCCGAAGAATATGGTTCACACGATAAAACGTTCGTCGCGAAAAAAGCGGGCGTGGTTCGCGTAGTGGATAGCAATGATAAAGTGTTGCTTGAGCAAGATGTTCAAGAAGGCGATATCTTCCGCATGTGCCAAGTAAAAGACGCACCAATTCAAGATTGGGTGAAACTTGCTGTCACTCGTGCACGTGCATCAGGCGTTCCTGCTGTTTTCTGGTTAGACGAAAACCGCGCTCATGATTCTGAACTGATTAAGAAAGTGAATGCGTACCTTCCAGATTATGATACAGACGGTTTAGACATTAAGATTCTTAACCCGGTAGCTGCAACCAATTATTCTTTAGAACGTATTAAAGAAGGTTTGGATACAATTTCAGTAACTGGTAACGTTTTACGTGATTACTTAACCGATTTGTTCCCAATTCTTGAATTAGGTACGTCGGCGAAAATGCTTTCTATCGTGCCATTAATGAATGGCGGCGGTTTGTTTGAAACGGGCGCAGGTGGTTCAGCTCCTAAACACGTTCAACAAGTTGAGAAAGAAAACCACTTACGTTGGGATTCTTTAGGTGAGTTCTTGGCTTTGGCTGCGTCACTTGAACACTTAAGCACGGTAACTGGAAATGCTAAAGCGAAAGTATTGGCAGATGCTCTTGATAAAGCGACAGGTCAATTCCTAGATGAAAACAAATCACCATCACGTAAAGTGGGTGAGTTGGATAACCGTGGCAGTCACTTCTACTTAGCGTCTTTCTGGGCTAAAGCATTGGCAGAGCAGTCTGAGGATGTGGATCTTGCAAAACAATTCACACCAGTGGCAGCAGAGCTAGCTGAAAAAGAGCAACAGATCGTATCTGAGCTAAATAACGCACAAGGCGCACCTGCTGATTTAGGTGGTTACTATTCAGTTGATAATGACAAAGTATCACGCTTAATGCGTGCAAGTGCGACGTTGAACGCGATTGTAGACAACCTTAAGTAATCTAATTAATGATATGGTGCCTTTTCTATAAGGTACATTAATTGACAAAAACGACTCTTAGTGAGTCGTTTTTTTTGCCTGTAATCTAGAGTGCGTAAATAATTACCAAAGAATACTTTTACCTTACTTTGGCGTGATCATTAAAATTAATAAGGTTTAATGGTAGTGCGAGATGGGAAGTGGTATAAATTAAACGTAGCTAAATTTTTAATGAATCTGGATAATGGTCAAGCTAGGTGTTGTCTGTAGATTGGCCACTGAATTAAATCTATAAGGTAAATTTAACTTATTGAGTTAAATTGGTTTAATCGTTAAGTCGGGTGGATATGAAGCAGTCAATAAACCAATCACTTGATATGCTTAGTTATAAAAAGCATGCGGAAAACACAGCTCGTTATAGTTCTGTTTTAATGTTGCATTTATCTAAAGAAAACCCTGAAATAACATTAAATTATCAAAAGTCAACGATACTTGCTGCAAAGTGGCATGATGTTGGTAAAAGCCAAATTCCAGCTTCTATTGTGTTTAATGCCCGTCGTTTGAGTCAGAACGAGTTCAACTTGATGAAAACCCACCCTTTACGTGGTGTCGAGTGTTTTAAAAATACAGACACCCAGTATGATACTGCGACTCAAAAAATCATTATTTATGCCACCTTATAACTAATATAGGGTGGCATTAGATAACGAAATAGCTTGGAAAGGGCGGTTATCTTTATTTACTTTGATCGGTTTCGACTGGCATCACCAAACTAGCATGAGAGCCTTTAGGGCCTTTTTCCACTTCGTATGATACTTGTTGACCAGCTTTCAACGTTCGGTACCCATCCATTTTTATGGTGGAGTAGTGAGCGAAAATGTCGCCTTCCTCACCTTCTGGGCAAATGAATCCAAATCCTTTGGCATTGTTAAACCATTTAACTGTACCTGTAGCCATGCTTTACGTCCCTCATGCTTTTTAACGATGACAACGGTTAATTTTTTAACCACTCAGAACACAATTTAGACAATCACAGCTGACAGTCAATAGTTTTGAGTGATAATTCAACGATGGAATGTAAAAATATTGATATTGATTTAACTTTTATTTAACTATTTTGTTTATGGTTTTCATCATATTTCATTAGCAAGGTGAATGGTTGCTGTAATTTTGACCGTTCGATGGGCGACTCTCGCGTAAACGTGATCTTTTATTTGCAGGGATACCATAGGTGCATTAGTCTCTAAAAGAGAGGATAAATTAGTAGTCATATTTTTTATCAAAGCGATAACAAAGTAGATGTTGAAATGAGTAAGCAATACCAATGGACTTCACCAGATATTGATTTTCTGGCTGAAGAGAAAACGAAGGTTAAACCGCCGGCAATGTATCGTGTTATGTTGAATAATGATGATTACACACCGATGGATTTTGTAATTGAGATCTTGAATCGTTTTTTCTCTATGGATTTGGAGAGTGCGACTCAAGTTATGCTAACAGTACATTACGAAGGAAAAGCGGCTTGCGGAACATTTACCGCAGAAGTAGCAGAGACAAAAGTAATGCAAGTAACAATGTATGCAAAAGAACATGAGCATCCTTTGTTGTGTACGATGGAACAGGTGTAAACCTGCTGTAGCTTATATGAACAGACTTCACTGTTCTTTGGGGAGGTAGCTATGCTAAATAAAGAATTAGAAATGAGCTTGAATAGTGCATTTATACGCGCTAGAGAAAAGCATCACGAATTTATGACAGTAGAGCATTTATTGTTGGCTCTTCTTGATAATGATTCGGCAAATGAAGCTTTATCTGCCTGCCAAGCCGATATAGAGACCTTACGTCAAGAGCTCGATACATTTATAGACCAAACGACCCCTTTGATTCCTGCTGCAGACGATGAGAGGGAAACTCAACCGACATTAAGTTTTCAACGTGTATTGCAAAGAGCTGTCTTTCATGTCCAATCGTCAGGTCGCAGTGAAGTGGCTGGGGCCAATGTTCTCGTTGCCATCTTCAGCGAACAAGAATCACATGCGGCTTACCTGTTGAAGAAAAATGATATCAGCCGTTTGGATATCGTTAATTTTATTTCTCATGGCATCCGGAAATCAGGCGATGAGAGTGACAATAATTCCTCAAGTAGCTTTAACGAAGAACCTGCCCAAGAAAGCAATTCAGAAGAACGTTTAGATAGCTTTGCTACCAACCTAAATGAAGTGGCGAAGAAGGGCCAGATCGATCCTCTTATTGGACGAGATGTTGAATTAGAACGAACGATTCAAGTACTTTGCCGCCGTCGTAAAAATAACCCTTTATTAGTGGGTGAAGCTGGCGTTGGTAAAACTGCGATAGCAGAAGGCTTAGCATGGAGAATTGTAGAAGGGCAAGTTCCGGATGTAATTAAAGACTCTGTTATCTACTCGCTTGATATTGGTTCTTTGCTGGCCGGTACGAAATATCGTGGTGATTTTGAAAAGCGCTTTAAAACCATTTTAAAACAACTTGAAAAAGAAAAAGATACGATTTTATTTATTGATGAAATTCACACTATCATTGGTGCTGGTGCTGCATCAGGTGGGCAAGTGGATGCGGCCAACTTAATTAAACCTTTGTTAAGTAATGGTAAGCTACGCTGTATTGGCTCGACAACTTATCAGGAATACAGCAGTATTTTTGAGAAGGAAACAGCTCTTGCAAGACGCTTCCAGAAAATTGATATTTTAGAACCATCAATTGACGATACGACTAAGATTTTGATTGGTTTAAAGAGTAAATATGAAGAGCACCATGAAGTGCGTTTTACGAATAAAGCGCTTCGTGCTGCTGTGGAATTGTCAGCTAAGTATATCAATGAAAGACACTTACCTGATAAAGCGATTGATGTGATGGATGAAGCTGGAGCGCGTTGTCGATTAGCTCCGGTAGGGAAGCGTAAAAAAGTTGTTAACGTGGCCGATATTGAGACTATCGTAGCGAAAATGGCCCGCATTCCTGAAAAATCAGTATCATCATCTGACAAAGAAACGCTGTCAAAGCTGGATAGTCGATTAAAAATGCTCGTGTTTGGTCAGGATCCGGCTATTGATGTGCTTTGTGAAGCGATTAAGTTAACTCGTGCTGGTCTTGGACATGAACATAAGCCGGTCGGTTCTTTCTTGTTTGCTGGCCCTACAGGGGTAGGTAAAACGGAAGTGACAGTACAGCTTTCAAAATTGCTTGGCGTGGAATTATTACGTTTTGACATGTCTGAATATGGTGAACGCCATTCAGTTAGCCGTTTGATAGGCGCACCTCCTGGGTATGTTGGTTACGATCAAGGTGGTCTATTGACTGATGCAGTCATTAAACACCCTCATTCCGTTGTTCTTTTGGATGAGATTGAAAAAGCACATTCCGATATTTTCAATTTGTTATTACAAGTGATGGATAACGGCACACTAACGGATAATAATGGTCGTAAAGCCGATTTCCGCAATGTGATTTTTGTGATGACAACCAATGCCGGAGTTCAGGAAACCGAGAAGCAATCCATGGGGCTGATTCAACAAGATAACAGCCCAGATGCGATGGCGGAAATCAAGAAGGTGTTCACACCAGAGTTCCGTAACCGTCTTGATAACATTATTTGGTTTAATAGCTTGAACGAAGACATGATCCATCAAGTTGTGGACAAATTTATTGTTGAGCTGCAAGCGCAATTAGATGTTCGTGGTGTATCAATGGAAGTATCTGAAGATGCGCGTCATTGGTTAGCTAAACGTGGTTATGATAGAACGATGGGCGCAAGACCGATGGGTCGAGTCATCCAGGATAAGCTGAAAAAACCACTGGCAAATGAATTACTATTTGGTTCATTAGTCGACGGTGGAACGGTGAAAATCACCCTTAATGGTGACGATCTTGAGTTTACGTACTTGAACCAAGAAGAAGCGGTTCATTAAGCCTCGAGATTGATATCTTGGTTAAACTGTCAAAGGTCCTTAATTATTTAAGGGCCTTTTTTGTACAGGTTATATGCTCAAGTGAGCATAAGATACGTGTTCTGAGTTCCATTGAGAGCAAGTAGGTATAAAATTTAAATAATAAAAAACCGAAGCCTAAACTTCGGTTTTAAAATTAGTCATAGAAATGCGAAATATGGTTTCAACAATTCAAATGATGGATAAGTGATTAACGAGCACGGAAGACGATACGGCCTTTAGATAAATCGTATGGAGTCATTTCTACAGTCACTTTGTCACCCGTTAAGATACGGATGTAGTTTTTACGCCTTTTTCCAGAAATATGTGCAGTTACTACGTGACCATTTTCTAGTTCAACACGGAACATAGTGTTTGGTAATGTGTCAAGGACAGTGCCTTGCATCTCGATTACGTCTTCTTTTGCCATTTAATCCTCTTACCGAAATTTGGCTTATTTTTAACTACTGGATTGCGTAGTCAAAATAGGGGTAATGATGCTCAAGCATATAAATATGATGCTCGAGTTTAAAGTTGTTGCGTATTCTACCCTTGCCAACGTTGATTTACTAGCTTTTGATGATGCTGAAAGCGAACTTTGTAATTCATCGCAGGGCAATCATCAATTTGGTAACCCAAATAAAGCCATTGTTTTCCCATATTTTGTGATTGTTTCATTTGCAACAAAACGCAAAGTGTACCGAGCGATAATGCATATTCAGGTTCAAAAAAAGTATAGAAAGCACTGAGACATTGTTCCATACAGTCGGTCACGGCGATCGCAATCAATTTGTTATTGTCATAAAGGTGCAAAAACTGTGGCTTTAGCCAAGTTGTATTAATAAATTGGTAAAAAGTATCTCGGTTGGCTGGAAACATACTTCCATTGGAATGGCGTATTGAAATATAGCGTTCATAGAGTTCAAACCAGTCACTATCTAACTCTTCTTTAAATTCCCAGCGCAGATGATGAGCTTTATTAAGGAGTCTTTTTTGGCTTTTAGAAAAAGTGATATCCGGTATCGCCACTCTAATTGGCTGACAGGCTTGGCAGTGATCGCAATGTGGTTTGTAAATAGTATCGCCACTGCGTCTAAATCCATTGGCTAAAAAGATTTCGTAATGTTCTGGTGTATGGTGCTCCGCTTCAATAATGACGGCGACACGCTCTTGTTGTGCTGGTAAGTAGCTACATTGGCTATTATTCGTGAGGCCAATTTTAATTTGATTTGATTCCATGCTATCAATCTTCAAGTGAGAGTGTTTGAGGATGAAATAAATCGTCAGCAATGTTCGATGATTTATACTGATCCAGTTGCGATATAAATGATTCTCGAGTTATATCAATGACGCCTAAGCTGAGTAGGTGATCATTCATGATTTGGCAATCAATCAATTGTCCTCCCACACGATTAAAATAATGGCATAAATGCCAAAAGGCGATTTTAGAGGCATTGCTTTCACTTGAAAACATAGATTCACCACAAAAAATTCTGCCTATTTTTAAGCCATATAAGCCGCCAATAATACTGTCATTTTGCCATACTTCAATGGAATGGCAGTGACCTAAATGCGCTAACTTAATATAGGCATCTTGCATTTCTTGAGTAATCCATGTTTCTTCAATACTTCTGGTGCTTGCACAAAGCTTAATAATAAGCGGTGTGGCTTTATTTAAAGTGACAGTTAACCCAGATCGTCTCATGTGTTTACGTAAGCTTTTTGAAGGTTTGAATTCTGCTGGGCGAATAACCGCTCTAGGTGTTGGGCTCCACCACAAAATAGGGTCATCATCAGAAAACCAAGGGAAAATGCCACTCTGGTACGCTTGTAGTATGGTTTCTGGATGTAAGTTACCACCAAAGGCGAGTAAACCATTCGGTTCGTTTAAAGCTTGTTCAACAGGGGGGAAGGGCTCATTTAAAGTATCGAGACAAGGTAAATAGAGGGTCATAATAGCCATATTCCAATTTATGAGCGAAGAAAAGAGAGTGAGAGTATATAAATCAGTCACAAAGGATGATGATAGCAATATTTAGACTGGCACTGAATCTTGTTTTTGGTTAATCTCGAAGGAATATTTGAGGATGACTCATAAACTTTAAGCGATTATGCAAGGAATGTTGTAACTAATGGAAAGCCTTACTCTTCAACCCATTCAGAAAATTTCAGGTGAGATTAATTTGCCTGGTTCGAAAAGTGTTTCAAATCGTGCTTTATTGCTAGCAGCATTGGCAACAGGAACGACTCGCCTAACGAATCTTCTAGATAGTGATGATATTCGTCATATGTTAAATGCTCTGACAGCCCTTGGGGTTAATTATCAATTATCAGATGACAAAACTATCTGTGAGGTTGAGGGGTTAGGTGGTCCACTGTGTTCAAATTCCGTTTTAGAATTATTTTTAGGTAATGCTGGCACGGCTATGCGTCCATTAGCTGCGGCTTTATGTTTGGGGCAGGGGGAATTTATATTAACAGGCGAGCCTCGAATGAAGGAGCGTCCTATTGGCCATTTAGTTGATGCATTACGTCAATCTGGTGCTAGTGTTGAATATCTTGAAAATGAAGATTATCCGCCACTTAAAATTATAGGTACAGGTTTAGAGTCCGGTTCAGTATCGATTGATGGCTCTATTTCAAGCCAGTTTTTGACCGCATTTTTAATGGCTGCCCCCCTCGCTAAAGGTGATATTACAATCAATATTGAAGGGGAGTTGGTTTCTAAACCTTATATTGATATTACGCTTGATATCATGGCTAAATTTGGTGTGTCAGTCGAGAATAACAATTATCAATCATTTGTTGTCTCTTCAGGGCAAAGCTATCAAAGTCCTGGCCATTATTTAGTCGAAGGCGATGCATCATCAGCATCTTATTTTTTAGCTGCTGCGGCTATTAAAGGCGGAGAAATAAAAGTTACTGGGATAGGTAAAAAGAGTATCCAAGGCGATATTCAATTTGCTGATGCGTTAGAAAAAATGGGCGCACAGATTGAATGGGCTGATGATTATGTTCTTTGTCGTCGTGGTGAATTAAATGCGATAGATATGGACTTTAATCATATTCCCGATGCTGCCATGACGATCGCTACTGCGGCATTGTTCGCTAAAGGCACTACGGCCATTCGTAATGTTTACAACTGGCGTGTGAAAGAAACAGACCGTCTAGCTGCTATGGCGACGGAACTACGAAAAGTAGGGGCAGAAGTTGAAGAAGGTAATGATTATATTATCATCACACCGCCAGCTCAATTGACGCATGCGGCTATTGATACCTATGACGATCATCGTATGGCGATGTGTTTTTCTTTAGTGGCATTGAGCGATACGCCTGTGACCATTAATGATCCTAATTGTACGTCTAAAACGTTCCCTAATTACTTCGATAAATTCTGTGCATTGAGTCAACAATAGAGCCACTTAGCTTGCACCGGATATCTCGTTCAAAAAATTAATTGATGCCTTCAAGCCTTACTATTTTGTGAGGCTTTTTGTTTTTTTAATGAATCAATTCTTTATTTCCATCTACCACTCTCCACAATATTCACCTTGTCACTTCATGATTAATGCATTGATAACGGAATCACTACAAAGATCAAATTTTGTAAAAATAATGACTTTCATCGCAATATGTTATGCAGGGTAGGTGGTATTTCTGTATAATTCAGCGCTTGAATTACGTCATACCCGGAGAAAATTTATGTCATCTCGAAGCCCGGTAATCACCGTTGATGGTCCAAGTGGTGCAGGGAAAGGCACGTTATGCATGATGTTAGCAGAGAAATTAGAATTTCATTTGTTAGACTCAGGCGCAATATATCGTGTACTTGCTTTAGCAGCGCTTCATCATGGTGTAGACACCGAATCGGAAGAAGCATTAGTCCCTTTGGCTACGCATTTAGACGTGCAATTTATTGCTGAAGGCGATTTGGTTAAAGTGATATTAGAGGGTGAAGACGTATCTAAAGAATTACGTAAAGAAGAGACAGGTAATGCAGCATCAAAAGTGGCGTCATTACCTCGCGTTCGTGAAGCATTATTACGTCGTCAGCGTTCATTTAGCGCAAAGCCAGGCTTAGTTGCAGATGGTCGAGATATGGGAACCGTGGTGTTTCCAAGTGCGGAAGCTAAGATATTCTTAGATGCGAGCGCTGAAGAGCGAGCTCAACGCAGGTTGAATCAGTTGCAACAAAAGGGCTTAAGTGGTAAATTCGATCAACTTTTACGCGATATTCAAGAGCGTGATGATCGAGACCGTAATCGTGCGGTAGCGCCATTACGCCCTGCTGATGACGCGTTAGTGATTGATTCTACGTTACTTTCTATTGATGAAGTCGTAGAGCAAGCACTTAAATACATCAAATCTAAACTCATTAAGTAACAGCTTTTTTAGAAAAGTTTGTGCTTGGTGACAAGGACTGTCGGTCGCAAGGATGATGACTGGCTAATTTATCAACCCCATGCGGTAGGATACCCATGGACGTTTAATTAATTGAAGATCATATATAATGACTGAATCTTTTGCTCAACTCTTTGAAGAGTCGCTAAACGAACTAGAATTCCGCCCAGGTACTATTGTAAAGGGTACTGTTGTTGCTATCGAGAACGGTTTCGTTCTTGTTGACGCAGGCCTAAAATCTGAATCTGCTATTCCAGCTGAACAATTCAAGAACGCTGCTGGCGAACTTGAAGTTGAAGTTGGTGCTGAAGTAGATGTAGCACTTGACGCTGTTGAAGATGGTTTCGGTGAAACTCAACTTTCTCGTGAGAAAGCTAAGCGTCACGAAGCGTGGATTGTTCTTGAGAAAGCTTGTGAAGAAGCTGAGACTGTTGTTGGTATCATCAACGGTAAAGTTAAAGGCGGTTTCACTGTTGAATTAAACGGTATCCGTGCTTTCCTTCCTGGTTCTCTAGTAGACGTTCGCCCTATTCGCGATACTGCTCACCTAGAAAACAAAGAGCTAGAGTTCAAAGTAATCAAGCTTGATCAGAAACGTAACAACGTTGTTGTTTCTCGTCGTGCTGTTATCGAATCTGAAAACAGTGTTGAGCGTGACGAACTTCTTGAAACTCTACAAGAAGGTACTGAAGTTAAAGGTATCGTTAAGAACCTTACTGACTACGGTGCATTCGTTGATCTTGGCGGTGTAGACGGCCTACTTCACATCACAGATATGGCTTGGAAGCGTGTTAAGCACCCATCTGAGATCGTAAACGTTGGTGACGAAATCCTAGTTAAAGTTCTTAAGTTTGACCGTGAGCGCACTCGTGTTTCTCTAGGTCTTAAGCAACTTGGCGAAGATCCATGGGTAGCTATCGCTAAGCGTTACCCAGAAGGTCACAAACTAACTGGTCGTGTAACTAACCTAACTGATTACGGCTGCTTCGTAGAAATCGAAGAAGGCGTTGAAGGTCTAGTACACGTTTCAGAAATGGATTGGACTAACAAAAACATCCACCCATCTAAAGTGGTTAACGTTGGCGATGAAGTTGAAGTTATGGTTCTTGATATCGACGAAGAACGTCGTCGTATCTCTCTAGGCCTGAAACAATGTAAAGCTAACCCTTGGCAGACTTTCGCTGAAGCGCAAGCTAAAGGCGACAAAGTAACTGGTAAGATTAAGTCTATCACTGACTTTGGTATCTTCATCGGTCTTGACGGTGGTATCGACGGTCTTGTTCACTTATCTGACATTTCTTGGAATGCTCAAGGTGAAGAAGCAGTTCGCGACTACAAAAAAGGCGACGAAATCTCTGCAGTTGTTCTAGCAGTAGATGCTGATCGTGAGCGTATTTCTCTTGGCGTTAAGCAAATGGAAAACGACCCGTTCAATAGCTACGTTGCAGACAACAAAAAAGGTACGCTTGTAAACGGTACTGTAACTGCAGTTGACGCGAAAGGTGCTACAATTGAACTAATCGAAGGTGTTGAAGGTTACATCCGTGCTTCAGAAGCAGCACGTGACCGTATCGAAGACGCATCTCTAGTGTTCAGTGTTGGTGATAGCATTGAAGCGAAATTTACTGGTGTAGACCGTAAAAACCGCGTAATCAACCTATCTATCAAAGCTAAAGACGAAGCTGAAGAGCAAGAAGCAATGGCTACACTAAACAAAACTGATGAAGCTGCGTTTGGTAATGCTATGGCAGATGCTTTCAAGGCTGCTAAAGGCGAATAATAATCGCCTATATTTAGGGGGCCTAGTATTGGCTCCCTTTTTCGATAAGTTAGAGTAAAGTGAGGGAATCACCTATGACTAAGTCAGAGTTAATAGAACGACTATGTGCTCAACAAACACACCTTTCAACTAAAGAAGTAGAAGATGCGGTTAAGGATATCCTTGAACACATGGCTGCTAAATTAGAAGATGGTGATCGTATTGAAATTCGTGGTTTCGGCAGTTTTTCTCTACATTATCGAGAGCCACGCGTTGGTCGTAATCCAAAATCAGGTGAAAAAGTGGAGTTGGAAGGTAAATACGTTCCTCACTTTAAACCAGGTAAAGAATTACGTGAGCGTGTAAATAGTAGTATGTAACGAATACACATAGAATATTTGAAAGCGGCAGTCTTGATAGATTGCCGCTTTTTTGTTGTTAGTGACTGCCAGAAATGCCTTTTAATGTATAATATTTCTGAGTTTCAATGGATTGGCAATGGAGTGTCTGACAAATTTGCTGCATAATCTAGGGAAACGTTTCTTAGCTTAATGGTGGTACTGATGAAAATTATAAAAATCATATTGGTTATCGCACTTTTTCTTATTGCGTTAGCACTTGGTGCTCAAAACCAAGAAACGGTGACGTTTAATTATCTTGTAGCGCAAAATGAATTACCTTTATCTTTATTGTTAGGCGTCGTTTTTGTTGCTGCGTTTGCTATTGCATGGCTGATTTTTGGTAGCTTATATTTAAAATCTACTCTCACGATTCGTCGCTTGCGTAAGCAATTAAATAAATCGAAATCACAAGCGACTTCTCAATCATCAGAGCAATTACCTGAAATCAAAGGTTAGGTTTATTCGTAAATGCTAGAGCTACTTTTTCTGCTGTTGCCGATTGCCGCCGCCTACGGTTGGTATATGGGTAACCGTAGTGCTCGACATGACAAACAGGAACAATCCCATCAGATCTCACGGCAATACGTTAGAGGTCTAAACCTGTTATTGTCTGAACAATCTGATAAAGCCGTAGATCACTTCATTGAACTTTTACAGGTTGATGATGAAACCATTGATACACACTTGGCTTTGGGGAACTTATTCCGCTCTCGGGGTGAAGTTGATAGGGCAATTAGGATTCACCAAAATCTAATTACCCGTGAAGGTTTAACCATAGATCAGAAAAATATCGCACTACAACAACTGGCTAAAGACTATATGGTATCGGGCTTTTTTGACCGAGCAGAAAAGATCTTTGAGCAGTTGGTTGATGAGCCAGAACATAAAGAACAAGCCCTTCTTCAACTTGTCACTATCTATCAGCAAACCCGTGAGTGGAGCAAAGCGATCAAGTATGGTGATGCTTTAGTATCTATGGGCAAAAAGAAAATGCGTAAGGATATCGCGCACTATTGGTGCGAGCTTGCTATGCATGAATTGAGCTTAACCAATACCTCAAAAGCAGTACTTTACTTTAAAAGAGCGATTACAGAAGACCCTAAATGTGTTCGTGCGACCATCGCATTAGGTAACATTCACCTTGAATCTGATAATTACACTCAAACGATTAAATGTTTAGAAAAAGTATTAGAACAGGATATCGATTACATTCCTGAAGTTTTGCCAACCTTAGCTGACTGTTATTATCAAATCGATCAAGAAGCCGGAATGTTGGAGTTTTTGAAAAAGTGTATCGCTAAAAAAGCAGGGGTATCGGCTGAGTTGATGTTGGCACAAATGGTGGCTAAACATGAAGGCATTGCAGCAGCTCAAACCTTGCTAACACAGCAGTTGATCAAAAATCCGACAATGAAAGGTTTCTACCGTTTAATTGATTATCATATTGCGGAAGCCGAAGAAGGCCGAGCCAAAGACAGTTTAACTACGTTACAAGAAATGGTTGGGGTTCAAATGAAAGCAAAACCTCACTATCAATGCCGTCAATGTGGTTTTGCCACTCATGCAATTTATTGGCACTGCCCTTCATGTAAAGGGTGGGGAACCATAAAGCCGATTCGCGGTTTAGATGGCGAATAAATAATATATTCCGCTACACAACATATTAAGAATAAATCATCCAATTGTTTAACGACAATAAAGACAGAGGAAAATCAATGTTAGACCCCAAAGTGATTGTTGCCCTTGATTATGACAACCAGAATGATGCTTTAACCTTTGTGGACAATATTGATCCAACACAGTGTCGTTTAAAAGTGGGTAAAGAGATGTTTACGCTTCTTGGTCCTGATTTTGTTCGACAACTTCATGCTAAAAACTTCTCTGTTTTTTTAGACTTAAAATTTCATGATATTCCTAACACATGCTCTAAAGCCGTTCGTGCAGCTGCAGAATTAGGTGTATGGATGGTTAATGTGCACGCCAGTGGTGGTGAGCGCATGATGACAGCCTCGCGTGATATTTTAGAGCCTTATGGTAAAGATCGCCCACTGTTAATTGGTGTGACTGTCTTAACGAGCATGGAACAATCAGATTTGGCTGGCATTGGTCTAGATATCACTCCACAAGAGCAAGTAAAGCGCTTGGCTAAGCTCACTAAGAATAGTGGTTTAGATGGTGTAGTGTGTTCAGCTCATGAGTCTTCAATGTTAAAATCAGACTTAGGCAACGAGTTTAAATTAGTGACGCCAGGTATTCGTCCTGCAGGCAGTGATGCAGGCGATCAACGCCGCATTATGACACCCGCTGAAGCAATGACAGCAGGCTCTGACTACTTAGTGATAGGTCGTCCAATCACACAAGCTAGCAACCCTAATCAGGTGCTCATAGATATCAATGCTACCTTAAGTTAATATTTGGAAGTATTGAACATACCCATCTCATAACTAGCATTACGTATATATAGATCTCAGTGTGAGCGATCCTCACACTGAGATTTTTCTTTTATGCGCTTTAATACCGAATATCGCTCATATTTATAAGTCGTTATTTCGTTCGCTTGGAATATCACTTAAATATTGAACGAATTCCACTTCAAAACCTGCGGGATCGATAAAATACACATTACGACGAAATGGGTTGGCTGTACCAGGGTTTGCGATTTGATAATCTGCGTTTTGTAATCGTGAAGTGAGCGAATCAATGTTATCAATGACATAAGCAAAATGTGCTAGACCGGTTTGATGACCGGCTAAATCTCTATTCGCTCCTACACCGTTATCACTGATGGCAATGTAGTATTGGTCATCGCCAAAATGCAACCAACGTCTTGGTTTTCCATACCATTCACTTACGCCTTCACTGCGAACTTTCCAATGCGGGAATGCTGTTTGGTAGAATTTCAACATGGCTTCAACATCACTGACCACTAAATTGATATGCTCTAAATACATAGTATTTCCTTATCTGTTTATGCGTTATCTTATTGAGCATGTTAAAACCTAAGGTTAACTTGAGGTAAAGTATTTTGTTCAACTTTGATAATCCTGTGAGGGCGATGGCATAAGGTAAATTGAGTGAGGTTAAGATGTACTATTTTTCCTTTTTGTATGAAAATATAACGATAAGATCGTGGCAATCGTCGTGTGTGTTACAATGATAACCATTGTTTAAATCAGAGATGCGTATGAATGTAGATATCCTTTTCCATAAAACTTACCAACACCCAACCAGCAAGGAATGGGTGGTGTTTGTGCATGGGGCAGGGGGCAGCTCATCGTTGTGGTTTAAGCAGATTAAAGATTATCGACAACACTTTAATTTATTGTTGATCGATTTAAGAGGACACGGTCGCTCAAATCGATTGTTAAAAAATATCATCTCAAAAAATTATTCATTTCAAGATGTCACCACTGACATATTGCGTGTTTTGGACCATCTAGAAATTAAATCAGCCCACTTTGTTGGCATGTCTTTAGGCACGATTCTCGTGAGAAACTTAGCTGAAATGGCAAGTGAACGAGTGAATAGTATGGTGTTAGGTGGCGCTATCACGCGCTTAGATATTCGCTCTCAAGTACTGGTGAAAGCGGGTGATATGTGTAAGCACATAATTCCGTACATGTGGCTATATAAATTATTTGCATACGTTGTAATGCCTCAGCGCAACCAAAAAGAATCAAGACACTTGTTTATCCATGAAGCAAAGAAGTTGTGTCAGAAAGAATTTAAACGTTGGTTCAAGCTAGCTGCGGATGTGAATCCGATGATGAAATATTTTAGAGAGCGTGAAATATCTATTCCTACGCTTTATTTAATGGGAGAGTTGGATTATATGTTCATCCACCCTGTTAAAGAGATGGTAGCGAAGCATCAAAGCAGTTGGCTATTAGAAATCCCAAATTGTGGGCATGTCTGTAATGTAGAACGCCCACAAGAGTTTAACCAGCACTCTATCGAGTTTATTCAAAAGCACTGTAAATAAATTCATTTACAATGTTCGCAATGTTATTGATCCTTGTGACTGTTGCCGCAATTCCAACATATGGCAAATTGTATTTCTACTGATTCATTGCACAGATCGCATACCCAATTGGGTGAATCATCATCTTTTCTATTGTCGTATTCGGCAATGATTTTCTTTGCTTTGCCCTCAAACATATGATCGACAAGCCAGACATAAGGATCCGTATCGTTAGTCATGGGGATTTCTCCTTTTAGGCTGAAAATATTGTCTGAATGAACTTGAGCTTCAATGCCTTGGCTTTCAAGCAAACCGCGAACAATATGTGCTTCTACAGGGTTTTGTGCACTAAATATTTTCATAATTCGTCACTCCTAGGTGTGGCTGCTTCAGCTTGCTGTATGGTTTTGTAACCTGCCCAAATACGATTCGCAGTAGTCATGAAACACAATGCCGCAAAAATACCAGCGAGTATTGGAAAGTGTTGTGGCCATAGACAAAACGCAATAAAAATTGCGATAGTTTCTGTGCCTTCAGTAATGCCAGCCATGTAATATAACGATTTATTTTGATAGACAGGGTTCTCTATATTTTGCTTGGCCGCAATCGAAGCAAAGGCAAGAAAGCTACTCCCAGTGCCGACAAATGAGACAATCAGCAATGCCCCCCAAACTGCGTTTTGTTCTGGATTGGCAAGTATGAAACCAAAAGGGATAAGTGCATAAAACAGAAAATCTAGGCTGATATCTAAGAACCCTCCGGCATCAGACTGCGTGGTTAGCCTAGCAATCGCACCATCTAATCCATCACCTATTCTATTACAAACAATAAAAAACAGCGCCAGTAGGTATTGTTCAAGCCACAAGCTGGGTAAAGCACATAAGCCTAACAAAAAGCTATACCATGTCACTTGATCCGCTGAAATATGCTTACTAACACACAGCTTTGCCGCTATGTTCAGCGGTTTTTTGATAATGGGAATGATGTATCTATCAAGCATTCAACATTTCCTTTTTTAAATTTTCCCAATAGATAAGTTTGCCGTCAGATGGAATATCATCCTCGTCGTGAGTCACCATTAAAGCCGGTATCTGTGCCTGTTTTAATTGGTCAAATACCCAAGCCCTAAATGTTTCTCTTAAATCTTTATCTAATTTACTAAATGGTTCATCTAATAAAACCACTTTTGGGTTTGCTTGCAGCATTCTTAATAAGCTAATACGAGCACGTTGACCACCTGAAACTTGATTCGGCATTGAGAAGGCCAAGTGATCAAGCTTAACTTGTTGCAGGCACTCTAAGGCTCGCTCTTTACGTTTCTGACCTTTAATTTCGTTTGGTAAGGCGATGGCAATGTTTTCCCAGATATTTAAGTGTGGGAAGAGCAGATCGTCTTGAAACAGAATGCCAACCTGACGTAAATGAGGCTGCGCGGATTGGATTGGCTGCCCATCTAATAAAATGCTGCCTTCTAACCAAAAATCGTTAGCTAGGTGGCCAGCAATAGCGCTGAGTAATGTGGACTTTCCACAACCACTTGGCCCCATTAAGGTTAGGACTTCACCTTGGTTAATAACTAAATCCACATTTTTGATTAAAGAGGATTCATTTTTATGGTGAATCGATAGAGATTGTATTTGTAAACTCATTGTGTAGCTCCTTTATCTAAGGAACGAACATTCATTCTTCTATGTAAAAATCGATTGGCGATAAGAGCAATGCTGAAAGATACAAAAGGTAAAATTGCTTGCCATAGCGCATATAACGCAACAACACGACGATCATGACCACTAGATAGGGCAACGGCTTCAGTTGTTAGTGTAGTCACACGCCCAGAGCCTAACATGATGGTTGGTAAATAAAGTGCAAGGCTTACGCTCATGCCCATTGCCCATGCAAAAATCAAAGCACTTGAAAGGGTACGTACCTTAATCTTAAACCAAGTTTTAAAGGGTGAAAGCCCTAAACTGATGGCTGTTTGTGATAAACGAGTCGGGTAGCTTTTCCAAGGGCCATCTAAGCTTAAATAAACATACGGAAAAATGAAAAAGACATGCGACCAAACTACCCAAAAAAAATAATAATCTTGGCCTGCCCATAAACTCGTGACTTGCATGCCAAATAAAAGCGACAACTGTGGAATTAACATAGGCAGGGCTATGATGTACATAGGGAGAGCAAGGCGATATTTTTGTCGATATTCATGTGCAATCACTGCTAAACACAAAGCAATTATACTGCTAATAAGGGAGATATTGATGCTGGTAATGATGGTGTCTTGAATATACACCCATTCACTTTGCCAAAATCGTAAACTCCAATGGCTAGGTAACATATTAGGAAATTGCCATCGTTGAGCAAACGTCCAAATAATGATCACTGGTATTGTTGCTAAGCTAATCGCAGCTAAGACATGAAAGAAATAAGGCTTCATCTCAAGCGAACAACGTCGGCCAGAGATCATCCATGAGCGATAGAGCCGTAAAAAGAATTGCTCTAGAACCCAAACTAAAGTGATTAGTAATGAACATAAGATAAATAGGACAAATGCACCCGCTGCCGCACGAGGAAGCTGATTCAAATCAGGCTCATTAAACCATTGCCATACGAGAACGGCGAAAGTAGGTGGGTGAGTTGGGCCTAATATTAAAC
Organism: Vibrio rumoiensis 1S-45; assembly: GCF_000286955.2. Classification (GTDB taxonomy): domain Bacteria; phylum Pseudomonadota; class Gammaproteobacteria; order Enterobacterales; family Vibrionaceae; genus Vibrio; species Vibrio rumoiensis_A. Next base: position 41,787 of record NZ_AJYK02000063.1, read on the forward strand.
TGACGTCCACCACCGAGCCGGAATAAGCCATAATGGCGAATAAAGAAAAACGCATATGCTTCCACCACTGAGGGAACAATGCTTTCCACCATGATTGTTGAAAAGAATAACCCAAGCTTTGGCTGACTTGTAATGTTTGCGATACCTTTAAATTATGTAAAATTGGCATGCTCATTAGCAATAGAAATGGTGTTTCTTTTATGGCTAACGCAAAGGTTAAGCCGATACCAAAATTGTCTTGTAATGAAAATAGACTATTAAATACCGTATCACTAAATGCCCAATGTATCGCGCGAGCAATCCAACCAGTATCCGAAAATAAAAAAAGAAATCCCACTGCGAATGCCACATGTGGCAAAGCTAAAAGTGGTGATAACGATTTCTCAACTCTTCCCCAAAAACGAGTGCCCCAATAAGATTGAATGATCGAAAATGTCATTAATGCTGCAAGTAATGTACTTGCAATAGCAATGAAAAGGGTTTGATGGATAGAGTGCATAACGCCAGGCCATGAAAAAACTGCGCTGAAGGCGTTAAGGTCTACATTGAACAGTCCAAGCGGTGGAATGTAGCCCAGTGCTGGGGCTACCATGCCAAAAAAGCCAGGTATAAGAGGAAATACCCCAATCAGTAATACAGCGAAATAACTCAATCGAAGCATAAATCTTTTGTCCATTGGTGACGGTAAGTCAGCACTTTACTGGCTATAACGCTTAAGCCAAGCTTGCTCAAGAGCCATTTGCCAAGTCGGATGTGGTTCTTCAATTGAATTGAAAAGCTTAGTTTTTTGTGCACTACCAGTTAAATAAGAGGCTTGCAACACGGAAGGGTCGCCCCAGACATTAATATCCCCTTTCTTCGATTGAGCTTCAGGGCTAAGTAAGAAATTTGTTACCACCATTGCACCTTCTTTCGCATTTGCATTCCATGGGATGGCAAGGAAATGAATGTTTGATAATGCGCCATTTTTCCAAGCGTAGCTTGCTGTTGTGTCTGCAAGTTTGCCGCTGGCTTGCGCTGAAAATACTTCATTTGGATTAAAGGTAATCGCAATATCGATTTGGTCATCGTCAAGTAGTTGAATAAGTTCTGGTTGGCTTGTTGGAAATTGTTTTCCTTGTTGCCAAGTTAGTGGTTTTAAGGCATCTAAGTAAACCCAAAGAGGTTGTGTTATTTTGTCAAACGTCCTTGGATCGACCGGCTGTGCTAACGCAGGATCGTTATTCGTCAATTCAATTAATAACGCTTTTAAAAAGCTAGTGCCGTGAAATTGCGGTGGTTTAGGGTAAGTAATTCGCCCTGGATGCGCTTGGGCATACTCTAATAAAGCTTTTGCCGAATTAGGTGGCGATGGAAGTTTTTTAACATCATGAATATACACTAATTGACCAACACCCCATGGGGCTTCTAAACCGTTAGTTGGTTCAGAAAAGTCATTGTCTACTGGTAAGGTTTTATCCACTTTTTGCCAGTTTGGCAGCGTTTCAACGAAAGGGCCAAATAACAGTTGGTTATTTTTCATTGATTTAAAGTTTTCGCCATTAATCCAAACCAAATCAACACTACCACCTTCATTTTTACCTGCTGCTTTTTCTGCAAGAAGACGTGTGGTCGTTTCAGATATATCGCTGACTTTGACATGGTGAAGCGTAATGCCATAACGTTTTTTGACTTGTGCACTGGCCCAACGAAGGTAGTCGTTAATTTCTTGACTGCCCCCCCAAGCATTAAAATAGACGTCCTGTCCTTTTGCTTTGCTTTCTATTGCTTGCCAATTAGTAGAGTCATCTTCCGCATAAGAGATAGAAGATAAAGCCGTCGACAGGGCTAAAGTACAGCTAAGCAAAAAACGTTTCATATCAATCCTTACCTAAAATTAAATGCTGCTATATCAGACAGGCCAAAAGACAAAAAAATTTCATTTTTTATTAATAAATTAGGATTCTACAGAAGAAAAGTCACCTATATGAGTCAGATTAATCTGATTCAGTGCCCTTTTAATAAAAAACCAGCGACGGCCGCTGGTTTTATGTAATAAAAACGGTTTTCTTACAAATTAGTTGAGTTTTTTGACCGTCGAACGTTCGAGAATTTCTGGGAACATTTCAAATACTTGCTTGGCGTGATTCTTATCTTTAATTCGCTCGAGCAGAATTTCTACCGCATTTTTTCCTAAACGGCGTTTAGGCTGGTGGATTGTGGTCAATGGTGGTGAAAAGTAAGCGGATAAATCGATGTTGTCATAACCAATCACCGAAATATCGTCTGGTACACGCATCCCTTTTTCTTGTAAACGGCTCATTAAGCCTAATGCCATAATGTCATTAAAGCAGAATACGGCAGTGGGCTTTTTATCCATAGCTAAAATCTTATCGGCAGCGAGCACAGCCGTATCACACTCAAAGTTACCTTCTATTAACCATTCATCCGGTAAAGACAAGCCTTCTTCCGCTAAAGCTCGTTTGCAACCTGCAATACGTTCAATACAAGCCATCTTTTCAAAGTGACCGCTTAAACAAGCAATATCGGTATGGCCATTATCGATCAAATAACGAGTGGCTAAATAGCCGCCTTCTTCTGAATTATCAATGATTTTATCGGCTTTAGAGGTCTCAGGGCCCCAATCCATAACAACTTTTGGAATATCAGGGTGACCATCAAGCATGCCACGAAGTTCTTCATCAAGATCCGAACACATCACTAATAAACCATCGACACGCTTACCGGCTAACATACGAATATAGTCACGCTGCTTATCAACTAGGCCACCAGTATTGCATAAGATTAAAGTATAACCTTGGCGATAACAGTAGCTTTCTACGCCATCGACCACTTCAGCAAAAAATGGGTTGGTTGATTGGGTGACGAGCATACCAATGGTGCTGGTAGTGTTACATTTTAAACTACGGGCAACTGCACTTGGGGCATAGTTAAGTTCTTTAACGGCCGCCATGACTTTTTCTTGCGTTGTTTCTGCAACAAAGCGAGTTTTGTTGATGACATGAGACACGGTGGTGGTGGATACACCAGCAATACGTGCGACATCTTTGATTGTAGCCATAGTGAGTTCCCTTTGTGCGGAATGTACTTATGTTCAAGCGACTAAAAAGATAAAAGCCGCCTTATTATTAGCGGCTTAGAATGATTTAATATTATTTGAACAGTGATTTTAGTCTGAATTGATAGCGCTGACAATCAAATGACAGTTTTTTATCAATGAAAGCAATCGTCAGCGTCAACGTTTGCTTTCATGGTTTGGAAGGCGGTTAACCTGAACGAATAATGATTTATTCAAATGGTGTGGCAGCTTCTACAGGCCCTGGTTCTGTCGCTAAAGTATTGCGAAGTGATAACCACCAACGACCAAGTTGCTCATGCCAGTATCGCTCACTTTGTTCTAAATACTTGGCTTGAGGAGTAAAGCGGTCCCAAGCTTGGTTTATGTTATCAAAAGCAAGGTAATTGGTTGGTGCCGGAATTGGCTGTAATCCAGCGCTTTTAAACTCTGTCATTGCGCGTTTCATGTGACTGGCCGATGTCACTAGAACAAGGCGTTTTGAACCAACAAAGCCAGATGCTTGTCTTGCTTCTTCCCATGTGTCTTTGGCACTTTCTAATAAAATGATATCCGATTTCGTGACCCCTAATGAAACGGCAACGGTTGCCATCATACGTGCATTACTGACAGATGAACCCGCAGCATATCCGGATAAAATCAGTTTAGCGCCAGGATACATCCTTAAAATACGGATACCCTCAGCAAGTCGCATTAATCCATTACGGGACAATTCGGATGTCGGCGGCATGTCTGCGTCTACGGTATGACCACTGCCTAGTACCATCACATAATCTATAGTTCCTTCCACTGGTAAAAAGGCTTTATAAGCTCGTTCAGTTGGCTTTAATAGTGGTGTTGAAACGGGTTGAAAAGAAAAAAGAAAAATACCCATCAATGAAATGAAAGTTAGCGCGCAACCAGCGCCGCGCTTATAGGTAAACATAATAAGAAAAAGGCCAATAAACCCGATGATTAATAAGGCAGGTAAGGGCATTAATAAAGATGACAATATTTTTTTTAGTTCAAACATTCTAGATAGTCCGAAAATTCATCATTTAGTAAATAAAACGTAGTAATTGCTTTATTCCTGTATTTGCTGTGACAGAATACACGCAAAATTTAGTTATCTTAAACGAAAAAAGATGAACCAAGACCGAAATTTCGATGATATAGCTCATAAGTTCGCCAAAAATATTTATGGATCGGATAAAGGTAACATCCGGAAAACCATTGTTTGGCAGGATTTGGAGCAAGCTCTTGCTTTGCTTGAAACTCAATCCTCCCGCTTGATGATACTTGATGCAGGTGGTGGTTTAGGACAAATCTCTCAGAGATTAGCTCAGTTTGGACATCAGATTGTCCTGTGCGATATTTCTAGTGAAATGTTAGAACTTGCCAAACAAGATGTTGAACAGCATGAACTTAGTGAACAATTTCGGTTTGTTCATTCATCAATACAAGATCTCGATCATCAATTTGATGAACCGGTTGATTTGGTTCTCTTTCATGCAGTGATGGAATGGCTTGAAAACCCACAAGAAGTCTTAAAATGTGTATTAAGTAAACTAAAGCCAGGCGGAGTCGCATCGGTGATGTTTTATAATCATCATGGGTTGGTTTTGAAAAATGTAACTTGTGGTAACATTCCGCATATTTTGCAAGGAATGCCCCATAGAAAGCGGTTTAAGTTACAACCCCAGAAAGGCTTGATACCTGAAAACGTCTATCAATGGATAGAAAACGAAGGTTTTAATATTTGTGGAAAGTCCGGTATTCGTTGCTTCAATGATTATATCGGTAATCAACAATACATGGGTGACTTTGATGTGGAGGATGTTATGGCATTAGAGCAACAGTTATGCCGAACAGAGCCATATTTATCCTTAGGGCGTTACATCCATGTTTGGGCACAAAAACCGCTATGAATTTTATATTTTCAGACATAAATAGAATGAACAGGAACAAGAATGAGTGAGATTACTCAAGATGTTGTTGAGCCAGCCATCAATCAACAACCGATTGATGAACTTGTCGGTTGGGTAAAACAACATGATTTTTCATTAAATTTAACTACAGAGCGATTAGCATTCTTAATTGCTATTGCAGTTTTAAGTGATGAGAAGTTTGATGAAGAGTTAGGCGAAGGCGAGTTGCACGATGCATTCAATATCGTTACTCGTTTATTCGAAGACACCGGTGAAGCCTCGGCATTTCGTGCCAACAATGCGATTAATGAATTGGTATCTCAAAGATTACTGAGCCGCTTTGTCAGTGAGCTAAATGATGGTGCAAGTATTTATCGTATCTCACCATTGGGGGTTGCGATCACCGGTTATTATGTCCGCCATCGTGAATTCTCTAAATTAAAATTGTCGATTCAACTTTCTATGGTTGCCGATGAAATGTCGAAAGCGGTGACCTATGCTCAACAAGCTACCACGATAGGGCATTGGCAAAAAAATGTGTATGGCGTTTTAAAATATTCGGTTGGAGAAATTTTTGATCGGATCGACTTAAACCAACGTGCAATGGACGATCAACAAATTTCCATCAAGCAACAAATTGCCGAGCTGCTCAACCAAGATTGGCGTGATGCGATCAGCAGTTGTGAAAGTTTATTGTCAGAGACATCAAGCACATTAAACGAATTACAAGAAACCCTGCAAGCGGCTGGTGATGAGCTGCAATCTCAATTGCTCGATATTCAACAAATTATCTATGGTCAAGAAGGGTTAGATATCATCGATGCCATTCTTTTCTCATTACAAACCAAGCTCGATCGCATCATTAGTTGGGGCCAACAAGCGATAGATCTGTGGATTGGTTATGACCGTCATGTGCATAAATTCATTCGTACTGCGATTGATATGGACCAAAACCGCGCTTTCAGTCAGCGTTTGCGTCAATCGGTAACCGATTACTTTGATGCGCCTTGGTACTTGGTGCACTCCGATGCTGAACGTTTACGTGATATGCGTGATGAAGCCATGATGCTTCGTAATGATGAAGTGACGGGCGCGATTCCCGATGAAGTGGAATACGAAGAACTCAGCGTAGTGGATGATGCACTCAGCCTACGTGTAGAAGCGATGCTCAAGCAGCATCAAGAAACGGGACAAGCCATTGATTTAGGCCGTGTGCTACGAGATTACTTAGCTGAACACCCCGCGACTCAACATTTTGATTTAGCCCGAATGGTTGTCGATCAAGCGGTAAGAATGGGGTATTCGGAATCCGATTACCAAGCAATTCAACCGGATTGGCAAGCAATTAATGATTTTGGTGCAAAGGTACAAGCAAATGTCATCGATAAATACTGATTATAAAGCACCCGAGAGTGCCGACTTCTCCGAACAAGACTACATGCCAACACAATTGGTTAAGGCCTTGTCTAATTCATTATTTCCAGCATTAGACAGCGCATTGCGCGCCGGTCGCCATATATCAAGTGATGATATGGATAACCACGCTTTTCTAAGCGATTTTGATACCGATCTTGGTATTTTTTATCAACGCTATAATGCGGAATTGGTCCGCGCCCCGGAAGGTTTTTTCTACCTTCGACCACGCTCAACCTCACTGATTGGGCGTAGCGTGTTGTCCGAACTGGATATGCTGGTAGGGAAAATTTTGTGTTTCTTATACTTAAGCCCTGAGCGTTTGGCGCATGAAGGTATTTTTACCAATCAAGAATTATACGAAGAATTGCTTAGCCTTGCTGATGAAAAAAAGCTGATGCGATTGGTCACAAACCGTGCCACTGGTTCGGATTTAGATAAAGAAAAACTGTTTGAAAAAGTACGCACGTCACTGCGTCGTCTGCGTCGTATAGGCATGGTTTTACCGGTCGGCGATGATGAAAAGTTCCGTATCAGTGAAGCGGTATTTCGCTTTGGGGCGGATGTACGGGTTGGTGATGATATTGCGGCAGCGCAATTACGTTTAATCCGTGATGGTGAAGCGGTACTCGATCCAAGTAAAGTTAAGGGTACGCAAGAACAAGATGCGTCTGATGAACAAGTCGACACTGAGTCAGAACAAGACGAACAAGAACAAGCAGGTGGCTTATGAGCGAGCAAGATAAAGTGATTGATCAAGGAAAAGGCATTGCTCGAGGCAAATACCAATCGCTGACCATGATCAACTGGAACGGTTTTTTTGCACGTACTTTTGATATTGATGGCCTAGTGACAACACTCTCTGGCGGTAATGGTGCCGGTAAATCGACCACCATGGCAGCTTTTATCACAGCCTTAATTCCTGATCAGAGCTTATTGCATTTTCGTAATACTACTGAAGCGGGCAGTTCTCAAGCATCACGCGATAAAGGCTTATTCGGTAAACTGCAACCGGGTACCTGTTATTCCGCTTTAGATGTAGTGAACTCACGTCATCAACGCCTATTGTTTACGGTTAAACTGCAACAAGTTGCAGGGCGAGATAAGAAGGTTGATATCAAACCGATCCTTATCCAAGGCCTGCCAAGTCATGTGAAACCGACAGACGTATTGATCGAAACGTTACCAAACGGTCAAGCACGCGTTCGCCCATATAACGAATTAAAAGAGAAAATAGCTGAATACGAAGGCGTGATTTTAAAGGCATTTACATCGGTTGCTGATTACCACAGCATGATGTTTGAAATGGGCGTGTTGCCGAAGAAACTGCGCAACACTGGCGACCGTTCTAAGTTCTATCGCTTAATTGAAGCGTCGCTTTACGGTGGTATTTCCAGTGCTATCACTCGTTCTTTACGTGATTATTTACTGCCACAAAATGGCGGGGG
>NZ_AJYK02000064.1 GCF_000286955.2 Vibrio rumoiensis 1S-45
AAACATCATTAACATCAATGAAAAAGTACAAAAAGAACTTCTAATTCTGTAAGAATACACGAAGATATAAAAAATAATTTCCCTACAAGCCTTATAAATACTGACATCCACATCATAAAAGGGAAAATGTCACAACAACTTAATGACAATTACTAATAATTTATCTAACAATGGGTTACACTAATATTGATGATGGAAATAATTCCAAGATTTCTGCTTGGCGTTACTATATCTGAAGTTTTTTTACTTTAAATATTTATGGATAATTGCGCAGGAGGATTCATGCGTCCTATTTTAAAGAAAGCCTTAATATTAACTGGAGCGATTGCTTCATTTGGTACTTTCGCGGCAACAGATAAACCTAATATTTTAGTGATTATGGGCGACGATATTGGTCAAACCAACATTTCTGCCTATTCAATGGGTTTAGTGGGTTACCACACGCCTAATATCGACCAAATTGCTAAAGATGGTGTTATCTTCACCGATTATTACGCAGAACAAAGTTGTACTGCTGGTCGTTCCACCTTCATCACAGGTCAATCTACATTACGTACCGGTTTAGCCAAAGTTGGCTTGCCAGGTGCTGATGTTGGTTTACAAGATCGTGATGTCACCATTGCGCAACTATTAAAACCACTTGGCTACGCAACAGGCCAATTTGGTAAAAACCATTTGGGTGATCGCGATGAATTCTTACCAACAAAACATGGTTTTGATGAATTCTTTGGTAACCTCTACCACTTAAATGCGGAAGAAGAGCCTGAGCAACGTAACTACCCTCAAGATCCTGAGTTTAAAAAGAAATTTGGACCTCGCGGCGTAATCCATTCTTATGCTGATGGTAAAATTGAAGATACGGGTCCACTGACTCGTAAACGCATGGAAACCATTGACGAAGAAACCGTTTCAGCTGCAATGGATTTCATGGAAAAACAAGTAAAAGCAGATAAGCCTTTCTTTGTTTGGTGGAACGCCACTCGCATGCACTTCCGTACTCACGTAAAAGATGAGCATCGTGATAAGCCAGGCCTTAACTCTCGTACAGAATACGCTGACGGTATGATTGAGCATGATAACCAAGTTGGTGTCATTCTTAAGAAACTTGATGACCTAGGTGTTGCCGATAATACGATTGTATTATATACAACTGATAATGGCCCACATAAGAACACATGGCCTGATGCAGGTAATAGCCCATTCCGTAGTGAAAAAGTAACTAACTGGGAAGGTGCGTACCGTGTTCCTGCTATGATCCGTTGGCCTGGCCAGATCAAGCCTGGAAGCATTGCAAATGGCATCATTAGTGGTCTTGATTGGTTACCAACACTAACTGCAGCAGCTGGCGAAACTAAAGTTAAAGAAGAGCTACTTAAAGGTAAAAAAGTTGGTGATAAAACCTTTAAAGTTCACTTAGATGGTTATAACCAACTGCCTTACCTAACGGGTAAAGTAAAAGAATCTCCACGTAAAGAATTCTTCTACTTCAATGATGATGGCCAATTAGTTGGACTTCGTTATGAAAGCTGGAAGATTGTATTCATGGAGCAACGTACAAAAGGTACTTTAGCGTTATGGGCTGACCCATTCACGCCATTACGTACTCCTAAGCTATTCAACTTACGTTCAGACCCATATGAAGAAGCTGATGTGACTTCTAACACCTATTGGGATTGGGTGTTGGAGCGTGTGTACTTATACGTACCAGCACAAGCTTATGTGGCTAAATTCTTAGAAACATTTAAAGAATTCCCACCAAGCCAAAGCCCAGCGACGTTTAACCTAGATGACGTAATGAAGAAACTCTCAGAAACTCCAACTACTAAATAAAAATTGTAGTAAGTAGATCTAGACAAGAGTCGAACTATATAGGCCTACTACCCATAGTAGGCCTTTTTTATGATTCTTTTTACACATAACTGAAAGTTTCATTGAAATACATTCAATCAACAAGTATTAACCTAACTTGATGATATTTAATTGATATTCTTACCTGGCCTTAAGGATAAATTATGACACTATTACGGACATTAACATTGGCAGCCGTCGCTATGATGAGCCACCACGCTATCGCAAATAACACCGTTGATCCTTTACCTTCATGGAACGACACTGCAACGAAAAAAAATATCATTCAATATGTTCAGCAAATCACGGCACCTGATTCTAAGCAATTCATCCCGGTCAGTGACCGCATCGCCACTTTTGATAATGACGGAACCCTATGGGCTGAAAAACCTGTCTATTTTCAACTTTATTTCGCTTTAGATCAGATCAAAGCCCAAGCTAGCCAGCACCCAGAGTGGAAAACAGAAGAGCCTTTTGCATCCGCTCTAAAAGGTGATTTAGAAGGTATTAAGAAATCCGGTATGGAAGGTTTAATCAAGCTCGTAATGGCTAGCCACACAGGTATGTCAACCGAGCAATTTAGCGATTCTGTAAAAGATTGGGTCAAAACTGCCAAACATCCAACCACACAACGCCCATTTACTGACATGGTTTATCAGCCGATGTTAGAACTGCTTACCTACCTTCAGAATAACGATTTTAAAACTTATATCGTTTCTGGCGGTGGCGTTGACTTTATGCGCGCTTGGGCACCTGAAGTATATGGTATTCCCAAAGAACAAATTTTAGGCTCATCGGTCAAAACCCAATACGAAGTCGTTGATGGAAAACCAACCATCATGCGCTTACCTGAAATCAGCGTAAACAATGATAAAGCTCAGAAGCCATTAACGATTCAAACTTACATTGGTAAAAAACCAGTATTTGCCGCAGGTAACTCAGATGGTGATTTAGAGATGCTACAGTGGACAAAAACATCATCCTATTCAAGCATGTCATTATTGGTTCATCACACCGATGCAGAACGTGAATGGGCTTATGACAAAGATTCGGCTATCGGTCACTTAGAAAAAGCCCTTCCATTAGCCAAAAAAGATAACTGGACGGTTATTGATATGAAGAAAGACTGGGAACAAGTTTTTCCAAAACACTAAAAAGCAAACCCCGTTAGGGATAAACTTAACGGGGTTTAGTCATCAAATAATTCAAACATTAGTTAATCAAACTAACTCACCAATTCCACATCAGATTTTGGTACACAACAACAGGCTAAAACCTTACCTTCATCGATTTCACCAGGGAATAGCGCAGGCATATCAGGCTGATCCACTTTTCCAGATTCCAGTGTCATTTTGCAGGTGCCACAAAAACCAGAACGACAACTATTTGCGACCGGTACACCCGCCTTTTCAGCTTGTTCTAATAAGGTAGATTGGTTATCACCTTCAAACACATTACCATCAATACTAATGGTGATTTTCTTAACTGGTTCAACTTGAACAACATCTTGACTGGTATCAGCGTAATGTTCTTTTTCTTTGGTTTCGAGAATTTCAACTACATCACCGGCGCGGATCATGCCTTCATTTTTAGCAATCACATTCTGACCAAAAAATATCCCACCGGTTTCATCGGCGCGAAATTTCGATAGCGTATTCAGTGGTTCATTTTGCTCGCTACGCATTGCTGTCTTGGGATTCACCGTCGTTAACACACAACGCATGCACGGCTTGACCACTTCAAACTCAACCTCACCAATACGAAAACGCTTCCAAGTATCTTCTGCAAAAGCTTCCGTATCCGAAACCACAATGTTTGGGCGAAATTGCGCCATGACATGTTGCTTAGTTCCACGGCGATTTAATTCATCAAGAGAACCCTGAGAAATCAATAGCAGCGGGTAACCATCTGCGAAACTAACATTGGTTTGGATCTTTTCACGTTGTCGATTAGATTGCTCGCCAGAAAATAACAGCTGGGCTTTTTTACCCAAAATAAAGCTAAACCACTGGTTGGCTTCTTCTGTCGTTGAATACGCGGGAAAATTATCATTCCAGACTTGGCAATCAACATCTTCACGCTCAAAATCATCAAAACGAAGGTGTAGCGGTTGAGACTCTGGATAAGTCAGTACTAAACCATTGGCCGTTAAAGCAGCTTTAATTCGCACCATTTGATGATGCTCACGCGCGGTGATCATTCGACCATTAATATCCGCTACCATAAAGCGACGATCAAAGCTTAATCCTTGTTTTTCTACCCAAGATGATGACATTTGAATACCAGTAATCGATTTTACTGGATAAACGTTAATTTGCGCTAATGTGGCTTCTTGAAAAGGGTCTAAACCTAAAGTGGCTTCAATTTTGGCTAATTTTGCTTCTAAATCTGACTGACTCATCATCGCTCCATCGGATGTGGATAAATAGTTATGCTCAGAGAATACCAGAATTGACCGCTCAAACATAAGTGATAGGCAAGAAAATAAGATGAAAACTAGGGCTATTTCCTCTATTATTTCGCCCCATACGAAAGCGTTTGCGTTTTTTCAATAGTGATTGATTTATAAGGTAGGAACCATGACAACTTTGACCATTACACGCCCTGACGATTGGCATGTGCATTTACGCGATGGTGATGCACTAGCCAATACGGTAAAAGATATTAGCCGTTACAATGGTCGTGCTTTGATCATGCCAAATACGGTTCCACCAGTCACCAACCTAGAATTAGCATTGGCGTATCGTGAGCGCATCATGGCGCACAATCACAGCGAAACGTTTGAGCCTTTAATGTCGCTTTACTTAACCGATAACACCACGCCAGAAGACATTCGTGAAGCACACGCTTCTGGCAAAGTGGTTGCTTGTAAACTCTACCCTGCTGGCGCAACCACTAACTCTGATTCTGGTGTCACTGACGCAAAGAAAATCTACCCAGTATTAGAAACCATGGCTGAAGTCGGCATGCTATTGCTGATCCATGGCGAAGTCACCGCGCACGATGTGGATATCTTTGACCGTGAAAAAGCCTTCTTAGACACGGTGCTTGCCCCTATCGTGAACGACTTCCCACATTTAAAAATTGTTCTTGAGCACATTACGACTCGTGAAGCGGTAGAGTTTGTGAAAAAATCGGGCGATAACGTGGCGGCAACCATTACCGCGCACCACTTACTCTTTAACCGTAACCACATGCTGGTTGGCGGTATTCGCCCTCATTTTTATTGCTTGCCAATTCTAAAACGTGGAAGCCACCAGCAAGCTTTAATCGAAGCGGCAACATCTGGTAGCAAAAAATTCTTCCTAGGGACAGATTCCGCGCCACACGCTCAAGGCAAAAAAGAAACCGCTTGTGGTTGTGCAGGCTCTTACACTGCGCATGCTTCAATTGAATTGTATGCAGAAGTCTTTGATAAAGAAGGTAAGCTAGAAAACCTAGAAGCCTTTGCTAGCCACAATGGCCCAGATTTCTATAACCTTGCTCGTAACAGCGATACCATCACCATTGAAAAATCTGCATGGAATGTACCTGCAACCATGCCATTTGGCGATGATGTCGTCGTGCCGATCCGCGCGAATGAGCAAATAGAGTGGGCAGTGAAGTAAAAAAGATTTCAACTAAAGAGCAACATATTATAAAGCCGTGAAGCAAACATTTCCTTCACGGCTTTATATGTATTTCTAACTAAAAGAACGGCTAGCTAATACCTTGCTCTCTTGCCATTTTCTTTGCTATCTGCGGTGCATTCCACAAAGATGGCAGTAGGATAAAGGATACAGGTACCGCAGTAATCACAATAAACGACTGCAACGCGGATATTCCTCCTTCTCCTAATGAAATCAAGATAAGTGCCGTTACTCCCATCATCACACCCCAGAAGGTACGGATAAAGGCATTAGGTTCGGTTTCACCACTGATGACCACGCTAATGGTGTAAGTCATCGAATCTCCAGTCGTAACAATAAAAATCGTCGTTAAGATGATAAATAAAATCGACACTAACGTTGGCATTGGTAGTTGTTGAGTCACTGCCAATAAAGCACCCGGTAAATTGAAACCTTCAAATGCTGCACTGACACTGCCTGGATTTGAAATTTCAAACGCTAACCCACTACCGCCAATAATCGTAAACCAGAAGCAAGTTACGAGCGGTGCGACAACACTAATTGTGCAGATCAACTGACGGATCGTACGCCCACGGGAAATACGCGCAATAAAGATTGCCATCATAGGGCCGTAACCTAAGAACCACCCCCAAAAGAAAACCGTCCAGCCACTTAACCAACCTTCATCACCTCGATAAGTCGCCATTGGAATGAAGTTATCAATCATGGTACCGACACCTTGAATATAACCATTAAAAATGAAATTCGTCGGGCCAAAAATCAAAATATAAATCATTAAGATAACCGCCAAAATAACATTATAACGGCTGAGCATCTGCATTCCACGATTCAAGCCGCTCAATGCAGACAAGGTATAAAGTGCAATCGCAAACAACACAATGATCATCTGAGTCGTAAAGCCATCAGGAATCCCAAACAATTCATTTAATGCATAGCTAATCTGTAATCCAAGAAAGCCAATCGGCCCAATGGTGCCAGCTGCAACGGCGATAATGCAGCAAGCATCAATCAGTGCCCCAGTGTGGCCTGTTAACGCGCGATCACCCAGCACAGGATAAAGCAAGGTTCTAGGCTTAAGCGGCAGACCTTTATCATAATGTAGGTGCATTACCACAATCGTAGTTAAGCTACCAACTATTGCCCACGCTAAAAAACCCCAATGCATAAATGATTGCGATAATGCATTAATAGCACGCTGTTGAATATTGTCCGTTGCAGCATAAATAGGTGGAGCACTCACGAAGTGCGCAATAGGTTCTGCCGCAGCCCAAAAAACACCACCGCCAGCCAATAGAGTACAAAATAAAATGGCCATCCAACGGAAGTTTGGTAGTTCAGGTGTATCAGTACCACCTAAGATCACTCGACCAGTTCGGCCTATCGCCAATGCCAATCCAATGAGAAAAGTAAGAAGTAGTAAAACTTGCCAATAAGGCCCGAATACTTTTACTGACCAAGCAAAGCCAGTATTAACAAGGGAAGATAGCACTTGGCCATCAAATAACGCGAGGGTAACAAAAAGAGCAATAAAGCCACCACTGTACCAAAAAGCAGGATTGGTTAGGCCAAGCTTATCTGAAGTGGTTTCTTGTCGTGGAGGCTTAAGGGTTTTGGTATAACTATCTAGAAAATTTGTTAAATCAGACATTCTGACTCCAATTTTTCTTTGCATGTTTTAATTAGCTTTTTTGCTATTACATAACAAAGATGTATTTACACCCGTTGTCATCCTTTCCAAACAGGTAGCGCGCCGCTAGGGTATAGGTTTGCAGCATAACTTCAACCCGATCACTAACAAGCAAGCCGTTGTAAAATAGGATTAATTAATATGAAACCACCTAACATTTACATGATAAATAAATAAAATCCGACCTATAAAACATTGATATTAGTCACATAAAAATGAAATTAAGTGTCACAAAAAGAAAGGAGAAACTCGTTTAGAAGACACTCAAATTATCAATCTCATTAAATTAAAGAAATCACAGCAATAATAGATATTTTAATAACATTTACCGTCACGTTTACAGATAAAACCAACAACATGAACATATTTTAATCAAACAGTTTCAGTTACACTCAATCGAACAAAAAAAACACAAATCATAAGATCAACACTTTTCTTAATTAATGAGATATTTCAGCCGTTCACAACTTTCAACATAATTTTAATTGAGAAAAATGTTTGTATTTTAATCAAATCGACCCTTTATCCAGATTAATCTTACTCGACATATCACTTTAGAACCCTTCACCCCATCAACAAGGATATAAGACATAAATTTCGTTAATAACGCAAATTTATAGCCATACACCCCAAATTAATAAGAAAATTCAGAGTATTAATCCTTAAATTTGCAATGTCATCACTAAGTCAAAAACAGCCTTCGCATACAAACTTCACCGTATTGTTACATGTTACATTGCAAATTTTTCGAGTCAGTGTGGAATTTTCATAAAATTACAGTGTGTATTATATCAATTATTCTACAGTTGTTTTTCGAGAGAACTTAAGTTAGTCCTTAAGATCACTTAATAAATCCAATAATTTATTCACCATAAAAACCATGATCTATGTGAATAGAAACAATACATTAGGGATAATTTATTATGAAGAAAAGTCGAATGGAAATTGGCAAAAACGCCTTTAGACTGAGTACGTTAACCGCATCTTGCATGATGGCATTCAGCAGTTATGCAGCGGTTGATTGTGGCCCATTAGATGAGTGGGATACTGCTGCCGTCTATAACGGTGGAGCTAAAGTACAACAAGAAGGCAGCGCATACAGCGCGAAATATTGGACCCAAGGCAACAGCCCGAAAGATGCTGGTGAGTGGGGTGCATGGAAATATCTTGATACTTGTTCTGGCGCGGTTGAAGTTAACCAATCACCAACCACAGCATTAACATCACCAGTCGCTGCTGCCGATATTACTGAGGGTGATGTGGTAACACTTGCCGCTACTGCGAATGATAGTGATGGCACAATAGCGCGCGTTGATTTCTTAGTCGATGGAACAGTGATTGCTCAGGCCACAAGCGCACCTTTCACCGCTTCTTGGACAGCGGTATCAGGCTCACATACTTTCAGCTCGGTGGCTTACGACAATGAAGGCGCTACCAGCACACAAAGTAGTGTTGCTGTTGAAATTAAAGCGGCACAAACCGATGCTAACCAAGCACCGACAGTATCTGTTACGCTTTCTTCGGCTAGCGTGAATGTTGGCGACGTTGTTACATTAAGCGCAACCGCTGCTGACAGTGACGGAACGATTGATAAAGTCGACTTCTATGTTGCTGGTTCTTTGGTGGGTACAACTGCTTCTGCTCCTTACACCCTTGATTACACCACCACACAAGCAGGTTCTGTTTCTGTTTTTGCAAAAGCTACCGATAATGAAGGCGCTACGTCACAATCTGCGACCGCTTCATTAAAAGTCATCAGCGATGTTCCTACTGCGGCAACCTGTCACCCTGATGGTTTATACCAAACAGAAGGCGTGAATGTTCCTTATTGTGATAACTACGATGAAGAAGGTCGTGAACTCATGGGCGCTGATCACCCTCGTCGTGTGATCGGTTACTTCACAAGCTGGCGTTCAGGTGATAACGATCAAGCTACTTACCTTGTAAAAGATATTCCTTGGGAACAATTAACTCACATTAACTATGCATTCGTGAGCATTGGTTCAGACGGTAAAGTCAACGTTGGTGATGTCAATGATCCAAATAACGCAGCCGTTGGTAAAACATGGCCGGGTGTTGATGTCGATCCTGAGCTTGGCTTCAAAGGTCACTTTGGCGCACTTGCTACTTACAAAAAACGTTATGACGTTAAAACCATGATCTCAATTGGTGGTTGGGCTGAAACCGGCGGCCACTTTGCTGATGATGGATCTCGCGTCGCTGACGGTGGTTTTTACACCATGACCACCAATGCTGATGGTTCAATCAACCATGCTGCGATTGAAAAATTTGCCGATTCTGCGGTTGAATTAATCCGTAAATACCAATTCGATGGTATCGACATCGATTACGAATACCCAACATCAATGGCAGGTGCGGGTAACCCATACGATAAAGACTTCATGGAACCACGTCGTGAGCACCTATGGGCTTCATACCAAGTACTAATGAAGGTTCTACGTGAGAAATTGGATCGCGCAGCCGCTGCCGATGACAGTTACTACATGCTAACCATCGCAGCGCCATCTTCAGGTTATCTACTACGCGGTATGGAAACCTTTGATGTCACTAAATACCTAGATTACGTCAACATCATGTCTTACGACTTACACGGTGCATGGAATGATCACGTTGGTCACAATGCAGCCTTGTTTGATACAGGTAAAGATTCTGAGCTTGCGCAGTGGAATGTATACGGTACGGCGGCGTATGGCGGTATGGGTTACCTCAATACCGACTGGGCTTACCACTACTTCCGTGGATCTATGCCAGCAGGTCGAATCAATATCGGTGTGCCTTACTACACTCGTGGTTGGCAAGGCGTAACCGGTGGTGATAACGGCTTATGGGGTCGCGCAGCACTTCCTAACCAAGCAGAATGTTCTGAAGGAACTGGTGAAGGTGAGAAGAATAACTGTGGTTATGGCGCAACCGGTATCGACAACATGTGGCACGATACCGATCCAAAAGGCAATGAAATGGGCGCAGGCTCTAACCCAATGTGGCACGCTAAAAACCTAGAAAAAGGCATTTGGGGTTCTTACGCTGAAGCTTACGGTTTAGATTCAACGAATCCAGAGGATCAGCTAATTGGTACTTACACTCGTCATTATGACAGTGTAGCGGTAGCACCATGGTTATGGAATGCTGACAAAAAAGTCTTCTTATCAACCGAAGATAAAGAGTCTATTACTACCAAAGCAGCATACGTCGTCGACCAAGGTATTGGTGGTATCATGTTCTGGGAATTAGCAGGCGATTATAACTGTTATGTTCTAGATGCGAACGGTAAACGTACTAGCGTCGATGCAACTGAACAAGCTTGTGCTTCTGGTAACGGTGAATACCACATGGGTAACACGTTGACTAAAACCATCTACGATGAATTCAAGTCAGCGGCGCCTTACGGTAATAAAGTCGCAACAACAGCGATGCCAGATCAAGTGGTCGATATCACGGTAAGCGTGGGCGGATTTAAAGTGGGCGATCAAAACTACCCAATCAATCCAAAAGTCACCTTCACCAACAATACTGGTCAAGATATCCCGGGCGGAACCGAATTCCAGTTCGATATCCCAACCTCTGCGCCAGATACGGCCAAGGATCAATCAGGTGGTGGTTTAGCTGTGATAAGCTCTGGTCATACTCGCGCCGATAACATTGGTGGTTTGGATGGTGTTATGCACCGCTTAGCCTTTACTCTACCAGCTTGGAAAGCTCTACCAGCAGGTGAAAGCTATGAACTGGATATGGTGTACTACCTACCAATTTCTGGCCCTGCAAACTACACCGTGAATATTAACGGTGTGGATTACGGCTTTAAGTTTGAGCACCCAGAACTGCCGGTTGCGGTTATTGAAGCAGGTACTGGCGGTGGCGACACTGGTGGCGGTGACGCAACCTGTGATAGTGCAGGCCTAGTTACCTACCCAGACTTCCCTCAAAAAGATTGGGCAGGTAATCCAAGCCATGCCAACCAAGGTGATAAAGTCATCAATAATGGTGTGATTTATCAAGCAAACTGGTGGACATCATCAGAGCCTGGTAACAATGCAGACTGGACAACTGTTTGTACTTTGTAAAATAAACCTTAACTTGTAATGATAAACGCACGTCAAATGACGTGCGTTTTTTTATGTGTGTTTTATAAAAAATAGTTGGCGTTATCATTATTGAAATGATTTAAAAACCAGAATCTATATACAATTTACGCGGTCTTTAACGCCGCAGTAACGATCAATTCAACTTTCAACTCAGGGCGTGCAAGTTTCGCTTCACCACAAGCGCGAGCAGGGGCAAAACCTTCCTCAAAAAACTCATCCCACACAGCATTCATTTCTTGAAAATCAGCCATATCAGAAAGCCACACTATCGTCTGTAAAACATGCTGCTTATCTGATCCCGCTTCCGCCAATAACACTTCCACACGACGTAAAGCTTCCGCCGTTTGTTCAGCCACACTGGTTCCGGCAACACCCACTTGGCCACATAAGTAAACCGTTTCATTGTGAATCACAATTTTGCTCATACGTTGATTGGTTTGTTGGCGTTGAATAATGGTCATGTTGTTCTCCTAAAAATGGATTAAGTCATAAAATAATTGAGCACAGAATACCTGAATGATGAAAGCATTAACACTACGTCCAATCCCACTTGTTAACCCGCTAATGACATAAAACTTTCACCTAAGTCTCGACTTGTTCCTACAATGAATATTTAAACTTATATATCAATTAATTGCCTTTAAATCCCCCTCTTAAAATCCTACCCGAAGCCAACTTAAACTCATGTACTTATCTAGCCTTAACTTTGCATTTACACTATAAATTGTTTAGAGTACTAAACAATTCACAAGGTAATGAAGTTGACACTTTGTGAAATTTTAGCCAAGGATGCTTAAAACATGACAACAAAGTTAGAAGTAAAAAACCTCTATAAAGTGTTCGGTGAAACACCAGATGAGGCCTTTGCCCTCCTAGAAAAAGGCTTAGATAAAGATGAAATCTTTGATAAAACGGGCTTAACCGTTGGCGTGAAAGATGTCTCTCTTTCAATTAATGAAGGTGAAATTTTTGTCATTATGGGCCTATCTGGCTCAGGTAAATCTACTTTAGTTCGCTTGCTTAATCGCTTGATTGAACCCACCAAAGGCCATGTGTATTTAAACGGCCAAGACATTGCCGCTATTTCCGATGAAGCATTACGCACCGTTCGTCGTAATAATATCAGTATGGTTTTCCAAAACTTCGCCCTAATGCCTCACATGAGCGTGATTGAAAACGCCGCGTTTGGTCTTGAATTAGCTGGCGTTGATTTGGACAAACGTAATGATGCCGCTCGAAATGCGCTTGCTCGAGTTGGCTTGGAAAATCAATGTGAATCTTACCCAGATGAACTTTCTGGCGGGATGAAGCAACGCGTTGGACTGGCTCGCGCCTTAGCCACCGACCCAGATATTCTCTTAATGGATGAAGCCTTTTCGGCGCTCGATCCCCTTATCCGTACTGAAATGCAAGATGAACTGATTCGTTTACAAAACGATGATCGCCGTACCATTGTCTTCATTTCGCACGATCTAGATGAAGCCATGCGTATTGGTGACCGTATCGCCATTATGCAAGATGGTGTGGTGGTGCAAGTCGGCACACCGGATGAAATCTTACAAAACCCAGCCAATGATTATGTTG
This sequence comes from Vibrio rumoiensis 1S-45, assembly GCF_000286955.2. GTDB lineage: Bacteria > Pseudomonadota > Gammaproteobacteria > Enterobacterales > Vibrionaceae > Vibrio > Vibrio rumoiensis_A. The sequence continues at coordinate 12,852 of NZ_AJYK02000064.1, forward strand.
AATCATTCTTTAGTGGCGTAAACGTTGCTGATGTGTATTCCGCTAAAGACATTGCGCGTAAGAAACCGTCAGCAGTTTTCAAGAAAGGCGAAACCGATGGCCCTGCTGCTGCATTGCAAATTCTCTCTGATCACGACCGAGACTACGGTGTTGTGGTCGACAAAGCCAACAAGTACGCCGGTATCGTATCGGTAGACTCTCTAAAAGATGCCTATAAAGAACATCGTCCTTTAAGCACGGCACTTTTAGCAGACGCCATTTCTTTGCACGCCGATACGCCAGTCAGTGAACTCATAAGCAAAGTGGCAGATGTACCTTACGCGGTACCAGTGGTGTCCGATGATGGCACCTACCACGGGGTGATCACCAAAACGCGCCTGCTTCAAACTTTAGATAGAGAGTAATCATTATGACAACCGAATCAACCGTAACTCAAGAGAGCGCCACTCAAGCCGCTACTTCTGAACCGTGGGCTTCAAGTACCGTGTCGGCAGCGGATTCTTCCGACCCATGGGCTTCAACTACAGCATCAAGTTCAGCCGATCCTTGGTCTACCACCAGCTCGGCAGACAGCGCCAGTTCATGGCTTAGCGATGCCCCAACACAGCCCATTGATCAAAGCATTGATTGGGTTCACCCATTTAAAGATGCAGTGATCCCATTTGATCATTGGGTAGAAAGTGGATTGAACTGGTTAGTGGAACATGGCCGCCCTGTTTTTCAAGCCATTCGTGTACCAATCGACTTTATCCTAACCTCATTCCAAACCGCATTAGTGTCCACACCTTCGCTCATTATGATGGCGATTTTAGTGTTAATTGCGTGGCAACTCGCCGGTAAGAAAATGGGCGTTTCAACCCTTATTTCTTTAGCCGTGATCGGTTTTATTGGCGCATGGTCAGAGGCGATGGTGACCCTATCATTAGTGCTAACCTCAGTCTTTTTCTGCTTATTGATTGGTCTGCCGATGGGGATCTGGCTCGCCAGAAGTGATTCTGCCGCCAAAATCATTCGACCAATTTTAGATGCCATGCAGACCACTCCCGCTTTTGTGTACTTAGTGCCAATTGTGATGTTGTTTGGTATCGGTAATGTTCCGGGGGTGGTGGTGACCATCATTTTCGCCCTACCACCCATTGTGCGTTTAACCATTTTAGGTATTCAACAAGTGCCTGAAGAACTCATCGAAGCCGGTCATTCATTTGGCGCTAGCCCAAAACAAATGCTGTATCGCATTCAATTGCCACTGGCTACACCAACCATTATGGCGGGTGTGAACCAAACCTTAATGCTGTCGCTGTCTATGGTGGTGATCGCATCAATGATTGCGGTTGGTGGTTTAGGGCAAATGGTATTACGAGGCATTGGTCGATTAGACATGGGCTTAGCTGCTGTTGGTGGTTTAGGGATTGTTATCTTAGCCATTTTATTAGACCGATTAACCCAAACCATTGGCGTTGCTGCGCGTGATAAGAAAACACGTTGGTATGAAACCGGCCCAGTCTCATTAATTTACAAGCTAACCAACAAAAACAAAACTGCAACTTCTTAAACATTGATTCAATAACAAGGAGATATTATGAATAACTCACGGATGAAAACGTTACTGTCGACCACTCTCTTGGCCTCTTCAGTCACTTTCACTGTTCAAGCGACAGACTTACCGGGAAGCGGTAAAACCGTTCAACCAATCCAGTCGACGGTTGCCGAAGAAACCTTCCAAACATTAATCGTTAATAAAGCGATGGAAGCATTAGGTTACACCGTTGAACAAACCAAAGAAGTCGACTACAACGTCGGTTACACATCGATTGCCAATGGTGATGCGACTTATCTTGCGGTTAACTGGGCACCACTTCATAAAGACAAATATCAACAATCTGGTGGTGATGATAAATTTTATCGCCAAGGTGAGTACATCACAGGCGCTGCTCAAGGTTACTTAATCGATAAGAAAACCGCCGACAAATACAGCATTACCAACATCGGCCAGTTAAAAGATCCTAAAATCGCTAAGTTATTTGATTCTAACGATAACGGTAAAGCGGATTTAACCGGTTGTAATCCTGGCTGGGGTTGTGAAGCCGTCATCGAACACCAAATGAAAGATTTTGGTTTAGAGGCCACCGTCGATAACAACCAAGGTAACTATGCCGCGATCATTGCCGATACCATTTCTCGTTATAAAAATGGCGAATCGATTCTGTATTACACATGGACCCCTTATTGGGTCAGTGGCGTATTGGTTCCGGGAAAAGATGTGGTGTGGCTAGAAGTACCACATTCATCATTACCGGGTGATCGCAGCGGTATTGATACCACGCTACCCAATGGTAAAAACTACGGTTTCCAGATGAACAGCATGCGCATCGTGGCAAACAAACAATTTGCTGAAGAAAACCCAGCAGCGGCAAAACTGTTTTCAATTATGAAGCTGAACATCAATGATGTGAGTGCTGAAAACTTGATGATGCAAAAAGGCCAAAACAAATCACAAGATATCGAGGCTCATGCTAACGCTTGGATTAAAGCTCACCAAAAACAATTTGATGCGTGGATTGCGGCAGCAAAAGCAGCTGCAAAATAATTTAGTACTGACTTTAGGGTAAATAACCTTTCAATCCTAAACCATAACCAAAAAGTGCCCCAATACTTTCCTAAGCATTGGAGCACTTTTTATTTCTGCAGATAAACCTCAAAACTGGGAAAACTCACTTTTGAAGTAACTTTAATAGTGAAGGATAACCCCAACCATCTCGACCAACGTTTACTTCTTCTCCGGTTAAATATTCATACAACGTCGGTGCAAGCGATCCATTATCAACCGCGCCTAAGCGTATTTTTGGCTGCATACCTTCCTTCCAAAAACCAATGAACGCATCTTTTTCTAGATAAGTTTCCCCTGCATGACGACCAGGAACCAATGTGTTGTAACCAAAGCCATCTTTTGGAAATAAATTGACGGTGCCCGCTCGATCATCTTCATATAAATGCACCAGTTGCATCACAGAATCCGGTCGATTACTCATAGCCGTAAGTTCACGCCATTGCTGAGCAATACAGCCCTCTTCGCTCATGCATGTTTGCATCAAGGTTTTCTTTCGATTTACTTGCTCGCTGGTTAATGGCTTTTTATAAGGATTAAATTGATCAACTGATAAAAGTTGAGGTTCGTCTTTTTTATCTGCGGATAGATAGGTAATATGCTCGCCCATTCGAGTGATCACTTCATGACGAATTTTACCATTTCGGTAACCTACAACACTCACCGCACAGTGTTCAGCCGTACAATCGGACTTTCTCACCACTAAGTAATCTAATGACTCACGCAAGCGGTACGCAATTTCATCAATCATATTAATCGGCTTACCTCCTGAAATCGGCGTAAACTTAGTCAATTCTTGATAAAGCGGTTGTACCTTCCATCCACGATCTGAATTAAAAAAATCCATCATATAATTGCCACCAGCGGTCGATGCGATCACCACATCCACACCTTTATTACTGGGAAAATGCAACGCATTGGTAATTTTGGGGCCTTCTCCTTCATCAGAGGATATTTTTAACACCTTAAGCTCAACACCTTCTTGCTTCAGACCTTCAAATACCACCGCTTCGGGGCTAAGCGTATAGTGAACCGCAGACAATCCATGATCCCCTGCCATACCCCACAAAGTCTGTTGGCTTATCCCTGCTTGCTTATATACTCCATCCAACTGCCCTAACCAGAAATCTAACCGGTTAAGCTCTCCGGTTGGATTAATGATTTCATCACCAAACGGCCCTTTAAAATGGGCAAAGTGATCGGGCCATGGGTTGTACATCAATAAATAATCGGGCATCGCTTGTTCGTTCAAGCTTGCTAACTCTTTTATTTGATCCTTTAACACACCTTTTTGGCTGATTTTAGTCAATAGACGCCAATCACTAAGAGTTTGATAGGCTTGAATTTCATTGATTAAATCTAAGCGTTTTTGCTCAACAATAGGTTCCACTTTAGCTCGTTGTTGTAATTCTAATAAACAGCGTTGTTCACCAAAATCACGAATGGATTCACCAAGACCTAAATTAACCAAAGCATCAAAGCTTAATTGCGCATTCCAATCATATTGAGCATTACAATTAATGGTTTTTAAATAACCTAAACGATCAAACATGGTCTTCATACCACGCTGTTCCGTTAAGGGCTCTAGCTGCAAGGCGTCATTTCCGAAAAAATAATAAGCCCGATCTTGCTGCCTATCGACAAAATGAAAGTTCGGAATACCGGTTCCACCTTTGCCCGACACCGCTGCTCCTGTTTTCACTATCGGTAAATTACGTACACTGATCGTTGGAGTCGATGAAATGCCATCACTGGCAATGCCATTTTCATGCAATTGATATAACCGCTTAAAAAACGGTAAATATTTAGGATCCTGCTCACCTTGATCGACAAGTTGATTCAAAAATTGGTGCTTAGGATCATGTTCAGGTTTACCTGTCGCACTGCTTGGTTTGAACGCTTTAAAGACTTTATCTTGCTTTAATGCTTGATGTAGGTAAGGGCTGTTTTTAGACTGAGATAAGCCTTCCATTAAACCTTGGCTTAAGCCATCCACCACAATTTGCACAGCTCTTGGCCGGTTCTGACGTGATTGCAAATAACGAACTAACTCATCAGGATTACTGTCTAGCTTGTCTTGCATCCACTCAGTAAACACTTCAGCTCGTTGAGTCGGCTGAACATATTGACGATAAGCCTTTAAGACATTCATTCGCACAAAGTCAATTAAAGTGATAGTGAGCGCTTGCGCTTTATTATTGACTTTGTTTTTATTGGCAGGCTTACCCTCTTCCAAAATGGCATCCATTGCCGCTCGCATCTCACCTTGGGGCATGCTTTGAGCGTATTTGGCGAGCTCTCCCATCAGCAAAGATTGAACATGATCGACAGTGGCTTGATCTTTTGCTGAATTGGTTAAGTATTGATAGTGATCCGGCAGAGATTTCGCTAACTCCCAATCATCGTTGTTAAACAGCTCATCGTAAATACTCACCAACATAGCGAAAAACTGGCGATTCATGGCAAAACCTTCACGACGCTCCACATCATCGCTAGGCTGATCGGCATCCGTTATTTGAGTTTTTTCATCATCTAAACGAAAAAGGCTATGCTGCCATCGGGCTAATTGATCGGCAGTATAATTGTTTAGTAGATACTGTCGAAATTGATCTTCATTGTCTGCGCGGCTGTATTGATCATAAAAAACGTAAAGAAAATGCCCTAAAGCGATACTATAAAATGGATTAGAAAGGCGTTGTATCACTCTGTTTTTAGTTTCAAGATCAAGAGGAAGAGTCAGAATATAGGCATCTAATGTCATACCGGCAATAGTAAATGCCGTGACATCTCTTCCCGCAGAGATAGTCGTATCAAACTGATTTAAAATATTATTTTTTACTAACGTGCCACTGTAATACAGCGGTGCAATAACCGGAATTTTCGAGATGCTGTCAGCCAGAACGGTCGTTGCATGAAAGCCAATCACACTGGTGGCAATGCATACACTGAGTGATCTCTTTTTTATGGTTGGCTTCATTTCTTTATTCCTTTAAGTTTTGTACAATATCGCTCGTCCATGATCGCTTAATTTACACACAAATGCATAAATCATGGGCATTCTTTGAGGGTATATCGCCTTTCACTCACACTTAACGTAAAGAATACCCACATTTTTAATATTTCATTGTACTTTTCCCTTTGCGAATAAAGACAGATGGGTTACTTTTCACGTCTTCACTATGGGGGCAAAACATGGACAAACATGAAGAAGTTCTGATCGCAATTCGTCAGATCATTCGCGCGATCGATTTACACTCACGTAAGCTTAATAAAGAACTGGGATTAACCGGCCCTCAGTTACTTCTTATGCGCTCAATTCGTGATTCTGGTGAAGTGACGATTCGTCAATTATCATCAAATACCAATATGAGCCAAGCAACAGCAACGACCATCATCGATCGCATCGAAAAGCGTGGTTTAGTGAAACGTCACCGTAGCCAATTAGATAAGCGCAAGGTACATGCTTATTTAACCGAAGAAGGTGCCGAGTTGCTAGAAAAAGCACCGTTACCACTACAAGATCACTTTATTCAGCGTTTTCAAAATCTAGAAAGTTGGGAACAATCGTTATTGCTTTCATCAGTACAACGCATTTCAGCTATGATGAACGCCGATGATCTGGATGTGGCACCACTATTAGAAGTCGGTAATATTGCGCATCACCAAGGCACGCCAAGCAGCTAAGTTGAATTAAACTTCACAAACAAACCCTGCCAAGGGCAATATTTTACGTAAATACATACCTAAGAATAAAAGGTAGTGACTCCGAAGCGAGCACTACCTTTTTGATTTTTAATTCCCTCCAAGTTTCTTCAACAGCATCGCCAATTGATCTCGCTCCGACTTGTCTAATGGTGACAGCATGCTCTCCATATTGTCTACATGCTCACTCACAACAGGATCAATTAAAGCTATGCCTTTTTCTGTTAACTCAACTTGGCAACTGCGGCGATCTTCTTCACTCGCAAGGCGCTGTAACAAGCCTCGCTGCACTAAAGATTCAATACGAGTGCTCATCACGCCCGATGATAGCATCAGCGTTTGATATAGCTCTGTTGGGGTCAGTGGTGCTTGGCTACGACGTAATGTGGCAAGAATATCAAACTCAATCGAGCTTAATTGATGCTGCTTAAACACCACTTCCATCTGTTTTTTCCACTGCTCACTGGTGCGTCGAACACGGCCAACCACCCCCATGCTTGAGCAATCAAGCTCTGGTCGCGTTTTTAACCACTGCTGCAAAATCGTATCAACTTGATCTTTCATCATCCAACCTCGAAAGTAACTTTTAAAAAAGATACTTGATTAAAACACAAACATCCATTACTTTAATAAAAGTATCTTTTGAAAGAGATACTTTTATTAAAGCTTTATTCTTTTTCATTTCATTGAATAAACGCCTTGTCGAAACCACAGATCGAAGGAAAGAAAGATGTCTAGAATGGGATTATTATTGCTGTTAGTCACTACCGCACTTGCCCCAATCATTTGGGGAAGCACTTATATTGTGACCAGCGAACTGCTGCCACCCAACAGCCCATTAATGGCTGCGCTTATTCGAGCACTCCCCGCTGGCATGTTATTAGTGATTGCCACTCGCACAATGCCAAAAGGAAATTGGTGGTTGCGCATTGCGCTATTAGGTTTCCTAAATATCGGCTTCTTTTTCTATTGTCTTTTTTATGCCGCCACTTACCTGCCCGGTGGTATGGCGGCGTTAGTTATGTCTAGCCAAGCTCTCATGGTGATCGCCCTTAGTCGCTGCTTACTTGGCAGCACATTAACCCTACATCATGTCATTGCAGGCTCAGTGGGCATTGTTGGTATTGGTTTACTGGTATTGAATAACAATGCAGAGCTCAGTCACTCTGGAATGGCTATCGCACTACTCGGAACTTTAAGTATGGCGCTTGGCGTCGTGCTCACCAAAAAATGGGGACGTCCGAAAGGGATGAGTTTGCTCGGTTTCACTGGCTGGCAACTACTCTTTGGCGGCTTAATGTTAGCTCCGGTAGCATTATCCATTGAAGGCATTCCAAGCAACATGACTCTCAGCAATGTATTTGGCTACCTTTACCTTGGCATGATCGGCGCAATTGTGGGGTACTTCTTATGGTTTCGCGGCATCGAAAAATTGCCCGCTATTTCCATCTCATTTTTGGGCTTTCTGAGCAGTGTCTCTGCGTGCGTACTCGGATATGCCTTTTTACAACAAACCTTTACTTCAACTCAATTGATTGGCGCGATAGCGATATTCGCCTCCATTATTTTAAGTAATCAGAAACCAAAACCAATCACTCACTAAATAACAGGAATTCACTATGAAACTGACTATTGTATCTGGCAGCCAAAGACCACAATCTCAAAGTTTAAACGTCGCCCATGCATTAAAGCAATTGGCACACTCACAGTTCAACGATATTACCATCTTAGATCTCCATCAATTAGATTTACCTTTTTGGAATGAAGGTGTGTGGAACGGTGGCGAAGAATGGCAACAATGGGAGCCGATTAAAGAGCAACTGTCTCAATCTGATGCTTTTATCTTTATTACGCCCGAATGGCATGGAATGGCAACACCGGCACTAAAGAACTTTTTATTACTCACGACCGATCAAGAACTGGCGCATAAACCCGCCTTACTGGTCAGTGTTTCAGCTAGCATAAATGGCGTTTATCCTATCAGTGAATTACGAATGACAGGCAATAAAAATAACCATGTTTGCTTCTTACCTGATCATCTTATTTTCCGAGAGATTGATTCTCTGTTAAGCGAAGATTTAGCCATCATTGACGCTCATTTTCTTGAGCGATGCGAATACACTTTACAACTATTATCTGGATACGCTCATGCACTCTCCCCCATTCAGCGAGATATGTTACCGCTAGGCAAGCCCTTTAGGTATGGGATGTAAATGGTAGTGAGGCTACAATTTCAAACAAACAAGGTATACTGTCCCCAACAAAATAAGGAGTCACCATGAAGTACGATTGGATTTTTTTTGATGCGGACGAAACCTTGTTCCATTTTGATGCTTTCAAAGGTTTGCAGTTGATGTTTGAGCGCAAAGGCGTCGATTTCAACGAGCAAGATTTTGCCACTTATCAAGAGGTAAATAAGCCACTTTGGGTAGATTATCAAAATGGTGATATCACCGCCGATCAATTAAAGCATACTCGTTTTGAATTCTGGGCAAACAAACTCGGTACCACTCCAGCCGAACTCAATTCTGCTTTTTTGGACGCTATGGGTGATATTTGTTCAGTACTGCCAGGAGCCAAAGAATTGATGGCTTCTTTAGTGGGCAAAGCTCAAGTTGGCATTATCACTAATGGTTTTACCGATTTACAAGCGATTCGTCTGGCTCGCACCGGTATGGATCAATATGTAAAGCATGTGATCATTTCTGAACAAGTCGGCATGGCAAAACCGGATGTCGCGATTTTTGAGCATGCCCTAGAACGCGTAGGTAACCCATGTAAAACACGAGTACTTATGGTTGGTGATAACTTGCATTCCGATATACTTGGCGGATTAAACTTTGGAATAGAGACGTGTTGGTTAAACCCACATGGCGTAAACGCAACAGATGAAATTAAGCCACATTATACCGTCCGTTCGTTAAGCGAATTAAACGATATTCTGCACGCATAATCTTCACAAAGAATGGATCATAAAATCATCAAGGCTCGCCTCATTTAAACCACTTTAATTAAAAAAGCCCGATTACAGTGTGTATTTCGCCACACTGTAACCGGGCTTTTATCCAAGTAAAGTCAATTGGATATAGACTTAAATTACTTCTCTAATTTTAGGAAGTAATCGAAGATTTCTGGAACGTTACCGTTACCTAGGCCAGCATCGAATGCCGCTTGTAGGTTAGCAGAAGAACCTTCAGCAATCTTAGACTCAGTACCTAAATCTTCTACCATTTGTAGGAAGTAACCAAGGTCTTTGTTCGCATTTGCGATTGAGAAACCTAAATCACTCACGCCATCTACAGCGTAGTTTTTACAGAACTGCATGAAAGGTGAATTAGAAGGACCTGTAGACATAATTTCGAACAATTGTTGACGATCAACACCTGCGCGATCAGCAACAGCAAACGCTTGAGACATAGCACAAACCGTTGTCATACCCATGAAGTTATTCACTAATTTAGTTGTATGACCCGCGCCAAGCTCACCTAAATGGAATACGTTTTCGCCTTGCTCTTCAAGAACTGGCTTAACTTTTTCAAACGTTGCCTTATCACCAGCTGCCATGATGTTCAATAAACCATCTTTTGCGTGAGCAGGAGTACGGCCTAAAGGAGCATCGATCATGCCTGCGCCTTTCTTAGCAAGGTCAGCACCGATTTTACGAGTAGACGCTGGGATTGATGTACCGAAATCAACCAATACAGCACCTTCTTTAATACCCGCTAGGATGCCGTCTTCAGCATAAACTAACTTTTCAACAACAACAGAAGTCGTTAGGCAAAGCATCACGATATCACTAGACTCAGCCAGTTCTTTTGCTGAACTCGCTTCTTTAGCACCACGAGCAACACACGCTGCAACAGCTTCTTTGTTGAGATCCATTACATTCAGCTCGTAGCCTCTGTTTTGTAGGTTTTCAACCATGTTGCCGCCCATAAGGCCAAGACCGATGAAACCGATGACTGGTTTAGTCATAACTAACTCCTAATTGCACTATTGTATGATTAATATGGTTTGAATATATACGTCTCGTTCTATTTAATCAATCCTTGTGTCCTTAAAATTATTACAAGGTTTGAATTCTGTGACCTCATCGGTAATTCAGGAAGTGGATAATTAAAAATTCTATCGTGAATTTTTCTTTATAGGACGCAAAACCACAATCGCTGCCCCGAATAACAAAATAGCAAGCATCGCCATTCCTGTTGGGCCGAAGCTATAAGCAAACCCTGCAATGCCAGACCAAATCGCCACACCAATATGCATCATCGTCATGCCCATCGACATCAATACACCACGATGAGCTGCCGATAATTCTGCAATATAACTTTGCAATGCAGGCGAACCAATACCACCAGCCATTGACCATAACGCCAAAGGTAAAAGGACAATAGTCCAACTTTCTGCTGGGTAAGCATAGAAGCCAACACTCACAACTAAGCATACAAATAAGGCAACTCTCATCACCTGGCGACCACTTTCAAAATGCCCAACGACACGAGGCATCAACATATTACCAATGACACTTATCACACCCAAAGCGGCATATAAGCTTCCAACGGCCCACATCGGCATATCTAAAGTATCGCGTAAATGCTGACCAACAAGATTAAACAAGCCAATGCCTCCACCAAGGCCAAAGCACATCGCAAGCAAAGCACCAGCCGCGCCCGGTATCGCCCATATTTTAATCGATTGACCTTGAGCTATACTTGTTTGATCCTCGGGCTGTTGATTAAGTTTATCCATCGGTTGTTGAGCAGCATCTTCCATTGATGCCTTATGAGCCGACAATACTGCAAGCGCTACCGCCACACACCAAGCGCACACACCAAGGACAATAAAAGCTGCACGCCAAGAAAGCCATTGTGCCAACACCGCTCCTACCGCTGGGCTCGATATCATGCCCAACGTCAAGCCAGCTTGAACCCAAGCTATTCTTTTCATTGCGTCTGCACCAGAATCGTCAGCCGCCATCGCAAAAGCAATCGGCAACATGCCCGCACTCGCAAGCCCAGTAAGCACTCGTGTCGTTAATCCCCATTCAAACGTATCAACCATCCCGGTCGAAATAGACGCTGCGCCAAACAATATCGCAGCAGGTAACATCACTTTTAAGCGACCAAGGCGATCAGATAGCGCACCTAATGTCGGCGCAACGATCGCCAAGGCCACACTGTAAGCAGTAATAAATAACGTAACTCGTTCAGGCTCAACGCCCAAATCATTGCCAATTGGAATCAAAATAGGCCCAAGCATCAATTCGTCAGCACCCACAAGAAAAGCAATAAAGAACAACAATACTTTTAATAACATTAGATTTAACCTTTCATTCTCTTTGTCTATTAAGCAATAACCATAGATTGAATATTCACCACACGATCCGGCCAATCAGCAACGAAGCTTTGTTCATGCGAAACCACAATCACAGTGCCAGAATAGGCCACCAAAGCCTGTTTAAGCGCCTCTTTTACCGTGATATCCAAATGAGTGGTCGGTTCATCAAGCACTAATAAATTCGTCGGGTTTAATGCTAAGCGGCATAACTTCACCTTAGTTTGCTCACCACCACTTAACGATTCAATAGGTTGTATCGCTAATTTACCTGACACACCAAAACGTGCGAGCTGTTGCCTAGCCGTCTTATCATCCATCCCATTACAAGCTGATTTGATTAAATTCACAGGAGTCATCTCAGGGTAAGGCCAATGTAATTCTTGCTCAAAATACCCCAACTTAAGGCCAAGTGATAATTCTACTCGCCCGAATAATGGCGCTAATTCACCTACCAAGGTTTTTAATAATGTTGATTTACCAATACCATTAAACCCCGTAATCGCCACCTTTTCGCCACGCGCAATGTTAAGCGTCATGGCTGGCATTAATGGTTGGGAATACCCAATCATCAGATCCGATGTTTTAACTACCTCTTGCGTATTTAAGGCAGCACTTTTAAACATAAAAGATATCGTTTTATATTGCTCTGGAGCAGCAAGACGCTCGATACGTGTAAGCTGTTTCTTTCGTCCATTCGCAATGCTGGCATTCACACCTGCACCATTTTTTGCAATAAACGATTCTAGCTTTTCAATATGCTTTTTCTGAGCTTGGTATTGCTTCACATAAGCCGCATCGTCATTGGCTTTTTGAGCCATGGATTTCTCGACATTTCCCTTATATTTCCGGATAGTTTGCCTATCGATATCGCAAATATGGGTTGCAATACTGTTTAAGAAAGCCTGATCGTGCGACACCACCATAAAGGCACCTTCAAAACCATTGAGATACTCAACTAACCAGCGAATGTGTACAACATCTAAATAGTTGGTTGGCTCATCAAGCAACAAAACATCGGGTGACATTAATAATAAGGTCGCCAACATCACCTTATGACGTTGCCCTCCACTTAATTGTGCCAACTGTGTGTGCATGCCAAACGCCACAATCCCCAAACCTTCCGCCACGGCATCAATTTTATTATCAATCCCATAAAATGATTGGCTTTCTAATTGAGTCTGGATAACAGCGGCTCGATTTAAATGGCTCTGACTTGTGCTTTTTTCCAAGCAAGCATAAATGCTCATCATTTCCGCTTCGAGTAAATACAACTCAGAAAATGCTGTTCGTAAGTAATCACGCACCGAAACTAACCCATCCATTTGCGCGTGTTGGTCTAGATACCCTATTTTGATGGAAGGTTGCCAAATGATGTCACCAGAATCAGGTAACAACTCGGTTTGAAGTAGTTTTAGCAACGTACTTTTACCAACACCATTAGCGCCAGTAATTCCGACATGTTCACCAGCAAAAAGGCTGAAATCAGCGTGTTGATATAATGTTTTCTCACCAATATGGTAAGTCAAATTTTGAATATTTAATAAACTCATGTTTTACACCAAAAAAACGAGGGGCGGCATGTAACACACCGGCCCCTCGCTTCAAAAATCATTGAAACTTTGTTTATGACGAATCACAAAAACAAAAAAGGCCGACGATGAAGTTCATCGTCGGCCTAGTTTCTGTAATGATCAGATATAAGTATCCCTTCCCTTATTTTAGGGGGATCACTTAATACCTGATGAAGATTCAGAAAACATCAAGCTCCGAGCAACACTTCATCGTGATAGTGCGCGGAGCAAAGTCTCCTAACAAAGTTCTTAAATAGAATGTAAAACATTACAGATAACCACAAAATTGAATTGATGCGAATTCTAATTAAATACATTTAATTGGTCAATGGTATTAGAGCTACCACCTTATCAACCAAGCCGGAACCACAGACAATCTGAATTAACTGTTTAACCGCAAAGGTAGCGAAACTATTTGAGAACATCTATACGGATTACACTACAGACCGCCAGATAAATCTAAGTAGTTCCCTGTTGAAAATGACGACTTTTCTGAAGCGAGCCAATAAATGGCTTCGGCTACTTCTTCAGGCTGCCCTCCTCTTTGCATCGGAATCACACCTTTTAACCTTTCGATTCGATCCGGCTCTCCACCATCGGCATGCATGTCGGTATAAATTAGCCCTGGACGTACACAATTCACTCGAATGCCTTCTGCGGCGACTTCTACAGACAAGCCTTTCGTTAAAGTATCAATCGCGCCTTTTGACGCAGCATAATCAATATACTCATTAGGCGATCCAGAACGAGAAGCGACTGAAGAAACATTCACGATCACGCCACCTTGACCGCCATGCAGCGTAGACATACGCTTAACCGCTTCACGGCAACATAAAAAATAGCTCGTCACATTATTCGTAAGAATCGTGTTGATCCGATCTGCCGTCATATCGACAAGGCGTGATTGTTTTTTCAAAATACCCGCATTATTCACAAGAACAGATAACGTGCCTAACTCTCGATCAACCGTAGCAAACAATCGATTCACATCGTCTTCGCAAGAAACATCCGCTTGAACGCAAATACACTTCCCACCTTCCATGGTAATGGCTTCGGCGAGTTGGTTAGCGGCTTCTGCATTCGATTTATAATTAATGCAGACTGCGTATCCCTTTTTCGCAAAAAGTTTAGCGGTTGCAGCGCCAATGCCACGCCCACCACCAGTGATTATTGCCACTTTTTGAGTGTTCAAAATACTATCCTTATATGCCAATGTGGAAACTTCATCCTATGCAGGACAGGCTAAGTATCATGCCGTAATTAATGCGTTTTTCAAATCCATAATTTATCCACTCGGCCAGAACTGGTATCCTACACCTAAGTAACTTGGGTATAGGCCCATCAGATTTAGCAGAGAACAAAATATGATTGATGATAACAAGGTAATTGAAACCCTAGACGAGCTTTCTGAGTTTTTACGTGTCGTGGAAAACGGCGGCTTAGGGCTAGAGAATGTTACTGGTATCGCACTGGCGACAAACAACAGTAATGGTCGCCCGTTTGTGGCTGTTCTTGATGATAAACATCAGCTATTACTTGGCCGCTGGGTCACCCAAGATGTGTTCGATAATGGCAAAGATCTTGTTCGTAAAGGGACAAAAAAGCCGCATTAATTTGAATAACGGTAACAAAGGGTGGAGATGATTCTCGCCCTTTGTTATATCGAAAAGTAGCTAAACCACCTGCACATCTTTTTCACTTTCCAAGCGCTGCTTTAAATACTCCACAAACAACTGAGTGCGGGTATGTTCATAATCTAACTTGGGATAGTACGCATACACCCGCGTGTGTTCTGAAGTCACATTCGGTAAAACTCGAACCAACTCACCCCGTTGGATTTCTTCTTGCAGCATCACTTGATTCGATAAAATGATCCCCATGCCACGTTTGGCACTGTGAAATAACGCTTCAGGATTCGTGGTGGAGAAATTCCCCCTAAGGCGCACTTTCTTTGTTCGATCGCCAACTTTTGATTCGCCAACGGCAGATAAGCGCACTTCCCTTTCTACTTTCTCGCCCCAAATCAGCATATTATGCCGAGCCAGATCATCGACCGTTTGTGGCTCTCCATGCTCTTTCAAATAACTCGGAGCGGCATAAAAGCCGGATTGATAATCCACTAAAGGCGCTGCGCGAAAACTTAAAGTATCCAAATTTTCAATTTCGCGTCCAATATAAATATCAAAACTCAATTCAGGTAATTGCCCGGGCAGAGTGGTGATCAATTGGACTTTAATTTGCGGGTATTGACGCAAAAAATCATCCACATAGCGCATGAAAAATTTCGATCCTAACGCCAAGGTCGCGCCGACTCTCAGCATACCTGTTGGAGCTTGGTTAACTGAGCGTGTTTCATCCACCAACGATTGCCATTGCTCTAGCTGCGCCTTTCCTCGCTGATAGAACATAGCCCCGGCTTCGGTTTGGCTTAACGAACGCGTGGTGCGTTTAAGTAATTGCACACCAATGCGCTGCTCTAAAAAGTGGATGCGCTTGCTTACCGCCGAACTGGTCGTGTTGAGCTTGCGAGCCGCTTGGTTAAAACTGCCCTCTTCCACTACTTTAATGTAGGTTCTTACCGACTCGATCCAATCCATAATACGCCCCATTCTTTCCTATAAAGACCCAATCTCTTTCCTACTCGGTCTATTATCATTTTATATTCACCAAAGTACACTAGTTGCATGAAAACAGAAACGATCAATGCCTTTAAAAAAACACCTCTTTTGCTCGCTATGATGATCATTGCAACGGGTCAAGTTGGTGTGAGTATTTATCTGCCTTCTTTGCCGTTAATCAGCCATGATCTAGCGGTATCTCAAGCCCAAGTTCAGTCTATAGTCACTTTCTTTTTGGTCAGCTTTGGTTTATCTCAACTGTTTTATGGCCCACTTTCCGATGCGATTGGTCGCCGTCCTGTCTTCTTACTCGGTCAAGGGGTTTACCTTATTGGCACGCTTATTTGTGTATTGTGGGCAAATAGTTTTGATGCCCTATTGTTCGGGCGCTTATTACAAGGCTTAGGCGCGGGCAGTGCATCGGTATTGGGGCGCAGCGTTCTGCGAGACAGCTACAACGGTGCTGATCTCACCAAGGCGTTATCTTACCTTTCGATCACCGCCTCCATTCTTCCCATTGTGTCACCTGTTTTTGGCGGCTGGGCTGCATACCATTTTGGTTGGCAAAGCGTATTTAGTGCGGTGCTCATTTACTTAATCGCGATTGTGACACTCGGCTGGAAAGTATTGCCAGAAACCTTGCCCTACCCCAAAAGCCGTTTTAGCCCAGTGAAAGTCATAAAAGGCTACGGCGAGCTGATCACTAGCCAACAAGTGATCACCAGCGCCAGTTATAACTGGATCAGCTATTTAGGGGCGGTGGTATCTTTATCGGTTTTGCCTTTCTTACTGCAACAACAATTAGGCATGACGGTATCTGAATATGGACAAGCGATGATCATCCCATCGGCGGGCTTATTGATTGGTAGCATTACGGTAAGCCGATTAAATCGCTATTGCTCAAAAACACAGTTGCTCAGCTTAGCGTTTAGTTTGATGGCAATTGCCGGTATCTGGTTATTAGCCATGCCATTAGCGGTAATGAATTTGATCATTGGTTTTACCATTTTAACCATTGCGCAAGGCATGAGCTTTCCTATTTCAATGTCGCTACTGTTGGAGCCTCACCCTAATCGAGTCGGCGCAGTCTCCGCGCTTTCCGGCTCCATTCAAATGTGTATTGCAGGCTTCTTTGGTGAGTTTTTAGTACGGCATTTTATCGCTACTCAAATCGATTTAGGTGTGTTTTATTTGATGAGCACATTGATTATGGTGAGTGTTTTAGCCATTAGCCGAAAAGAGCAAGTAGTAACGGTGGAGTGATGTGGTTATCTCAGTGGAAATAGTGGAGAAGAACGCAAGGTGTTAGCAACCCCTCAGTTAGTCATCCCGGAAACGAGGCACG
>NZ_AJYK02000065.1 GCF_000286955.2 Vibrio rumoiensis 1S-45
GATTAGGATTAGCATATTTATCCCCTTATATAATAGGGTTGATATTATTTACGGCTTTTCCTTTTGTATCGTCGTTTTTGATGAGTTTTACTGATTATGACTTGATGACCCAACCAAACTATGTTGGTCTAGATAATTATCAGTATATGCTTTTTGAAGATGACACGTTTTGGAAGTCAATGAGCGTGACGTTTATGTACGTTTTCTTGACCATTCCAGTCAAACTTGCTTTTGCACTATTTATTGCCTTTATTTTGAATTTCAAACTTCGAGGTATTGGCTTTTTTAGAACCGCTTATTACATCCCATCCATTTTAGGTAGTAGTATCGCTATCGCAGTTTTATGGCGCGCCTTGTTTGCAATTGATGGCGTACTAAATGGCATGCTAGGAGTGATTGGTTTAGACCCAATTAACTGGTTGGGTGAGCCTTCATTTGCTCTATTTTCTATTACTTTACTACGCGCTTGGCAGTTTGGTTCAGCCATGGTGATCTTCTTAGCAGCGTTACAAAACGTTCCTCAATCACAATATGAAGCCGCGATGATTGATGGTGCAAGTAAATGGCAAATGTTCATGAAAGTGACTGTACCACTGATTACTCCAGTTATTTTCTTTAATTTTATTATGCAAACGACCCAAGCTTTCCAGGAATTTACAGCGCCTTATGTTGTGACAGGTGGCGGTCCGATGAAATCAACTTATTTAATCTCACTTTATATTTATGAAACAGCATTTAAATTCTTTGATATGGGATATGGCAGTGCATTGGCATGGTCATTGTTTGTTGTAGTGGCAATATTTACGGCAATTACTTTCCGTTCTTCTAAATATTGGGTTTTCTACTCTGGCGATAAAGGTGGGAAATAATTATGAATACAATAGTAACGAATGAGAAGAATATGAATGCCTCAAAATTAGATGCTAACGCAGAAAATAATAGAACGATTCGTCGTGAAAAGATTAATGCGTTAATTCGGTATGTCGTATTAATTTTAGTGGGACTAATGATGTTGTACCCACTTTTATGGATGTTTACCGCAGCGCTAAAACCTAATCACGAAATATTCACCTCAATGAGCCTTATTCCAAAAGAATGGAGCTTAGATGGTTTTATTAATGGTTGGAAAACAGGAACAGAATTTACTTTTGGTCATTATATTATTAATACCTTTTTATATGTTCTTCCAAAAGTATTTTTTACCGTTGTGTCTTCTACCATTGTGGCTTATGGGTTTGCACGTTTTGACATTCCATGGAAAAAGTTTTGGTTTGCTACTTTAATCGCAACCATTCTTTTACCTCAAACCGTTTTACTTATTCCACAATATTTAATGTTCCGTGAAATGGGGATGTTAGACAGTTATTTACCGCTGTACTTACCACTGGCATTTGCAACACAAGGCTTCTTTGTCTTTATGTTGGTGCAATTCTTACGTGGTATCCCAACGGATATGGAAGAAGCCGCCATGATTGATGGTTGTAATTCATTCCAGGTTCTTTGGCATGTGGTGGTTCCGGTTATTCGTCCGGCAATTATTTCGGTCGCACTATTCCAGTTTATGTGGTCGGTGAATGACTTCTTAGGTCCACTGATTTACGTATCCAGTGTTGATAAGTATCCAATTGCACTTGCTCTGAAAATGTCGATTGATGTGACAGAAGGGGCTCGTTGGAATGAGATTTTAGCAATGGCTTCTATCGCAATCATTCCATCCATCGTGGTGTTCTTCATGTCTCAAAAATACTTTGTTGAAGGCGTCTCAAACAGCGGCATTAAAGGTTAAGTGGAGTAATAAATTATGGCTCAAGTTCAATTTAAAAAATTAGAAAAAGTGTATTCGAATGGCTTCAAAGCAGTTCATAGTATCAATCTAACCATTCAAGATGGTGAGTTTTTAGTGATAGTTGGTCCATCTGGCTGTGCTAAATCAACCACATTGAGAATGCTAGCCGGATTGGAAAATATCAGCGGTGGTGAAATTCGAATTGGTGAGAGAGTAGTTAATAATTTAGCACCTAAAGATCGTGGTATTGCAATGGTATTCCAGAACTACGCTTTGTATCCACACATGACGGTAGAAGAGAATCTCGCATTTGGTTTGAAGCTGCAAAAGTTACCAAAAGAAGAAATTGCACAGCGAGTTAAAGAGGCTGCGGGTATTTTAGAAATTGAAGACTTGCTTGATCGATTGCCTCGTCAGCTTTCTGGTGGCCAGGCACAGCGTGTTGCGGTCGGTCGTGCGATTGTCAAAAAGCCAGAAGTGTTCTTATTTGATGAGCCTCTATCAAATCTAGATGCCAAGCTTCGAGCGTCAATGCGAGTGCGTATTTCTGATATTCATAAGCATTTAAAAGCGACTAATAACCCGGCAACGTCAGTTTATGTTACCCATGACCAAACAGAAGCGATGACCATGGGTGACAGAATTTGCGTGATGAAATTGGGTGAAATCATGCAAGTGGATACACCAGAGGAGCTTTATAACAACCCAATAAATATGTTTGTCGCTGGCTTTATTGGTGCACCAGAGATGAACTTGAATGAGGTGGTTTTAAAGGAAGAAGGTGATGATCTTTACGCAGAGCTAGAAGGGCAACGTTTATTAGTGCCTAAAAGTAAGGCTGGAAATATTCGCTTGAATGGCTATAGCAAAACGGTGTTTGGGGTTCGTCCCGATGACATCACTGTCGCGAGAGAGGATGAAGATGATTCTAATGTGATCTTAGGTGACATCATCCGAATGGAGAACATGGGGCATGAGATGTTTGTTTATTTCAAAGTTGGAACAAAAACACTAACCGCTCGTGTTCCTGTTGATGTGGTCAAAAGCCGTGTGGGATTTGGCACGGAAGAGAATGTACGTTTTAAAGTACAAATGGAAAAAACTCATATTTTCGATGCGGTATCAGAAAAGAACATTTCATTAGATAACTAAAACTATATAAGGGACTTATTATGAAAAAAAATCTAATAACGACAGTCACGACACTTGCGCTTGCAGTCGCTTCTGCTAATGCCTTTGCCGATGTTGAGTTACGTATGTCTTGGTGGGGGGGAAATGAACGTCACCAAGCAACCAATGCCGCGTTAGAGCGATTCCAAGAAAAATACCCTGATATTTCAGTAAAAGGTGAATATACCGGTTGGGATGGTCACCTTTCTCGCTTAACCACGCAAATTGCCGGTAATACAGAGCCAGATGTGATGCAAACGAACTGGAACTGGATGCCAATTTTCTCTAAAGATGGCAGTGGTTTCTATGACATGACATCGCTGTCAAAAGAGCTAGGTGTATCAAACTTCCCAGAAGCGTCGATAGAAATGAGTACCAATGCAGGAAAACTTAATGGTTTACCTGTGAGTATGACTTCGCGTGTTTTCTATTTTAATAAAGATTCTTGGGAAAAAGCGGGCCTGTCTTATCCTAAAAACTGGGATGAGTTGATGAATGCAGGGCCAGTGTTTAAAGAAAAACTCGGTGAGAAATATTACCCACTGGTAATTGAAGCGCGTGATGTTTTTGCAATGAACCGCTCATACATGATTCAAAAGTATAATAAAGACATCATTGGTACCGATGGCATGCTGCAATTTGATCAACAAGAAATGACGGAGTTCTTCCAGTTGTATGCCGATCAAGTGAAAAACCATGTCTTCCCATCAACCAAAGAGTTCGCTTCTTATGGTCGTTCAAACCTTTATGAAATGAGACCTTGGATTGAAGGTGAATTTGGTGGCGTATACATGTGGGATTCTGCCATTGCTAAATATTCAGATAACCTAAAACCACCAATGCAGCTTGAATTAGCCGACTACCCGATGGTTGATGGTGCAACAGATGCTGGCTTGTTATCTCGTCCATCAATGATGTTCTCTATTGGCCGCAACACCGAGCACCCAGAAGAAGCGGCTAAATTAGTTAACTTCTTATTAAATGATCCAGATGGTGTGAAAGCGCTAGGGCTTAGTCGTAGTATTCCATTAAGTAAAAGTGGTTTGAATACATTGACTGAAACGGGTCAATTAGACAAAAACAGCCTGCAATATCGCGGGTATCAACAAGCACTTGATGTGCCGAAGAAAATTGTGGCAACGCCATATACAGATAATGCTCAGGTAATGGAAATGTTTAGTGAGGAAATGCAACACATTGATTACGGTAAAGCGACACCTGAAGAAGCAGCAAAAAGCTTCTTAAGGAAAGGTAACCGCTTACTGAAAAAGCTGACACGTTAATCGATTTTCATTGTAGTAGTTATCCACTTTCCCTACCTCTACGTGAGGTAGGGCTTTTTAGTTGATATACAAGTATTACTACCTGTAAGTGATATGGCGTAATGGGATGGCAAGGAGGCTTGGGTTCATCTTATGGATAGTTATCAACCAATCGTTGTTTCGCAAGATCCACACAATGGTGACTTTACTTCAATTCAGCAAGCGATAGATTCATTGCCGGATAATGATCAACATTATCAAATTATCATTCATCCCGGAGTCTATCGGGAACGAATTTTATTAGCTCGTGATAATGTTCACTTAACGGGCTATGAGCAATCTGAAACCATAATTACCGCTAATTGCTGTAACCAAAAAATTCAGCCGGATGGCCGTATTTCTGGCACTTATGGTTCCAGAACGGTAGGGGTTGAAGCTAAGCATTGTTCACTCAGTTATTTAACGATAAAAAATGAATTTAATTTTTTAGAAAACCAAGCCATTCCAGAGCGATTAAGGATCCAACACACTCAGTCAGTCGCTTTATTAATCGGTAATAGTGCTGATTGTGTTCAATGCTCACACCTTATTCTTGAAAGTTACCATGACACTCTATTTGTTAATGGCGGTAAAAGTTATTTTCATCAATGCCAAATTTTAGGAGCGATCGATTTCATTTTTGGCGCAGGACAAGCGGTGTTTACACAATGTGATGTAGTGGCAAGGAACCGATCTGATATTAAAAATGGTCAGCCCTATGGCTATATCAGTGCGCCTAGCACTCATGTGAGCCAATTGCTTGGTTTTGTATTTTTACAATGTCGATTATTAAAGGAAACTGGAGTACCTGAATCGAGTTATGCGCTAGGCCGCCCATGGCACCCTACGGCCGAATTTTATGATGGTAATTATGCAGATCCCAATGCTATCGGTCATTGTGCGTTTGTTGATTGTTTAATGGCCGATCATATATATGGCTGGGATAAAATGTCGGGAAAAGACAAAAATGGCAACCAAGCTTGGTTTTACCCGCACGACTCACGGTTTGAAGAGTTCAATAATTTCATCATCAATGATCAGCAACAAATTGTGCGTAAAAGAGCGATGACCTATTCGTTGCCTATAAAGCAATATCACCAGCGACTACAACAAGTACAACACAGCCTATCTTCTTGGCTTCATTTCTCATTTCAATTTTAGGAGTTGTCTATGTCACGACAATCTAACCTTTCTTTATTGACGAATTATTACCAGCGTATTCTCGACCAATTCTTAAATCATGATTTGTATTTGCTTGCTGATGGAGCAGATACTTTAACCAATAAACCGGTATATTGGACTTACCCTGATGGCACGAAAGCAGTAATGAGTAATTTTGCTAGCCAACAGAATGTATTACGTGCTTTGGTGGGGTTATCTGTTGTCACTAAGAATGATCATTGGAAAAACACGGCGACAAAAATGACCAAGCAATTTCTCGATAATTATACCGATTCAGAAAGTGGGCTATTTCACTGGGGAGGGCATCGTTTTATTAACCAACAAACCGGAGAAATCGAAGGGCCAGCTAGTAAAGAACGTGTTCACGAATTGAAGCATCATTTCCCTTACTATGAATGTCTTTATCAAGTGGATGCAAAGAGGACTACCCAATTTTTACATGGTTTTTGGGCAGCTCATGTCTTGGATTGGCAGAAGTTAGATTTAAGTCGACATGGTCAATATGGCATCAAACCCATAGATAATGTTTTCACCTATCATCAACCTAAGCCAGTGGTTGATCCTAGCCTCTGGCCACAGCTACCTGAAACGGTCGGTTTAACATTTGTTAATGCTTCTACTGACTTGATTTACGCGGCAATATTTTATTCTCAACATCAAGTGGATGTTCATGCTGAAATGTGGGCTAAACATCTCTATAAGCAATTTGTGTTAGCGCGTAATCCAGATACTGGTATGCCTGTTTATCAATTTTCCTCACCGTTACAAAGAGAGCCTATTCCCGATGATGATACTTTGACATATTCGTGGTTTGGAGACCGAGCTAAGCGGCAATTTGGAGACGAATTTGGTGAAATAGCAAAAGAGGCTAATGTGCTATTTCGTGATAGTTGGCCAGTAGTAGTGGATAACCCGCTAGCAATTTTAGAGTGTGCTAAGCAAACCGGTGATGAAGAAATGTTAGCTTGGGTGACAAGTGGTATTAAGGCTTATTTTAAATTCGCTTGGGATATGATGGAAAATAAAATCGTTCCTATGTGGAATAATGGCCATGATATGACGGGTTACGTTTTCCCCCGCGATGGTTATTACGGCAAAAAGGGGACAGAATTAAAACGCCAATCTGTAGATCCTGCGTATTTATTGCCTTTGATACGTGCCAGTATTAATAGTGATGATATCGAGATCAAAGAGCTTACTGCAACAATGTTTGCACGCTTTGAACTGGGTTTAATTGCTCCTGATACAATGTGGTTAACAGAGGTGAATATAGATACCGCCATCGCCTCTCCATATTTATTATTCGCGTTGCTCGATCTCTATGAATTTACTGGGCAAGAAAAATTATTATTACTCGCAGATTCAATTGGTAAGAATATAATAGAGCAGAAATTTCATCGTGGGTATTTTGTACCATCAGAGCAACATCGTTTTGCTCGTTTTGATGATCCAGCTTCTTTCGCTCTTATTGCATTAGAAGCAGCGCATCAAGGTCAATATGCCGACATGCCTACACACATTTCAAACGGTGGTTACTTGCATGGCGAAGTGAGCCAAGGTGACCGAATTGAAACTGTATATGATCGCGACATCATTTATGGGGTAACCATAGAATAGTGAAATGAACCTGACCTTTTCGTTGTTTAAAAATTGGCCACTAACGCTACGTAAGCGTCACAAGGTCTTATTGATTCGTGATGTATTCCCTCTAGCGTGGCCGATTTTTATTGAGCTGTTATGCGTGGTATTGATGGGGATCATTAGCACGATTCTCGTCAGTCGCTTAGGTCAGTCTCAAACCGCCGCGATCGGGATAAGCGACAGTTTCACTTACATCATTTATTCGGTTCTCGCGGCTATTGAGCTGGGCGGAACTGTGATTGTTGCTCAATCATACGGGCGAAGAAATAGTGAACAAGCGCTCGATCAAGCTCGGCAAACCATTACTCTAAATGCGCTGATTAGTGTGCTTTTTTGTGTTGTGGTATTGCTTGGTGGAAAGTCATTACTTGAGATCGTGGCTTATGGCGCAGAGCCTGAGGTTATTCACCTTGCTGAGGTTTACCTTACCGCAATGGCGTTGAGTTATCCTGCGCTTGCGATCACTCTTGCAGGCAGCGGGGTATTAAGAGCAGTTGGTAATAGTCGCTTACCGATGAGAGTCAATATCTTAACCAATTTACTGAATATCGCGTTTAGTTATCCATTGATCTACGGTGTCGGTGATTGGCAAGGTTTGGGTTTGCTTGGAGCCGGTTTAGGTGTTTCTTTAGCGCGTTGGGTCGGGGCTTTTATTATTCTGGCGTATTTAGCCAAAAACTCTCGTTTTGTGATCCCGTTTAAATTGTACTTTTCTAAGTTTAGCCGCAAAGTACTTGCCGATATTTTAGGGATAGGTATTCCTGCTAGTGTTGAATCCTTGATGTTCAACATAGGTAAAATGATCACTATTTTAATGGTGGCAGGAATGGGAACCGTAGCGATGGCGGGTAATGTCATCGCATTCTCTATCATATTGATGATCAATATTCCCGGCAATACATTAGGTATGGCTGCCACGGTTATTGTGGGTAAACGCCTAGGGCAAAATAGACCAAGAATGGCACAACAAGAATTGGTGCTGATTTTAGTTACTTCCACCATTTTATTAGTTTGTTCAACCTTACTGCTCGTACCGTTTATTCATTACATTGCATTGCTTTATACCACTGAAGAGTCAGTGATTGATGTGGTGGTAAACTTGTTCTATATGAATGCCATTATGATGCCAGTTTGGGCTGCTTCTTTTGTTCTTCCTGCTGCATTTAAAGGTGCTAAAGATGTGAAGTTTACTATGTGGACGGCAATTCTCAGCATGTGGGGTTTTAGGATTTGCTGCGGATATGTATTTGGCGTAGTACTTGATTTCGGTGTGTATGGGGTATGGATAGGAATGTTCAGTGATTGGATAGTGCGAGGAATGCTATTCACTTTGCGATTATTGAATCAGAAATGGTTAGCCCGATACTTTAGAGATGTTTCTCGTTAAAATGTAAGCGGGTTTACTTGGAATAAAAATAGCAAAAAGAGCCAACAATAGGCTCCTTTTTGAATTTTTAATGCTTTGGAAAATAAGCTTTTAAATTAAAACTTAACCCAAGTTAGCGCTGTTAGAGCGATAAAGCCTAACGCAGAACCGTAGATCAAGATCAGGCTCAATGCGGTAGCAGCGGAATCTTTTAATTTGGAATTGTTAAAAGTGCTTTGATTTGCAGTAATAGTGTTCATTGTAACCTTAGCTCTGTGTGATATTTGTCACAATTAGACCAGTTTATATGATAGAGATCAAGTTTTTTGAAACGCTCTTTTATATTAATGCCTGTTTTATTATTAGAGCAGCGATATAGCTTGACCCTAGATTGTTACAGCGTCACTCCGCTTTTCCAGATGGCAATTTCTCTTATCTGATTGATTTCATTTTTACTCTTGTCTCCATTGATGATAGTAACGATGGTTTTGATGAATTCTTTTAGTAATTGATCCATCGAAATATCTTCAGATACTAATTTACCAGCATTAAAATCTATCCAGTGCTTTTTCTTATCGGCTAGTTCTGAATTTGTCGCAATCTTCACTGTTGGAACAAATCCGCCGTAAGGGGTACCTCTACCGGTTGAAAATAACACCATGTGACAACCTGAAGCGGCAAGTGCGCTGGTGGCAATCGCATCATTTCCTGGGGCGTTTAGTAAGTTTAAACCAGAAGTGGTAATTTTTTGTGTGTAGTCGAGTACATCGACCACCGGACTCGTGCCAGACTTTTGAGTACAACCTAGCGATTTATCTTCTAAGGTAGTAATGCCTCCAGCCTTATTGCCGGGAGAGGGGTTTTCATAAATTGGTAGATCGTGTTTGGTGTAATAATCTTTAAAGTTATTAATCATGTTAACGATTTTATTAAATACTTCATAAGTTGTTGCTCTTTGCATTAACAAGGTTTCAGCACCGAACATTTCAGGTACTTCGGTGAGTACGGTTGTTCCACCTTGAGTGATGACATAATCTGAAAACTTACCGAGTAATGGGTTGGCGGTGATCCCTGATAATCCGTCACTACCGCCGCACTCAAGACCAAAATGAATTTCGGATAACTTACCTGGTTCGCGTTTATCGTGTCGCATTGTTTCATATAGATCTTCTAATAAGCTTTTTCCTGCGAGAATTTCATCATCGACAGATTGCGAGATCAGGCATTTAATTCTATTTGGATCGTAATCTCCCAAACCTTGCATAAAGGTAGGGACTTGGTTGTTTTCACAGCCCAAACCTAAAATCAGTACGCCACCGGCATTAGGATGTTTGGCGATGCTTTGTAATAAATTACGAGTTGTAATGTGGTCATCGCCTAATTGAGAGCAACCAAATTGGTGTGGGAATACGTAGACGCCATCAATCTCTAGTTGAGGGTTGCTGGCTAAAAATTGGTTCACCATAGTCTGTGCGATGCCATTAACGCAGCCAACCGTGGGGATCACCCATAGCTCATTACGAATTCCGACTTCGCCATTTCCGCGGCGATAAATACTGACTGCAGTTTGATCAAGATTCGGAATCTCGCTAGATGTAAAGATTTTAGGCTGATATTGGTAAGCTAATTTATCGGATAAGTTAGTTTTGCTGTTATGACTATGTATCCAACTACCTTGCGGAATATCATCCGTCGCATGACCAAAAGATTCCCCGTATTTCCATAACAAATCACCTATCGTCATATCATCTAACGCAATTTTATGACCTTTAGTAATGTCTTCTTGAAGAGTAATAAAAAGGTTGCTGGTGATCTTAATCTTCGACCCTTTATTTAGATCAACGAGTGCTATCACAACATTGTCTTTGGGGTGAATACGAATCCATTTTTTCATCTGGCTCTCCAATAGATGCCGGAGAATACTTGGTGGCATCATGGCAATAGGGGAAGGCTATCCGAAAAACGAATAGCCTTAGTTGAAGGCAATTACTTCTTAATGCCTAAGTTGAAATATTGATTAGCGTTGTTGAAGCAAATATCTTCCACCATTTTTGATAGTAGTGGCATATCCAGAGGAACTTCACCATCTTCCACCCATTGGCCAATTAAGCGGCACAATAAACGGCGGAAATATTCATGACGGGTGTAAGAAAGAAAACTGCGGCTATCTGTCAACATACCGACAAAACGACTGAGTAGGCCAAGCTGGGAAAGTTGTTCCATTTGGCGCAACATACCGTCTTTCTGATCGTTAAACCACCACCCAGAACCAAACTGAATTTTGCCCGCAATACCACCGCCTTGAAAGTTGCCACACATGGTTGCGATGACTTCGTTATCTCGTGGATTCAAACAATATAAAATGGTTTTTGGTAATGCGTTTTCAACATCTAATGCATTGAGTAATTTAGATAGTGGGGCAGCAACTAGGGCATCATTAATTGAGTCAAAACCAACATCAGCACCAATAAGATTGAACATGCGTTGGTTGTTATTTCGTAATGCGCCGATGTGATATTGCTGAACCCAACCACGTTGTGCGTATTGTTTACCTAAGAAAATGAGAATCGCGGTTTTCAGTTGTGCGGCTTCTTTATCAGTTAATAGTTCACCTGATAAACGTTTGGATAAAATTGAGTCTAGTTCTTGTTCGCTGGCGTTTTCAAAGACCACAGTATCAAGAGCGTGATCTGAAATGCAGCAGCCATGAGCTTCAAAATAGTCCAAACGGATAGTGAGTGCATCGCATAGATGATAGAAGCGTTGAATCTCAATGTTGGTGAGCTTGCCAAGTTTGCTTAAGTATTGTGAATAGTCTTCCGCGTTAGCATTAAAAGCTTTATCTGGTCGCCAACTAGGACGCATTTGAACGTCAAAATCTTTATCATCCATTACGATTTTATGAGGAACCAAATCATCAATCGGGTCGTCAGTGGTACCGACCATGCGAACATCCATTTTTTTCATAATGTTGCGAGCGGAAAATTCAGGTGAAGCTAACATCTCATTGCACTGATTCCACACACTTTCAGCGGTAGATTCATTTAAAATGGTATCGGTAATTCCAAAGGGACGGCGTAATTCTAAATGAGTCCAGTGGAAGAGTGGGTTACCAATGGTTTGGGGAACAGTCTTGGCCCAGGCAAAGAACTTTTCTTTATCCGAAGCATTACCTGTACAAAAACGCTCTTCAATACCGTTAGTACGCATGCCACGCCATTTGTAGTGATCACCTTTTAGCCAGATATCGGTTAAGTTTTTGAAGCGATAATCTTCAGAAACTTGTGTTGGGGGAAGGTGGCAGTGGTAGTCGATAATCGGTTGATGCGCTGCCACATTATGATAAAGCTCTTTCGCGATATTCGTTGTAAGTAAGAAATCTTCCGTTAAAAATTTTGACATGACCTTCCACCTAAATAAAATAGACATTTCTGGTATAATATGAGATTGAATTGGTATAACAAGTTTGTAGATCACAAAATTAAACAATCGAAATTTATCTATATTCGATATTGATCAGCATAATATGGTTTCCCTTGTGATAGTTTTCTTGGGTTTAATTTAATAGTTAGGTGAATGATGTCTTTTGAAAACAAGCGTTTGTATCAAGTTATTGGCGAAAAGTTAAAAGAAAAAATACTATCTGGCCAATATCCGGTAGGGACGAAAATGCCACCGGAAAGAATTATTGCTGAAGAGCTTGGCATTAGTCGAACGGTTGTACGTGAAGCGATGATCATGCTCGAACTGGAAGGGCTGGTGGAAGTGAGGAAAGGATCGGGGATTCATGTGGTCTCGACGATTTCGCAGCAATCTTCTGGGCTAAGTGAAAGCGAGGAAGAATTCGCTCGTTACCTTATTGAAGAAATGAAGAAAGCCGGCCCATTTGAACTCTTACAAGCAAGGCAAGTGGTTGAATGTACTATTGCTTCTTTTGCTGCGAGTCAAGTAACAAAGCAAGATATTGATTTATTAGATAAAATACAAAAAGAGAGTTACCTAAATGCCGACGATACTGATTCAGCATGGGATGAGGAATTTCATATTCAACTCGGTAAAATCACCAAAAACTCGGTGCTTTCTTTAATCATTGAGCTGATTTGGTTTACCCGTAAACAGAACCCATTATGGAATCAATTGCACGAACATATCGATTCATCAAATATCAATACCTGGGCGGATGAGCACGGTGCGATTGTAAAGGCCTTACAGGTTAAAAACTCGAAGCAAGCAAAAGCAGAGATGTGGCAGCATTTAGAAAGCACTAAGCAATTTTTGTATGATGCCTCTTCAGCAGAAGATACTCCTTATGATAAGTATTTGTTTGAAACTAAGCCATTAGATATATAAAAATGATTAAATATTAATAGGTTAGTTGTTTTTTTGCTAACCTATTTCTACATTCCTAGCCATAAATTTTTATCCCAACTGCACTCCTTTAGAACATTTTTCCTCATATTGCACAAATTTAGTTCACAAAATCGCGATAAAATTGGTATAACATCTTAAAAATATAGGTCTGCTAGCATTTTTTAATTTAAAATATAAAACCACGGTTCAAAAATTTACATGCCGTGATTATAGTCACATTAAGATACTCAATAAGGTGTTTTATTTAAGCAGGAAAACGATTGCTTATAAAAATATAATAATTATTGCTGTGGAAGAGTGTGCTAATGAATGTAGAAGTATTTAATAAATTATTAAACCGAATATTAGAATATGCCCTCATATTTTTTATGGCAATGATGGTGTTTTCGGTTGTATGGCAGGTATTTACTCGTTTTATTTTAAATGACCCCTCCGTTTTTACCGATGAACTTTCCCGTTATTTGTTAATTTGGATTGGTATTTTAGGTGGAGCCTATACGTTCTCAATTAAACGCCACTTAGCCTTAGAGTTGTTGGTCAGTCGACTCAAGACTAGAAATCAGCATGTTCTTAATATTGTTATTAGTTGTTTTGTCTTGTTGTTTTCTTCTGTTGCCTTGGTATACGGCGGCTGGAACTTTATGATGACGACGCTGCATCACAATCAAGTCTCTCCTGGGTTATCTATCGGTGGGCATCAACTTTTAATTGGTTATGTCTACACGGTTGTACCGTTTTCGGGTGTCATTATCTGCTATTACGCATGTATTGATATTCTCAAATCAATATATCAAATAGTTCGTTGAGGAAAGTATCATGACACTGGTTGATTTAATATTTACTCAAGACTACATCAATTCAATGCCTGATATGGTCTACGATTTACTGCCCATTGTGGTTCTATTTGGATCGTTAGCAATATTTTTATTAATAGGTATTCCCATTGCCTTTGCGATTGGTGGTGCGGCATTACTAACTATATTTATTGATTTTCCAATAGATAAAGCATCGATTTTAGTTTCACAACAATTGACAAATGGGTTAAATAGCTTTGGTTTATTAGCCTTACCGTTTTTTATTGTGGCCGGGAATTTAATGAACCGGGGAGGCTTAGCGAATAGGCTGATTAATTTCGCTATGTTACTCGGTGGTAAGCTTCCAGGATCACTGTCTCATGTGAATGTTATTGCTAATATGATGTTTGGCTCTTTATCTGGCTCAGCCGCCGCCGCTGCCGCTGCTGTTGGTGGGATAATGAAACCATTGCAGGAGAAACATAAGTATCCTAAAGATTTCTCAACTGCGGTGAATGTTGCTTCTTGCCCAACGGGATTGTTAATTCCGCCTTCTAATATCTTAATTTTATATGCTTTAGTCAGTAGTACCTCTGTGCAATATCTCTTTATTGCAGGTTACATTCCGGGTCTTTTAATGGGTTTCGGGATCATGATTGGTATTTTGTTGTTAGGTAAAAAATATAAGATCCCCCAAGAGAAAATTGTTCAAAAAGAAAAAACAATGAAAGTGATTTGGGATGCCATTCCAAGCTTATTTTTAGTGTTGATCATTATGGGGGGGATTTTAGGTGGGGCGTTTACTGCAACGGAAGCCTCTGCTATTGCGGTAGTTTATAGTTTGATTTTAGGCTTTGCTTATCGTGAATTAAAGTTTAAAGATCTAGCGCCTATCTTGCTTGATAGTGTGATTACGACTTCTATCGTATTACTCATGATAGCAACATCTTCGGCAATGTCATGGTCTATGGCCAATGCTGATATTCCAGGTGCGATTGCAGATTTCGTTCTTAATTATTCAACTAACCCGCTGGTTATTATGCTGCTAATGAATTTGATTTTATTAGTGGTGGGGACATTTATGGATATGTCTCCAGCGGTTCTAATTTTTACACCGATATTTTTACCTATCGCCGTTGAACTTGGTGTCGACCCAATTCAATTTGGCATCATCATGGTGTTTAACCTTTGTATCGGTATTTGCACGCCCCCAGTAGGTACGGCTCTATTTGTGGGCTGTAGTGTCTCTGGTAACAAACTCGGCGATGTGGTGCCTAAGTTAATACCTTTATTCTTAATTATG
This sequence comes from Vibrio rumoiensis 1S-45, assembly GCF_000286955.2. Taxonomy (GTDB): domain Bacteria; phylum Pseudomonadota; class Gammaproteobacteria; order Enterobacterales; family Vibrionaceae; genus Vibrio; species Vibrio rumoiensis_A. The sequence continues at coordinate 14,915 of NZ_AJYK02000065.1, forward strand.
GTTCTAACTTTGGGGCTGATCATTATGGTGCCATCACTCACTATGTGGCTACCTCATTTGGCGGGATATGTATCTTAATAAGTTCAATAACGTAGAAACAAAGAAGGGAATAATAATATGAAACTGAATAAGTTAATGCTTGCAGGAATCTTAGCTGGAGCAACCTTTACCTCTAGTGTTTATGCTCAAACATTGAAATTAGCCCATGCACTACCAACTGAGCATCCAGTACACCAATCGTTAAGTTGGTTTGCTGACCAAGTTAAAGATGAAACCAAAATCAGAGTCAAAGTGTACGCCAATGGAACACTTGGTAATGAAACTAGCTTATTGCAAATGGTACAAAATGGTACGGTTGCCTTTACTAAAGTGAGTGCTGCTCCGCTGGAGTCATTTTCGAAAGATTATAAGATCTTATCTCTTCCTTATTTATACAGCAGTGAGCAGCAGTATCGCGATGTACTTAATGGACCTATTGGTGACAAAATTTTAGCATCCTCGCGTGATGATGGTTTTGTTGGCTTGGCATTCTTGGATGCGGGTGCGCGTAGTTTCTATACCGATAAAGCAATCAAAACACCTGCTGATTTGAAGGGCATGAAGATTCGTGTTCAAAACTCACCATTGGCGATTGATATCATCAAATCTCTAGGGGCAACACCTGTTCCACTACCATACGGCGAATTGTATTCAGCGCTACAGCAAGGGGTAGTCGATGGGGCAGAAAACAACATTCCATCTTATTATTCTTCTCGTCATTTTGAAGTGAAGAAAACCTTCTCTTACGACAAACACACAATGGTGCCTGACGTGCTCGTTGTCTCAACCAGCGTTTGGGATGAATTGACACCTGAGCAGCAAGAAACTATCCGTAAAGTGGCAAAAGAAACGGCGAAGCAGCAAGAAGTTAACTGGAAGAAGTATGTTGACCATGCAACGGCAGATCTGAAAACCAAAGGTATCACATTCGTAGATAGTGATACGGCATCGTTCCAAGAAGCGGTAAAACCAGTTTACGAGAAGTTTAAGAAAGAGAATCCTGATCTTGTCGATATGCTTAGTGATATTCAAAACACTAAATAATCAAAGGGTCTTAGCTATATAGTAATAGTCGTAAGGTTCAGGTCGACGCACTAGGTTAGCCTGAGCCTTATTATTTACCTTTCAGCCAAAGAGAACCCAATCAAATGACTTATTGTTTTTTAAGTTGGTTTAGAGCAGTAGAAGAATGTTTTAACAGTCAATTTAAAAAACAATATGAAATGGCGAACGTATTATGAAGTTGAATCGAGTTAATCTAGAGCATGTCACAGCAAGCTCACTCCCTAATCAAAATAATCTCAACGCAAAAGTTGGTATTGTACATTTAGGTTTTGGTGCATTTCATCGCGCACATCAGGCGTTAATTACCGATGTCGCGATGAAAGAATTTGGTGGCGACTGGAAAATTGTCGGCGTCAATAATTGGCGAGCAGCCGGTAAACCTGAATCAGAAACAGGGGTAGAGCAAGAGTTCTCAAGCCAAGACAATCTATACACAGTTGCAGTCGGTCAAGACGAACAGGTTAACCTTGAAGTGATTGGTGCCGTTGAAGAGGTGCTTTTTAGTAATCAAGTTGAGAAAATTCTTGGTTATATGACCAGCGAAGCAGTGAAAATTGTTTCTCTGACGATTACAGAAAAAGGCTATTGCCATTTGCCATCAACGGGTCATTTAGATATCAATCATCCGTTAATTCAACATGATTTACAGCATATTGATCAGCCACATAGCGCAATTGGCTTCTTGGTTTCTGCCATCAAAACTCGTAAAGAGAATGGTATTACACCATTTACACCGTTAACGTGTGACAACCTGCCTGAAAACGGTCATGTATTAAAATCAGTGGTGTTGGATTTTGCACAGCAACTGGATCCTGAGTTAGCGGTATGGATTAAAGAGAATATTAATTTTCCTTGCAGCATGGTCGACCGAATTGTACCTCAAACGACCCAAGGTGATATTAATAAAATATCCAATCAATTAGGGGTAGAAGATGGTTGCTGCGTGACTACAGAACCCTTTTTACAATGGGTGATTGAAGATAAATTTAATAACGATCGACCGGCTTGGGAAAAAACCTCTATCGCCAATATTATGCTGACCGATGATGTTATTCCGTTCGAAAATATGAAGCTAAGGCTACTCAACGGTACTCATTCTTCTATTGCGTATTTGGGTTATTTGGCGGGTTATCAAACCGTCTCGGAAACCATGTCAGATCCAACTTTTAGTGCTTTTATACGTTACTTAATGGATAAAGAGATTAGCCCTTCAGTCGATGTAAAAGGAATTGATCTTGAAGCCTATAAAGACCAGTTGATTGCAAGATATCAAAACACCGCTCTACAGCATAGAACCTGGCAGATTGCGATGGATGGTTCTCAAAAACTGCCACAACGCTTTTTACAGACCATTGGTTATGGCTTAACTCATGGTATCAATGTTTCTGGTTTGATCTTAGCGGTCGCTGCGTGGACGAAATATGTTAGTGGTGTAGACGAGCAGGGAATAACTATTGATGTAAGAGATCCGTTGAAAGCAACGTTCAGTGATATATGGTTAAAACATGGTGAGTCTACTTCGGATATAGTTAGCGCATTTTTATCGCTAGATTCGGTGTTTTCAGCTGAATTAGCGAGTAATTCTACATTTAAAGCCCAGTTAATTGATGCTTTAAATCAACTGATTGAGCACGGATCCAAGCAAAGTGTTCAACAATTTATTCAAACTGTGTAAGCGCAGGCAAGGGTAAGTATTATGAAGATGACATTTCGTTGGTATGGTGAAGGAAATGATAAAATTACCTTAGACCAAATTAAACAAATTCCGGGTGTAGAAGGTGTGGTTTGGTCATTGCACGACATGCCTGCAGGCTCACTTTGGTCACCAGAGCGTGTGGCGGAAGTTGAAAAACAAGCGCAAGAATATGGGTTTCATATTGATGTGGTAGAAAGCGTCAATGTGCATGAAGATATTAAGCTGGGTCTTGATACTCGAGATCAATACATTGAAAACTACAAGCAAACCCTTAGGGTGCTGGCTAAATTTGGTGTCAAAGTCGTCTGTTATAACTTTATGCCAGTATTTGATTGGACTCGCACTAATCTCTATAAAAAAATGCCAGATGGTTCGAATGCTTTGTTTTTTGAAAAAAGTAAAATTAATGAAATTGATCCTATTGAGTTGATTGAGACGATTTCTAAAAACACCGATGTGACCATGCCGGGTTGGGAGCCAGAGCGTTTAGCGAATCTCAAGCAGACATTCAAACAGTATGAAGGCTTTACTGCTGAAGATTTATGGAAAAATTTACAGTATTTCTTAGAGCAAATTATTCCGGTGGCTGAAGAATGTAATATCAAAATGGCGATTCACCCTGATGATCCCGCTTTCCCGATTTTTGGACTACCACGCATCATTATTAATAAGGAAAATATCGGGCGCTTCTTAAAACTTGTCGATAGACCTCATAACGGTTTAACGGTATGTACGGGCTCATTAGGTTCAATTGATAATGATATTCCTGCAATTATCGAAAGCTACCATGACCGCATACACTTTATGCATATTCGTAACGTAAAGCGTTTTGAAAATGGAGATTTTATCGAAAGTTCACACCGTGCTTGTGATGGTTCGGTTGATATTGTCGAAGTAGTAAAAACGCTTCATAAATATGACTATCAAGGTTATGTTCGACCTGATCATGGGCGTCATATTTGGGGGGAGGAAAAGTGGGCTAGACCGGGCTACGGCTTATATGATCGTGCACTTGGAATTATGTATATAAACGGTTTGTGGGATACGCTAAACCACAAATCGTAATGTAAATTGATAATAAATTGAGAAAGGCGATGTACTGAAACTTAAAGTACATCGCCTTTGTTGTTTGTTGGGGTTATTTTTTTTCATCAACTAGGGAAGAATTTAGCCTTTCACTGGATTCTAGTTTCTTATTGTGACGATATAAGCGCATTATAGTAAATAAGTTGACTGTTAGTAATGTCGCCTCTAAAAGTGATCCACCAATGGAACCAACGATAATGTTATTGGCCAGCCAACATACCGCACCGATGATAAAGGCAATTCGCATTTGAATGCCTTTTAGGAGAAATACGGCAATGGTGCCTAATACCGATCCAGCGATAGGCAGTAAATCAAGTGGTCCTTCAGCTATCCATAAACCAAGTGCAATACTGACTATGACAAAAAAGGCTGCCACAACTTTATTTGAGGTCTTAATGGCTGTTACCGTTCGTAAGAAAGATAAAAGTGTGCTTATTGCCGAAATATTTGAACCCAAAAGGTAGAAATGCAAGACGTTATTTAACTGGAATATCACCATTAAAATCTTTAATTTGCGGTCATCTTTTTGATAAAAAGTAGAAATCCCCAAGGCAAAGCTAAGAAAGCCAAGCCATTGTGCAAAAGAAAGGTTAATTAAATATTCCATGTAATAGCCTTAAACGAAGAAAAGTGAAGCCTAGCCACTGTAGGCGCTTGCTAAATGGTCGAATGACTTCAAAGTTGTTATACCAATTAGAGTACCATGATTAGAGTAGATTTGAAGTAAATTGAAATGCTATTTCAGTAAAAGGTGATGGCGCGCAGAGAATAATGAATGAGTGGCATTAAGCAAAGTATTAGCATGATTGAGATCCGTGGGAATATTTGGCCAAATCACAGCAACGAGAAAACTCTAATTTTGAGTGTCACTAAAAAAGGGATGTTTACACCAGATAGAGCATACGAGGCACAGAGGCTGTATCAGCTTCATAGTGAATTTAGTCGCAGGATTAATTACTTGTAGAGCGAGTATTAAAGTTACTCGGCTAGAAAAATAATTTATTATGCAGATCTGAGGTTAATTAGGGTAGATAAGTAACTATTTGTCTTCTGGCTCAAACCAAGTCGAACGAAAATCAAACCAACCTAAGTTATTAAGGTGGATACCTTGAGCATTTGATGGACCTTTCAGGCGCATCCAATGATGAAATAATGGTTGTAACCAACCTGAGCGTACTACTTGCCAAATAAGATGTTCGGAATTTATTTCTCCGCTGCGCCATTGATTATGCCAGGATTGCAATAGGTCGTTATCTCTGCCACTAATTGATCTGCGCATCAATGGTGAACTGAGTAACCAAGCGCCAACATGCCATGTTTCTGGTACTGGAAAATTGATGGTACCTAACCAGAGATCAATATTATCAGCCGTACCTTGCGCCCATTGTTCATAAGGCAACGTAACTATCTCTAGATCAATATTGTTTTGCTTAAGCAGGGTCGCTATCGCATTGGTTAGAGCTGGAAACTCTGGATGGTGTTCATGATAGGCTAAGCGAATCACGGTGTTTGATGCTTTGACCTTAAAAGGAGACGTAGGGTTGGTCGGGGCTATCCGGTGGCACCAATTCGGTAGTAAACTTGTTGCTGGAACCCATAAATAACGAATAGCAGGACTCAGCTCTTTTAATATGGAATAAGGGTTAAGAAGTTGCTGCAACCAAGCCCTGCTTTCTGGTTTTTGCCACTTGTCCGAGTGACTATCGCAGAGTAAGAAATATCCACCTTGTTCTAAAAACATGTCCTCAAAAAGGTCAGAAGGGCCACCAGTCAGATCAGACTCAACACCTGCGATATATTCTTGGTCACTCAAGCTAGAACTCAACCAGGCTGAATTGGCTTTGTATGATAGCGATAGTTCCGTTTCTTCTGCGGTGACATCAGATTGATGAGTTAGATTTGGCCACATCAATATATCAATCTGATCCAGCAAAGCTCTAAAGCCAAAATAACCATCGAATGCTTTAAGACATAAAAGGCGTTCGTCATTTTGCACCACTTGATAGGGGCCTGTACCAACTGGTAAGCGCGAAAAATGTTCTACTTCATCGTGATTGCTCGGTAATATCAGTGCAGAGGCTGTTGCCAATAATTGCGGAAAGTTATCATCTTCTGCACTGAGTTCAAATTCTATACAATGTGGTCCGACAATTTTTATCTGCTCAATATGTGAAAAAAGGGCAAGCTTTCGAGTACGATTAAGAGAGGTAACAATATCGTTGCAAGTTAACGGCTGACCATCGTGAAATTGAACTGCAGGCCTTATATAAAAACGCCAGATAAACGGATTGATTTTCCGCCAATGATGGGCTAAATCGCCTTCTACTTCACCTGTTTCCTCTTTTACTCTGGTTAATCCACTGAAGATCTGACGAATAAGGTGGCGCTCTGACCGGCGCAAAGGTGTCCCTGGATACAAATTGTACATTGTTCGATAGTAGGGAACTCGCAGAATTTGGTTATCTGGATTAATTCTAAATCCGAGTTTCGAGCGTAATAATGGCGCAACTAAGTGTTTATCTGAGCCGAGAAGATCAATCGCTTCATTGAAGCGACCTTTATCAATTAAGATTTCAGATTTCTTTCTAAGTAACTGGTTTTTATTACTTAATAGAGTTAATGCCGAACGTTTCCCACGGCCAAATTCTGCTTGCCAATCAATCCAGCCAGACTCTTGCATTTGAATCAAAAGATTTCTCATGTGCCGCTTGGTACAGAAAAGTAAGTCAGAAAGCTCTTGTAATGTAACCGATACTTTGGTTTCACCGAAGTGGTTAAGCAGCTTGAGATATTGTTGTTCGAGTCTGTTACTTGCCATAAAAGAGGAACTTTTTTAATTTAAATGTATCAGTTTTTAATTGCCTCAATTTATATCATCCTAACTTCATCAACAAGGTATATCTCACCGTGGGAAAGCGAGTATCACTAGATATCAAGACATTTTGCTGTGGTTATACCTATTCATAAATAAAGAAATGGAGAGTTTGGATGAACACAAAAATTAATAAAGATACAACGATTTGCATGTCTTTAGCTGCAAGACCTACCAACTTTGGTACGCGCTTTCATAATTACCTCTACAATGCATTGGAGTTGAATTACCTTTATAAAGCATTTACTAGTAAAGATCTTACTGGCGTGATAACAGGGATGAGGGCCCTTAATTTTCGCGGTTGCGCTATTTCAATGCCATTTAAAGAGGAAGTCATAGCATTAGTGGATGAACTCGATCCTTCTGCGGCAGCGATTAATTCAGTAAACACTATCGTTAATACAGACGGCCACCTCAAAGCGTATAATACCGATTACATTGCTATTTCTACGCTATTAACTAAATACGCGATCCCAACAGATTCCTCATTTGCTTTAAAGGGAAGTGGTGGAATGGCAAAGGCGGTAGCGTGTGCCTTAAGAGATTTGGGGTTTACTAATGGTGTGATAGTGGCTACCAATGAGCAGAGTGGTAAGGCGCTGGCCGATTTATGTGGTTTCAAATGGCAAGCTGATATGAGTGATGTCGAGGCTGATCTACTGATTAATGCGACTCCACTAGGTATGAGTGGAGGCCCAGAAGAAGGACGATTTTGCTTTTCTGAGCAAGAAATTGAACATATGCAAGTGCTGTTTGATGTTGTTGCTATTCCGTCTGTTACGCCAGCGGTTGAATATGCAAAATCCATAGATAAAACAGTGATCACTGGCAGTGAAGTTTTTGCTATTCAAGCTGTTGAGCAGTTCCAGTTATACACTGGAATTAGACCGAGTCAGTTGCTTTTTGAACAAGCAGCGGCTTATTCGAGAAGTGAATATTAAACCTAAATAAAACATCAGCATGATGCTCTACATGAATAATAAGTTCATTACTATTACCGCTTGTCTTATAGCAAGCGGATGTAGTCACTGTTGCTGATATTTAGTCTGCTTTTCCAATAAACATTCATAAAATTAATACTGTAACTTAGCTGATAAACTCCAACCTAACTGGCTCCAAGAGCGTTTCACTCTTATGTCGGTCTACCTTGCCGATAATGTTTTTCACTTCTTTTAAGATCTTAATACTTTGCGATCCTGTATAACGTGGTTTTTCATAATTGCTTTTCGTTTAAGGTGGTTTAAACACGAGAATTCTAAGTGGAAGTGTACTTAGTTTTTTGTGGTATCTACATTGTGATTTGGTGGTTATTTTGTCATTAAGTGTTAACAAAATCTCATTTTCACGATTAGAATAAAAATTTCATAACTACTTTCTTGTGAAACTTTATTTTCATGTATATGGTGTTTGTGTAAATTCACAATAATGAATGCTCAATAAAGTCATTTAGCAGCTTGCAAGATCGATGCTGGTTGTAATGTGAAATTAAGAGCTAACTAAAATGATTAAAAGTTCCCGTAGAGAGGAGATGACCCTATGTATCATATCGCATTATTTGGCGCTGGACGTATCGGCCAAGTACACGCAATTAATATTGCTGCCCATAAAGAAACACAATTGTATTCTATCATTGATCCGTATGATGACGGAGCTCAAAAGCTTGCCACACAATATGGAGCGAAGGTTCAAACAACAGAAGAGGCTTTGGCTGATCCTATGGTTGCGGGGGTGCTTATTGCTTCTGCTACAGATACACACGCAGAACTTATTGAAATGGCAGCTAGGGCGGGGAAAGCAATATTTTGCGAAAAGCCTGTACACCTTGACTTAGACCGTGTTCAAGAATGTTTAAAAGTGGTAGAAAAAAGTCAAGTACCACTATTTGTTGCTTTCAATCGTCGTTATGATCCGCAATTTCTTACATTGCGCAACCAGGTTCAATCTGGGGCAATTGGAAAGCCAGAATCATTAATTATCACTTCTCGAGATCCATCACCCCCACCAGCGCAATACATTAAAGTTTCAGGTGGAATGTTTCGAGATATGACAATTCATGATTTCGATATGGCGCGATATATCATGGGAGAAGAGCCCGTTTCTATATATGCTCAAGGTAGTAACCTTATTGACCCTGAGATAGGAGAAGAAGGTGATATTGATACCGCTTTTGTAGTAATGAAGTTTGCATCAGGAGCTATGGCGACAATTTCAAATAGTCGCCGTTCAGGTTACGGTTACGATCAACGTATTGAGTTGCATGGTGAAAAAGGTTTACTAAAAGCGAATAATATTAATGAAAATACAGTGGAGCAGTGGAGTGATTTTGGGTGTGTATCAGCTAAACCAGAACACTTTTTTCTTCAGCGATATGAGCAAGCTTATCGTGCGGAATGGCAACATTTTACTGATATTTTAGCTCAAAGGTCAAAACCAGAATGTACTGGTTTTGATGGCGAACAAGCTTTACGTATTGCAGATAAAGCTCTGGAGTCTTTAATTACAGGTAAAGAAATACAAATGTAATTTCAACTTTTGGCGATATTTGATTCTATTACTAGCCTGATGGACTTGGGCTAGTTAATAAACGAAAAATCTTGGAGGAACCATGTTCGCGTTTATTTCTTTTTTAGCATTTACTTTATTTGTAGCAGGGTTTTCATATTATAAGACACGTAATTCTCATCTTACTGATTCAGCTGAGGGTTATTTCTTAGGTGGACGTTCATTAACAGGAGTGTATATAGGGGGTTCAATGTTGCTTATGAACCTCTCTACGGAGCATTTAGTTGGCTTAAATGGTCTATCATTTAGAACTGGCTTTATTGTTATGGCATGGGAAGTGATGGCAGCGATGACCATCGTTTTATTTGCTATTTTCTTTTTACCCCGTTATTTGAAACTTGGGATCTCCAGTATTCCAGAGTATTTAGAAAAACGGTTTGATAAACAAACTTTAACGATTACTTCTATCTTGTTTCTTGGTATGTATGTTATCTCATTATTACCTATTGTTTTATACACAGGAGCAATTGCTTTAGAAAGTTTATTTCAAGTATCAAATGTATTTGAAGTGGAAAAATCGACGGCACTTTGGTTGATGGTATGGGGAGTTGGTGGTATCGGCGCTTTATATGCCATTTTTGGTGGTATTAAAGCCATTGCTGTTGCAGACACAATTAACGGTGTTGGTTTAATAGTCGGTGGTTTGATGGTCACATTATTCGCTTTAGCTTATGTTGGTAACGGCGATGTTTTGTCAGGCCTTACAGAGGTCTATCAAGATCATCCTGAAAAATTCAATTCTATAGGGGGTGATGATTCATTGGTACCATTTTCTACATTATTTACGGGTTTGATTATTTCTAATATGTTTTTCTGGTGCTGTAACCAATCAATAGTACAGAAAGCGTTAGGGGCGAAGAACTTAGCTGAAGGACAAAAAGGTGTACTATTATGCGCGTTTTTTAAGTTAATGATTCCTAGTATTATTATTCTTCCTGGAATCATTGCTTTTCATGTATTTAATGGTCAACTGGAAAATCCAGATCAAGCATACCCTAATCTAGTTCAATTGGTTCTACCTGAAGTGTTGGTCGGCTTTTTTGCTGCAGTTGTTGTAGGAGCTGTTTTCTCAACATTTAGTGGGGGGTTGAACTCATCGGTTACCTTATTTACAGTCAACATATATAAGAAGTCTTTAAATCCTAACGCAACTGAATCTCAAGTTGTTACAATAGGTAAGTATTTAGGTTTAGGGTTAGCTATCATTTCTATGATTGTAGCTCCTTTAGTCGCTAATGCACCAGATGGCTTGTTCTACTTAATTCAACAGCTTCAAGGTATATTTAACTCTCCAATTTTAAGTGTTGTTTTAGTTGGCCTTCTGACAAAACGTGTACCAGCAATTGCAGCTAAATTAGGCTTATTATTTGGGATGTCAGCATATATTCTGTTTAATTTTGTTATTAAAGTAGATATACACTTTTTTCATCTTGTTGGTTTGTTGTTTGTTGGTAACGTCATATTTATGTTAGTGGTCGGCTATTTCTATCCACAAGAAGAGTATAATGATGTTTACACTGAGCAAGTTGATATTAATCCTTGGTCTATGACTGCACCTATATCAGTGCTAATTACATTAGCTTCAGTATCCATGTATATTTTCTTAGCACAAAATGTACCGAGTTGGTTAATGTTTAGTTATTATGTATTGGCCTGTATAGCATTAACCTATGTTTTTTGGACCATAGCCCGAGAGCTCATTAAGAGTTCTAAAGTTACGAATACACCAAAAATATTATAATTATACTTTATAAAAAATCTCCTTATTTCTTTATAAGGAGATTTTTGGGAAATAAAAATGGAAGATTCTTTACTCCCTAATATTGTTGCCTTTATTGCAAAAATAGATCCTTTTGATTTGCTTACGTTTGAATCACAAAACGCTTTAGCTTCTTCAGTTGACATTATTTATTTGATGAAGGATGAGACTTTAACAAGTGAAAAAATAGTAGGTCAAGGTTTATATATTGTGCGTATGGGGGCTATTGAACAGTTGCACCATGATGGTTCTTTACGCTCCAGGACTGGTGAAGGGGATATATTTGGCTTCACACAGCTTTACCGTAATGGAGAAAGTGAATATACCGTTAAAGCAATAGAAAACACATTATTATACCGAATACCTAAAACTACGCTGCAGCAGTTAATGGATGAGACTCCTAAAATACGAGATCATTTTTCTGATCATGATTTTATTCGGTTAGCCCATTCAGAAAAAAAACTAGCAACCGATGAATCGATATACTTAAAGACCGTCGAGCATGTGATGAACCGTCGAGTAGCACAAGTCGAATCTTCGATGTCGATACAAAATGTTGCAAATGTGATGGTTGAAAAACATCGGTCGAATGCGTTGGTTGTTGAAGATGGAAAGCTTGTTGGCATTGTAACAGACCGAGATCTTACAAAGCGAGTTATAGCTAAAGCGAGTAGTGTTTTTGAGCCAATTAGGACTGTAATGACGGAATCTCCACAAGTCCTAGGGAAAGACACTTTATTATTGGAAGCTATCGAATATATGATGCAATATAATATTCGTAGTGTGCCTATCATAGATGGTAATGATGTGATTGGTGTATTAACCGCAACGAGTTTAGTTGAAAAAAACCATGCACAGGCAATCTTTCTTATTAGCCGTATCTATCGTCAAGAATCCATAGAAGAGTTAGTTGCTTTAGTCCCTCAACGTTATGCGGTCTTTCATTCTTTATTAGAAACTGGGGTTAAATCGAAATCAATACAACAGATTATGACTTTGATTGCCGATGCATTTAATAAAAGGTTATTGCAACTGGCAGAAAAAAAACTAGGTCCACCACCGATGGAGTATTCTTGGTTTGTTGCAGGATCACAGGCTAGGCATGAGATTCATTTAAACTCTGATCAAGATAATGGATTGATATTAGAAAAAGAACCTACACCAAATGAAAGCGTATATTTTCGAAAATTGTCTAATTTTGTATGTAACGGGCTAAATGCTTGTGGGTATGATTTGTGTCCTGCAAATAAAATGGCGAGTAATGATGAGTGGAGAGTATCATTAACAGTATGGAAAAATTATTATAAGCATTGGATTATTAACCCTGATCCTCAATCAATTCTTGATATTAGTGTCTTTTTAGATATCCGTCATTTATTTGGTAAAGCTTATCTTGTCGATGACATTCTGAAAACTATAAAAACATATTTAAATGGAAACAACAGAATTTTATCTATTTTAGTAGCAAATTCAACGAGAGTTAGTCCTCCTTTGGGCCTATTTCGTCAATTTGTATTGACAAAATACGGTGAAAATAAAGACGTATTAAATATTAAAAAACAAGCGGTTAGTTTAATTGTAGAGCTTTCACGGATTTATGCTTTGAATGCAGGGTGCTTATTGACAGATACTAATACTAGGTTGGGTGTGGCCGCTGAACAAGGGGTGATTAGTCAAACAAGTAAGCAGGAGCTTCAAGAGGCACTCGCTTTTATTAATAAAGTTCGCTTTCGTCATCAATCTACCGCAATATTGACTGATCAAGAAATTACAAATTATATCTCCCCTGCCAACTTAACCCCTTTTGAGCGTAACCATCTCAAAGACGCATTCCGGATTATTACACGTTATCAAGAAGCTGCTCAGCAACGTTATCATGCGAAAGGGAAGCTAGTATGATTAAACAATTATTGAGATCATTTCATCCATTAGAACAATTAGAGAGAAAAAGGATCAATGAAATAAAAAAAGGTGTGCTTCCTAATTCTTGCTCGATTTTATTTGAATACCCTATTCCTTCTCCAGATACCTTGATCGAAGATATCGAGTTTATTGTTCTAGATTTTGAAACAACAGGGCTTGATAGTTATAACGATGAAATTCTATCAGTAGGTAGTGTTAATATTAAAAACCAAATTTTATCTCTTTCTAGTGCGCAACATTTTTATATGTTGGCAGCTAATGCTATAAAACCCGAAACGGCGGTTATTAATCATATACTTCCTGAAGTCCTTATTGGTGGTTGTACTGAAAAAGAATGTATGGAAAAGCTTGTGCTGTCGTTAGCAGGGAAGGTGGTTGTTGCTCATTGCGCTGAAATCGAACAACGCTTTTTAAGACGCGCGCTTGCATTAAGTCACGATACGCCTTTACCTATCGTATTTTTAGATACTTTAAAGTTAGAGAAGTCATTATCTGATTATTGGGGTCAAGCTAAACCAGATTTACGATTAAGTGAAATTCGTCAAAAAAAAGGTTTGCCTCCGTATTTGGCTCATAATGCCTTTGCTGATGCAGTTGCAACAGGTGAGCTATTTCTTGTATTAATTAAAGAAATATTCTCGGAAAAGCGAGTTACAATAGGAGAGTTGCTTTCTCGTTCACAGTCTTCCTAAATGAAGAAATAGAAATAAGAAAGGTTATATGTGTTAATTTAAATAAAAAACTCGATCATTTGATCGAGTTTTTATTATTTTACATTCTATTTAGAGTATTCTGCAGAGTTTATCCATTCATGATCATCTTCCCAGGTAAATAACCACTTTCTTGATGGTCCAGCCATTACATTCAGGTAGTAACTATTATATCCTGCGATGGTAGCAACTGGATGGTATCCTTTTGGTACCTTCACGACATCTTTATTATACACAGCCATACTTTCATCAAGTTCACGATCATCAGTATAAACACGTTGCATACAAAAACCTTGTGTTGGATTGAGCCTATGATAATAGGTTTCTTCCAAGTAGGTTTCTGTTGGTTCATTTGATTGATCATGTTTATGGCTTGGGTAAGAGCTCGTACAGCCTTCATCGGTATAAACTTCGACCACTAATAAGCTATCCGCATCTGCATAGTCAGGTAATATATTATGGACATATCTTTGGTTATTTCCTTTGCCTCTTGCTTCTGCATCGATATTGTCTGGCACGATAAGGCGAGTTGAATGCCCATTATTGCCAGGAGCAGTACATACGGCCAACTCTAAGTGGGTTAGGGCAGTAACAGAGTAACTTTCACCATTGGTTATATACACAGCGTATGGTTTTTTTCGTTCAAAAGGATCCATACGTTCGCCGATATTTTCAAAGCTTTGATTGTGGGTGCTAACTGTAGCTTTACCTGCAACTAAGACTAAACAGGTTTCTCTGTCACTAGCCGGAAGGTTAATAGTTTGCCCTGCTGCAATTTCGTAAACATCAAAACCTACATATTTCCAATTGGCTAATTCAGGCGTGATATGCTGAGTTCTTCCTTGAGTATCGGGCTTCTGATACTTAGATAATAATTTAGACATGACAATCCTTAACGTTCAAAATTAAAAGTATAATGAAATATACATTTCATTTATGGTAATTGAAATGCTCGAGTAACATGTTAAATGGTGGTATTTGAAGAACCTTTAACAAGATCACAAAAGTTAAATGTATTTCATAAATACTTTGAAATGAAATTTATATTCCATATAGTTGACTGGTATCCTTGGTAAGTTGATCGTTCCGAATGGGCGAATTAAGTAGAAAATACCATTATTGATTATGGAGTAATATGGCTATGGCTAATATAAAAATGACAACAGCTCAGGCATTGGTGAAATTTCTGAACCAACAATTTATTGAAGTAGATGATGTTGAACATCCTTTTATTCATGGTGTTTTTACTATTTTTGGTCATGGTAATGTTGTAGGAATAGGTCAAGCTTTAGAGCAAGATCCAGGTCATTTATTGGTACATCAAGGATGTAATGAGCAAGGCATGGCCCACATTGCTATGGGATTTGCAAAGCAACATAAAAGAAAGAAAATCTATGCAGTAACTTCATCAGTTGGCCCAGGTGCTGCGAATATGATTACTTCTGCAGCGACAGCTACAGCGAATAGAATACCTGTTTTATTTTTACCTGGTGATACTTTTGCTTCGCGCCAACCTGATCCTGTATTGCAACAAGTTGAGCAATATCACGATGGTTCGATTAGCACCAATGATTGCTTCAAGCCCGTTTCTCGTTATTGGGATAGAATTAATAGACCTGAACAATTAATGACTGCGATGATTCAGGCAATGCGAGTCTTAACTGATCCTGCAGATACTGGTGCAGTAACGATATGTCTACCCCAAGATGTTCAGGGGGAGACCTATGATTTTCCTGAATACTTTTTTCAAAAACGTGTGCACAGAATGGAGAGACGCCTTCCTACAAAACCTATGTTAGATGATGCTGTTGATCTGATTAAAAAGAAGAAAAAACCAATTTTAATTTGTGGTGGTGGTGTTCGTTATTCAGAGGCTCATGAAAGTTTCAAATTATTTTCTGAACAATTCGCTATCCCGTTTGGTGAAACACAAGCAGGAAAAAGTGCAATTATTGCGGAGCATCCTCTGAATCTTGGTGGGATAGGAACAACGGGTGGATTAGCCGCAAATATTATTGCTAAAGATGCCGATTTAGTAATAGGTGTTGGTACTAGGTTTACCGATTTTACTACTGCGTCAAAGTCTTTATTTATGAATCCAGATGTTGACTTTTTGACGATTAACGTTGCCGAATTCGATGCTTGTAAGCTTGATGCAACACCGGTTGTTGCCGATGCTAGAGAGGCATTGGATGCGATTTCAGAAGCTCTTAGTATATCTGGCTATAAGGCTCAATATGATAATGAAATTATAGAGATCAAACAGTCTTGGCAGAAAGAAAGAACGCGTTTATTTGATGTAAGGTTTGAGGATGGATTTTCACCTGAGGTCGAAGGGCATTTTGATTCCGAATTAACCGAATATAGAGATTTCTTACAAACAGAATTGACACAAACTCGGGTCTTGGGGTTATTGGATAAGCACCTCGAACCAAATGCGATTGTTGTTGGCGCAGCGGGATCTTTACCTGGTGATTTACAACGTTTATGGGAGCCAAAATTACCAGATACTTATCACATGGAATATGGTTATTCTTGCATGGGCTATGAAGTCGCTGCTTCTATTGGAGCAAAAATTGCGTCTCCAGAACAACCGGTTTATGCAATGGTCGGTGATGGTTCATACATGATGCTTCATTCTGAATTACAAACAGCAGTTCAAGAGGGTATAAAAGTCAATTTGATTTTATTTGATAATGCTAGTTTTGGTTGTATTAATAATTTACAAATGAGCCAAGGAATGGGAAGTTTTGGTACTGAAAATCGTTTTAGAGATCCTAAGACGGGAAAAATGACCGGAAGTTTAGTACCGGTTGACTTTGCTAAAAATGCTGAGAGTTATGGTTGTAAAGCGTATAAAGTATTTAATGAAGAGCAATTAATTCGAGCAATTGAAGACTCCAAAAAACAAAATGTACCTACTTTAATAGATATCAAAGTTCTTCCCAAAACGATGACACATGGTTATGAGGCCTGGTGGCGAGTAGGGACAGCGCAGCTTGCTGATAAAAAAGAAATTGTTGAGTCTGCTGAACAAATAGATGAAATGGTGAGAAACCATATTAGACGTTATTAATTTTTATATAAACAATGTTAAGAGTCATTAAGTTAACTGAGACACTTTAAATTGAACTTCTCTGTTATCAGCAATTAAAAGCCTGACGTCGGTATTTACTGGCTCAGGTTTTTATTTTACATAGAGTGCAATTATATGAAATTAAAATTTCGCTCCGATCACATAATGAAATTTTTAATCTCAAACAGATTGAAAATGAAATGAATATTTCGTATAAATGATATGTAGAATGATTGATATCAATACTAATACTGGATTTGCACATTGATTTGTTTGCGTAAAGCTGGTTGGTAGAACGAAGGAGCGGTAATGTGAACACTAATAAACAGTTAGATGTGATTTGTATGGGAAGAATCGCAGTTGATCTATATGGCCAGCAGATTGGTTCTCGTTTAGAGGATATGGGATCTTTTAATAAGTATCTTGGTGGCTCATCTGGCAATGTTGCGTATGGTACAGCGGTTCAAGGTTTGAAATCTTCTATGCTTGCACGGGTTGGTGATGAGCATATGGGACGTTTTTTACGTGAGGAGTTGAACCGTGTTGGTTGTGATACAAGTAATCTTATCACCGATCAAGAGCGCTTAACGGCTTTGGTGCTTTTAGGTATTAAAGATGAAGATACATTCCCACTAATTTTTTATCGCGAGAATTGTGCTGATATGGCGATATCGCCCGATGATTTTACTGAGGAATATATAGCATCAGCACGCTGTCTTGCTATTACAGGTACTCATCTTTCTCATCCCAAAACGCGTGAAGCGGTTCTTACTGCACTGAAGTATGCTCGTCGTAATGGCGTTAAGACAGCATTAGACATTGATTATAGACCTGTCCTTTGGGGGCTAACTTCTCTGGGTGATGGTGAAACTCGTTTTATTGAGTCCGGTGAAGTGACTAATCAACTAAAAGAGGTACTTGGTTTATTCGATGTTATTGTTGGTACGGAAGAAGAGTTCCATATTGCTGGAGGTTCAACGGATACCATCAAAGCTTTAACGTCTATTCGAGAGGTGTCTAATGCTGAATTTGTATGTAAACGTGGCCCACTAGGTTGCTCTGTTTTTACAGGAGAGATTCCTGCTCAACTAGATGATGGGATTACAGTTCACGGTGTTCGTGTTGATGTGTTGAATGTCTTAGGTGCTGGTGATGCTTTTATGTCCGGTTTACTTAGAGGTTATCTCAATGGTGAAGGGTGGGAGCAGGCATGTCGTTATGCCAATGCATGTGGTGCTTTAGTAGTATCACGCCATGGATGCGCACCGGCTATGCCAACGAAGCTGGAATTAGATAATTATTTATCCAGAGTAGAAGAGGTGAAACGGCCTGATCTTGACAAGGAATTAAATCACTTACATCGAACAACAACACGTAAACATTCATGGGATGAGTTATGTGTTATGGCATTTGACCACCGTATTCAATTTGTTGAGATGGCTCAAAATGCCAATACCGATATTGAGCGAATTCAACCGCTGAAAAAATTGATATTGCAAGCTAGTCGAGAAGTATCTAAAGAAGCAGGTTTAGAAGGTAAGTCAGGGCTGCTTTGTGATAGTACATTTGGGCAAGATGTCTTGAATGAAATAACAGGACAAGGTTGGTGGATAGGTCGTCCAATAGAGCTACCTGGTTCAAGGCCACTAGAACTTGAGCATGGCAATATTGGTTCTCAGCTAATTGATTGGCCGTTAGAGCATATTGTTAAGTGCCTTGTTTTCTTTAATCCTGAAGATGAACATTCACTTCGCTTAACCCAAGAGCATCAAATTCAAGAAGTGTACGCTGCATGCTGTAAGTCGGGTCATCAATTATTAATTGAAATAATTTTGCCTAAAGATATCGAAAAAAATGATGATCTTTACTTACGAGCAATGAAGCGTTTTTATAACTTAGGTATCAAGCCTGATTGGTGGAAGCTACCTCCATTAGCCGAAAGTTCTTGGCAAGCTGCTTCTGACCTTATTGATGAGCGAGATCCTCAATGTTGTGGTGTTGTTTTGCTAGGACTTGATGCTCCCCAAGAAGAGCTTAAATCCGGCTTTATACAAGCTTCAAACAATAATAAAGTGAAAGGTTTTGCGGTGGGGCGGACTTTATTTGGTGAGCCATCTAAAAAATGGTTTGCAAATGAAATCAATGATCAAGAGCTAATTGATCAAGTTAAATCTAATTATCACAATTTAATTGATTTATGGCGTTCTCGTAAATAAGTGAAGGGTAAAGGAGTAAATAATGACCGTACAATTAGGAATAAACCCATTAACTTGGACTAATGATGATTTACCAACACTTGGTGCAGAGACGCCTTTAGACACATGCTTATCAGAAGGTAAACAAGCTGGATTTTCAGGTTTTGAACTAGGTAATAAATTTCCTAGGCAAGCGAGCGTGCTAGGGCCTATTTTAGATAATCATGATTTAAAACTAGTTTCCGGTTGGTATTCGATGGAGTTATTAACACGTAGTGTTGAAGAGGAAATTGAAGCCGTAAAAGAACACTTAACTTTGTTACGTGAGCTTGGTGCAAAAGTAATGGTGGTATGTGAAGTTACCGATTGTATACATGGCAAACAAGATACACCAGTTCATTTACGTCCTAGTTTTCCTTACGATCGTTGGGAAGAATATGGTCGAAAATTGACGGAATTTGCTAAGTATACTCAAAGTATGGGGGTACAGGTTGCCTACCACCATCATATGGGTACAGTGATTGAAAATGAAAGTGATATCGATAATTTAATGTCATATACAGGTAATGAAGTTGGTTTGCTATTAGATTCAGGACACTTAACTTTTGCTGGGGCAGATCCAGTAAAAGTAGCGCAACGTTGGATTGAGCGTATTAACCATGTTCATTGTAAAGATATCCGTTCAGATATACTGAAAGATGTTAAAAATAGAAATCTAAGCTTTCTTGATTCAGTATTAGAAGGGGTCTTTACCGTTCCTGGAGATGGCTGTGTTGATTATCCATCGATTTTTAAACAGTTAAAAGAGGTGGATTACTCTGGTTGGCTCGTTGTTGAAGCTGAGCAAGATCCAGCGATTGCTAATCCATTAGAGTTTGCTACTTTGGGCTTCAATAATCTAAAAAAATTTGCAACAGATGCTAAATTGATGTGATATTGAATCGTAATATAGGCGTCTGATTAGGCGCCTTTTTTTATATAAGTAAATTGTAATGATTCAAGACCCTTGGTTTTATTTTGTCGCAATTCCAGCTGTATTAATTTATGGAATAGGTAAAGGTGGATTAGGTGGTTCGTTAGGCGTGATTGCTGTTCCTCTTATATCTCTTGTTATACCAGCAGTTAAAGCGGCAGCTATTTTATTGCCTGTTTTAATGTTAATGGACATCTTTGCAGTGCAGCATCATTGGCGAAATGCCAATTATAGTCTTTTAAAGAATATGATGCCGGGAGCTTGCTGCGGTGTGTTATTTGCAAGCTTGTTTCTATCTTATATTCCAACAAATATTGTTAGTGCGACGATTGGTGCTTTATGTATATGGTTTGGTTTATCCTTTTACATATCATCATCTCAATCGATAAAAAGTGATCTAAAAAGAACGTTTTTTTGGAGTGCTTTAAGTGGTTTTTCAAGTACCACTATTCATGCAGGAGGGGGGCCTGCAAGTATTTATTTATTGCCGTTAAAGCTTAATAAAGTAACCCTCATTGCTACAATGGTGGTGTTTTTTACTACAGTGAATATTTTGAAGTTGTTTACATTTACTGTGATTGGGGCGTTTGATAAAGAAAATATTTTAACCTCCCTGGTATTGATGCCCTTAGCTCCTTTGGGAGTCTGGCTGGGTGTTCTTTTTTTGAATAAGGTCAATCGAAGACTTATATATAATGTGTGCTACTTTAGTTTAGTGATTTCTGGTGGGAAGCTGTTTTGGGACTCTTTACCTTTATAAAATGTGTCCTTAATCACCTTTTTAAGACAAGTATGTTTTATATCAGTAATGAAATGAACAAAAAATTTTATTTTCATTTCGTTTTATATAGAATTAAAAATCTGAATATTAATAGGGAACGATAATGTCATCTGCCACAACACTCACTGAGTTAGAAGATCATATTCGTACACGTTATGATGAGTTAAGTAAAAGGTTACAGCAAGTTGCAGCTTACGTGCTAGATAATAAAAATAGTGTAGCCTTTGAAACAGTGTCGGTTATTGCTGAGCAAGCTGATGTCCCCCCATCAACGCTTATTCGTTTTGCTAGTGCTTTTGGATTTAATGGTTTCAATGAAATGAAACAATTATTTCGAAGTAACTTGTTGGAAGAGACATCGAGTTATACTGATCGAGTGAAACTTCTAAAAGAATTAGAAGGTGAAGCCGCATCTCCGGAAGAACCTATTGAAATTTTGCAAGAATTTTCACGTGCAAATAGCGGTGCTATGCAACAACTTGCGGCACAAATGTCAGTAGAAAAATTGAATGAAGCTGTAGACATTTTGCACAAGGCAAAGAATATATATGTTGTTGGTTTAGGGCGGTCTTTTAGTGTTTCTTCATATTTGAGCTATGCACTAAGGCATTTGAATAAACGAGCATTTTTAATAGATGGCCTAGGTGGGATGTTTAAAGAGCAGCTCAGTACAATCGAAGATGATGATGTATTAGTTGTGATAAGTTTTTCACCGTATTCTAAAGAAACCACAGCAATCAGTCATGCTCTATCTGGCACCGCGACGAAACAAATAATCGTCACAGATAGTCAAGTTAGCCCTTTAACGTCATCATCAGATGTATGTTTTGTGGTTAAGGAAGCTAAAGTGGAAGCATTTAGGTCACAGGCTGCATCATTATGTTTAGTTCAAACATTAGCCGTATCTTTAGCCTTTAAAAGATGACAAATATTAATGTTGAAATTTGATATCAAGTAAGAAATGCACTTGCTATATAGGTAAGTGCATTTTTTTATGAGTAAATTTCTTAGAAAATACAATGAAGTATTATTGTTTTATCAACTAGAAATTGACCCAGGAAGATTGGTTATTTGAAGATTCAACACATTTCTCACATAGCTTTACCCCGTTTATTCCGGCATTGACATCTGGGTACCAAATGCTATTAGCTGTTTCTATATCATCATTATTAATGGCGTTGAAAACTAATGCGAAACGGTGATATAGGTTAGACCATGATTCAAAGTAACCTTCAGGGTGTCCACCTCCTATACGATTTGATGCGATAGCTTCAATCGTTTGGTATAAGTAATCCATTCCTCTTTCAAGGATACGGGCAGGCTCCCCTTGAACTTCATAACGTAACTGGTTTGGTTGCTCATCCCACCATTCAATGGACGCTTTTTCCCCGACAATACGGATTTTTTGTTGGTGCATAGAGCCTGAGTTAACAGCTGAAGCCCACAGTGTTCCAACTGCCCCCCCGTGGAATTCCATCATTACATGGGCATTATCTTCGAGTGGCGCACGGTTTTCGATGAAGCTTTGGCGCATGCAAGAAAGTCTCTTTAATTTTAGGTCGGTTATCATTTCACATAAATAAAATGCATGAGTACCAATATCACCGATCACAAATGTAGGGCCAGA
Source organism: Vibrio rumoiensis 1S-45 (assembly GCF_000286955.2). Taxonomy (GTDB): domain Bacteria; phylum Pseudomonadota; class Gammaproteobacteria; order Enterobacterales; family Vibrionaceae; genus Vibrio; species Vibrio rumoiensis_A. The sequence goes on from NZ_AJYK02000065.1 coordinate 37,279, forward strand.
AACTTCAGGTGTTACTCGCCATTTTAGGCTTGGATTATCTTTTTCAAGCTCTTCATTATTAAAGCCGTGTGCAAACTGCATATTCACAACACGAATTTTTCCTAAGTCACCACGTTGAACCATTTCTTTGGCTTGGTGAATCATTTGGTAGCCTGTATAGCCGTACATTACACCAATGGCCCTATTATGATTAATAGCAATCTCTTTTAATTCTTTGGCTTCTTCTGTTGTAAAAGTGATGGGTTTTTCACATATAACATGTAATCCAGATAGTAGAGCCGCTTTACAAATTTCGTAATGAGTCGAATTTGGCGTAGCAATAGATACGGCTTGAATACCATCACTGCGCTGAGCTTCTAATTTAAATAAATCTTGGTAGTTGTCGTAGCAACGTTCAGGATCAATACCGATATTAGACCCAAACTCTTTACATCGTTTAGGGTTAAGATCAAAAGCACCAGCTGTAAGTTGAAATAAACCATCTCGTTGAGCCGCATTTCTGTGAGAGTAGCCAATTTGGCTTCCTCGACCACCGCCGACCATACCTAAACGTAAAGGTTCTTGTAATTTTATCTCTTCATTAAACATGTTGAATCCTCATGTGGCCTTTGAAATTTTTATTTCAAATTTATATTAATTTATATTATTTTGAAATTTTATTTTCATTTATCGTGATCGGAGAATCATTTTTATTATTTATGTGCAATCAAAGTAAGATGAATCTTGGCTTTTATCATCAGGCCTTAACTATCATTAAGAGTTAGGACGATTCATTATGTGACATCAATCATTTTGTCGAAACAAAATAAATATCGCACCTTGAAAATGAAATGTTTATTTCTTATTATGCTAGTGATGAAATGAATCATATCCATTGCTTGTGTTAACCGACATTTTAGTTGTGTGGTTTATCAAGTAATTAAATTACCTAGGAGATAACACATGGAAACCCTGCATAATTACATTAATGGTGCGTTAGTTGAGTCTTTAACCAACCGATTTTCGCCTGTTTATAATCCAGCAAGTGGTGAGAAAATTAAGCAAGTAGCACTTAGTACTGTAAAAGATACAGAAGATGCTATCGCTTCTGCACAAGATGCATTTGCAAAATGGTCTAGATTATCTCCATTAAAACGTTCTCGGATTATGTTTAAGTTCAAATCATTACTTGAAGAAAACAGTGACCGTTTAGCTAAATTGATTTCTCAAGAGCATGGGAAAGTGTATTCAGATGCTTTAGGTGAATTGACTCGTGGTTTAGAAGTTGTTGAATTCGCATGCGGCATTCCTCACCTTCAAAAAGGTGAACATTCTGCTAATGTAGGTACTGGTGTAGATTCTCACTCACTAATGCAACCTTTAGGTGTTTGTGCTGGTATCACGCCATTTAATTTCCCAGCTATGGTTCCAATGTGGATGTTTCCAATATCCTTAGCGACAGGTAATACATTTGTATTAAAACCATCAGAAAAAGATCCATCTCTTGCGATTGAAATTGCAAAGTTACTTTCTGAAGCAGGCTTACCTGATGGGGTCTTTAATGTCGTAAATGGTGATAAAGAGTCTGTAGATGTCTTGCTAACAGATGACCGAGTGCAAGCCGTTAGTTTTGTTGGCTCTACACCAATTGCTGAATATATATATTCAACAGCATCAGCACATGGTAAGCGTTGTCAAGCACTAGGTGGCGCTAAAAACCATTGTATAGTAATGCCAGATGCAGATTTGGATATGGCATCAAATGCAATTATGGGGGCGGCGTATGGCGCTGCTGGCGAGCGTTGTATGGCACTATCAGTGGTGGTAGCTGTTGGAGATGAAACGGCAGAACAATTGATTTCACGATTACAAAATCACATAAGTAAAATGAAAGTGGGTCCAGGCGTGATTTCAGAAGGTGAGAATGATATGGGGCCGGTTATTTCTCAACAGCATAAAGAAAAAATTGAAAGCTATATAGATTCAGGTGTTCAGCAGGGAGCATCACTTCTTGTTGATGGGCGTGAATTAAAAGTCGCTGATCATGAAACTGGTTTTTTTGTTGGTCCAACATTATTTGATAATGTGTCTCCTGAGATGAGTATTTATCAGGAAGAGATTTTTGGACCTGTGCTCGCAATAGTGCGTGTAAGTGATTATGATACTGCGCTTGAATTAATTAACAAACATGAATACGGCAATGGGACAGCTATTTTTACAAGGGATGGCGAAACCGCTCGTCAATTTAGTGAAAATGTTCAAGTTGGTATGGTTGGAATTAATATTCCTATTCCTGTGCCTATGGCGTTTCATAGTTTTGGTGGTTGGAAACGCTCTATTTTTGGACCGTTAAATGTTCATGGTAATGATGGGGTGCGCTTCTATACTCGTATGAAAACAGTGACAAGTATTTGGCCTGCGAGTGTCCGTTTGAAGCAGCATGAAAGCTCATTTGTGATGCCTACATTAGGGTAATGTTTTAATTTTTGATCTTAGTGGTTGTTTATTAATCATGACTAGTTGAGTGAAATAAAAGCCGCACTTGCCTATTAATAGCCTGTAAACTTAATTGTTTACAGGCTTTTTATTAGTCTGTTCGAAGTTCCATGTTAATTGTGTGTATGTGTTTTGCTACAAAAATTGACTGTAGTTTTTGATTGTATTGTTTGGAGTTAGCACTGGTGAGAATTTCTTACTGTTAAAATAGGGTAGTAACTATTTCTCGTTAGTGGCATTCAAAATACCCCCCTTTTTTCAAAACCACGATATGTAGTGGTCAACTAAAATTGGCCACGATTTTAGAGCTTTCCCAATATAATCGTTCTGATTCATTGGGCGTTAGGCCACCGTTATACTGATGTGGCCTAAGTTGGCAGTAATATCCGATAATGTAGCGGGTGATCTCTTGCTGAGCTTCAGCGAAGCTACGATAACCGACAGTTGGCACCCATTCCGTCTTCAGACTTCTAAAGAAGCGCTCCATTGGCGCATTATCCCAGCAATTTCCTCTGCGAGATAAACTCTGTTTTATCTGAAAACGCCACAGTAATTGGCGGTATTTACGACTGGTATAGTGACTACCTTGATCGCTATGGAACATGACACCTTTAGGCTTACCACGAGACTCATAAGCCATCGAAAGAGCTTTACCTGTTAACCGAGTATCAGTGATAAAGACATCGACCAACCAACCACTTTGCGAGCAAAAAGATCGATAACAACCGCTAAATACATCCACCGATTACCTGTCCAAATATACGTAACATCGCCAACCCAGACTTCATTTGGGGCGGTCACAGCAAACTGACGACCTAAGTGATTAGGAATTTCAATATGTTCTTGTGAAGCCTTTCTGTAACGATGCTTTGGTTCTTGGCAACTCACTAAACCAAGAGTTTTCATAAGCTTTGTTGCTCGGTATCGGCTCAGCTTTACGCCCTGATTGGTAACTATATCTGAAATGGTTCTCGCTCCCGCTGAGCCATTACTTGCGGCGTGAGCCTCGCTAACTAAGCTGCGAAGTTTTACTGTTTCAGCATTAATTACCGTTGGGCGTTTAAGCCAATAGTTATAACTACTTCGGTAAACATTGAAGACTTCGCATAATGTTTTTACGCTGTAGCTCTGCTTGAGTTTCTTGATTATCAAGAATTGTTCAGTGAGTCCGACATCAACAGAGCCGTGGCTTTTTTTAGTATTTCATTATGCTCTTCAAGCCGAGCCAGCTTCTTTTTCAATTCCCGAATTTCTATTTGCTCAGGGGTTATAGGTGCAGCTTTGGGTGTTTTTCCTTGGCGCTCTTCTCTGAGCTGGCGAACCCACTTATCCATCGTGGACTTGCCCACGTTCATGGCTTGGGCAGCTTCAGTCACTGAGTAGTCCTGATCTAGGACTAACTGCGCTGCTTCTAACTTAAATTCTGCGCTAAATAGTCGTCTTGTACGTTTTTTCATAGTGTCACCTGTTAACTTATGAGGTGATTATATCACCTCTAACTAAGTGACCAAATTCACTATGCCACTACAGTATTTTGGTATTGTTTTTATGCTTTTAACTTGTTAATTTTTAATTACATATTTAAATGTGGCTATTTATCGTTAGGGTGGGTTAACACCCTTCCAAGCTGATGATGCGGGTTCGATTCCCGCCGCACGCTCCAAATCTTCTCTCTACAAAATCTAATTAATTAATTGATAAATAACACTCTTTATTGAGTGATTTTGCGTGTCTGCTGTTTATATATTTGGGTTTTATGTTGCGGGAGGGGGGGGGAGGCTGTCTCACTTATGAGATAAAGTATAATTTATAGATCTTGGTGATAGAAGTGTCACGTTCTATATCGTCAGGAGTATGTAATAATTATCTTTATTTGTGACTTTCGCTGCATAGTTATGACTCTTTTGAGTGGTCATTATCAATATTTTGCGGATAGTCTCTAATTTTTTAGGTTTATGGAAGCTCATATATTCTAAATATTAAATCAATCTACTCTCTAGATAATTTCTGTTGATATGGAAGTAAGGACACACTGTGAGTTTTGAAATGTGTAACATGTTAATCGTGACAGGAACCCGACCTGAAATAATAAAAATGGCTCCAATCTATAAATACTTTAAGGAACAGAATGTTCATATTGATTGGTGTCATACTGGTCAGCATGATTCACTCGCAGATCAGACATTTCATTTTTTTTCTATTGCACCAACTTATGTATTAGAGCGTCCAATAGGAGCAACGCTAAGTGATTTAGTTGGCGGTCTGATGAAGAGCGTAGAAAGCATATTACAAAGTAAAAAATATCAGTGTGTTTTAGTGCATGGCGATACTTCGTCAACACTAGCCGGGGCTCTGGCTGCTTTTTATAATCAGGTGCCGATTATTGGGCATGTTGAAGCAGGTTTACGTTCGGGCAATTTACAACATCCGTTTCCTGAAGAATCAAATCGTACTTTGGTAGGGAAAATTGCCAATTTACATTTTGCTCCTACTGATTTAGCAAAAGAATCTTTATTAAAAGAAGGGGTTGATGCAGCGACAATTTTAGTCACGGGAAATACGGCAATTGATGCTCAAAATTATCTAATAGAAAGTGGGGTGTTAAAGGTTGAGGTTAGTAACACTGTATTGGTAACGGCACATCGTAGAGAAAACTGGGAATATATTCCGACGATTTGCCAAGCCATAAAAACACTAGCACAGTGCAAACCTGATTTACATTTTTTGTTTGCTTCTCATCCTAACCCCAAAGTTAAACAGTCGGTTCTAGATAATTTGGTTGATTGTGACTTTGTGAATGTGGTTGAGCCATTAGATTATATTGAGTTACAACAAGTGCTACTGAGCGCGCCATTAGTATTGACTGATTCTGGAGGTATACAAGAAGAGGCGCCAACTTATGGTACACGAGTTGTAGTATTAAGAGAGACAACTGAAAGACCGGAGGCCTTGGCATTAGGGTTGTCTGTTTTGTCTGGCGCAACAGATGAGAGTCGAATTGTTGAATCTGCTATATCTATGTTGGAAATGGGTAAAGCGAGTAATGTAGTTAATCCATATGGGGATGGTCAAGCATCTAAACTTATCTTGAATAAAATTAGACAGGTTTTTAATGACTAGTTTTGATGTTT
>NZ_AJYK02000066.1 GCF_000286955.2 Vibrio rumoiensis 1S-45
GTCAGTGAGGTCGCATTATAGAGATCAACATCACATTGGCAAGCCCTTTTTTCAAAAAACTTTAAAAATAAGTGTTAAGCGCTCAATTTACGTTCAACAGCTTATTTATACCACTTTAATCAACACTAAAGAACAGGTTATCCACAGAGTTATTATTTCTGAGTGATTTATACATATATAAAAGGCTACTTAGTTAAGTAGCCTTTCTCGGTATTCTCTTTAAATAGAGAGAAGATTAAATACCAGAACCATCTTTTTCTGCTTCACCATCATCTTCATGAAGCCCACACTCTCTCTTTAAACCAAAAAAGCGTGTTTCTTCTTCTGTCATTCCTGGCTCCCATTTACGTGTAGTGTGGGTATCCCCTACAGAAAGATACCCTTCTTCCCATAACGGATGGTATGACAGACCGTTCTTTTCTAAATATTGATGTATCTCTTTATTACTCCAATCGATGATTGGCAGGAATTTAAATACACCATTTTGTACTGCTAGAATCGGTAAATGGTTGCGAGTGTTTGACTGCTCTCGACGTAAACCAGAAAACCACGTTGATACATTCAGTTCTTTTAATGCTCTGCGCATTGGTTCAACTTTATTTATCTTGTTGTATTTTTCTATACCGTCTACACCTTGTTCCCACAGCTTTCCATATAACGCTTCTTGCCAGTTAGGGCTCTGCTCTGAACGAAAAACTTTTAAATTCAAGTTCAACTTTTGAGTGAGTTCATCGATAAACTGGTATGTTTCTGGAAATAAGTAACCAGTATCGGTCAAGATAACTGGAACATCGGACTTAACTTCAGTAACCAAATGAAGCATTACAGCGGCCTGAATTCCGAAACTTGAAGATACAGCAAACTCACCATCCAAGTTATCTAGAGCCCAAATGACTCTTTGCCTTGCATCCAACTCTTCAAGGTAGGCATTTACTTCTGCCAACTTTAAACTTTGCTCAACTTTATTAAAGGTGAGTAATTCATTTAGATCCAGCTTTGCTTCAATGGTGTTATGCATAGAAATCCCTCTTAGAGATAAAGACCTCTTCGACGATACCGACTCGAATCACAAAATCCCCAAACGCTTCATTTTCTGAACGTTCTTTTGACCAACGAGCAACTAAGCTGTCCATTTCTTCTAATATTTGTTTATCAGTAATATTTTCTTTATACATTTTAGGTACACGAGTACCACTTCTATTACCACCAAGGTGTAAGTTATAACGCCCTGGAGCTTTACCAACTAATCCGACTTCAGCTAACATCGCTCGACCGCAACCATTTGGACAACCAGTAACACGTAAAATAATACTCTCTTCTTTAGGTAATTGATGTTTTTGTAGAATACCTTCAACATCAGTCACAAAAGAAGGAAGGAAACGTTCCGCTTCTGCCATTGCTAATGGGCATGTGGGAAATGCCACACAAGCCATTGAGTTCTTACGCTGCTCACTTGTCGATGCATCCATCAAACCATGCGCTATCGCGATACTTTCAATCACTTCTTTTTGATCAGTGGCGACGCCTGCAACGATCAAATTTTGGTTAGCAGTAATGCGGAAGTCACCTTTATGCACTTTAGCCAATTCAAGCATTCCGGTTTTCAAAGGCTTACCTGGATAATCTAAAATACGACCATTCTCTATAAATAGAGACAAGTAGTGCTTACCATCGATACCTTCAGACCAACCGATACGATCACCACGTTCGGTAAACTCATAAGGACGACTGGCTTCAAATTGGCTCCCTGCGCGTTTTTCGACTTCGGCTTTAAATACATCAATACCCACACGGTCTAATGTGTATTTAGTTTTCGCATTCTTACGATTAGAGCGATTACCCCAACCACGTTGAGTGGTGACCACAGCCTCAGCAAATGCCAAAGTCTGTTCGACTGGGATAAAGCCAAAATCATCAGCACGACGAGGATAAGTAGAGGTGTCACCATGTGTCATAGCAAGACCACCGCCCACCAGCACATTAAAGCCAATTAATTTGCCATTTTCTTCAATCGCAACAAAGTTCAAATCGTTAGCATGCACATCGACATCGTTCAGTGGCGGAATCGCAATGGTCGTTTTAAATTTACGCGGTAAGTACGTCCTTCCTAAAATAGGCTCTTCTTCTTGAACTGTACTATCAATTTTTTCAGCATCTAGCCAAACTTCGGCATAACCTCGAGCATGAGGTAAAAAGTGCTCGCTAATTTTTTTCGACCATTCATAAGCTTCTTGGTGTACTTCTGATTGATACGGGTTAGCGGTACAAAGTACATTACGATTCATATCCGCGGCGGTACCAATAGAGTCAATACCAATCGAATTGAGTGCCTTATGCACTTTCTTAATGTTGGGTTTTAAAATGCCATGATATTGGAAGGTTTGACGCGTCGTTAAACGAATACTTCCATATAAAGTATGCTCATCTGCCCATTTATCGACACCAATCCATTGTGTTGGTGTGATCACCCCAGCAGGTAAACGTGCGCGTACCATCAAGGTATGCAATGGCTCTAGTTTTTGCTTGGCTCGTTCAGCACGAATATCACGATCATCTTGTAAATACATACCGTGAAAACGAATTAAGGTAAAATTATCACCCGTCACCGCGCCGGTAATTGGATTTTGTAAATCTTCTGCAATCGTGCCACGTAAGAAATTACTTTCTGCTTTTAAACGTTCACCATCAGAAAGTGGGCCTAATACTTCGCCTAATACAACTTGTTCTTTCGTGCTCATTAGTACACATCCCTTTGATAACGTTTTGCTTTACGTAAGTCATTAACAAACGCTTCAGCTTGTTCACGACCCAACTTACCTTGTTCTTCTACTACTGTGATTAATGCATTATGTACATCTTTTGCCATACGATTTGCATCACCACACACATAAACATAAGCACCTTGCTGTAACCATTGCCATACTTCTGCAGCATTTTCTAAGATACGATCTTGAACATACACTTTTTGTGCTTGATCACGACTAAAGGCCACATCCAGTTTATTTAAAACACCTGATTTTAAATATTTCTGCCATTCAACTTGGTACAAGAAATCTTGAGTAAAGGTTCTGTCACCAAAGAACAACCAATTCTTACCTTCAGCATCTCGCGCTTCACGCTCTTGAACAAAACTGCGGAAAGGTGCGATACCAGTTCCTGGCCCAATCATAATCACAGGGGTATTGTCATCTTGTGGCAATTTAAAGTTATTATTGTGCTCAATGAACACTTTTAAGCTATCGCCTTCCTCTAAACGATGAGAAAGATAATGCGATGCACCGCCAAAACGAGCTTCATCACCTTGGTGATATTCAACTAAACCAACAGTTAAGTGTACCTCATCATCGACATCAGCTTGACTAGACGCTATAGAGTACAAGCGAGGCGTTAATCGACGTAATAAGCTCACCAATTGATCAGCACTTAACGCTGTTTTCTTCTCTTTCAATACATCAATAACTTGGGTGTTGCCTGCGTATTCACGTAACTTATCTTTATCACCCACCAGCTTTTGCAGCTTCTTACTGCCAGATAGCTCTGCATATTTCGTCACGAACTGAGGATTAGAAGTGGTGATTTCAAACTTACTCACTAAGGCACTGTGAATAGATAAACTCTCACCATCAAGTTCAATGCTCTCAATACCAGATAAACCGACTTGATCTAAAATAGCAGCAACAAGATCTGAGCTGTTTTCATACCAAACCCCTAATGCATCACCAGGTTGGTAAGTTATTCCAGAACCATCAAGATCGATTTCGATATGACGAACGTCTTTGCCTGAATCACGACCGGTTATTTTTTGACTCGTAAGTAACGTCGCTGAATATGGGTTTTGCTTATTCCATTGGCTTTCCGTATGAGCAGCTTGTCCTACAGGAAGTTGAACGACCTCAGCATCAGTTGTTACTAACGTTTCTTTTACTTTCTCTAATGCTTGCTTACGCCATTCCGTTGCTTGAGCTTCATAATCAACATCACAATCCAAGCGGTCTAAAAATGCTGTCGCCCCTAATTTACTTAAGTAACTATCAAAATCCTTACCGGTTTGGCAGAAAAACTCATAACTAGAATCACCAAGTGCAATAACTGCATATTGTAAGTTTGGTAGCTTAGGCGCTTTCTTAGATTGTAAAAACTCATGCAACTCAAGCGCATTATCCGGAGCTTCACCTTCACCATTGGTCGAGGCAACAATAATGACATGCGTTTCTTTGGCTAAATTTTTACCTTTGTAATCACTGGCATCAAATAGCTCAACAGCAATACCATTTGAGTCAGCCTCATTTTTCAACGCTTCCGCAACGCCTTTTGCATTACCTGTTTGTGAGGCATAAATGATGCTCAACTTTCCTGCAGGTTGCGCAGCAACAGAAAGCTGAGACTGAGGAGAATTAGCTGAAGAAGGTTGGCCGGTTTGGCTTAGCCCCCAAAAATAACCACTAACCCATGCAAGTTGCTGTGGTGATAACTCAGACATAGCCTGTTGCAGTTGACCAATTTGTTGGTCATTCAACGGACTCGCTAGAGCTGAAAGATCCTTAAGTAACATGTCACGACATCCTATCTATCTATTCCCAAATCTTTTTAAAATTCGAGTTTGGGTGTTTTAGGTATAACACTATGTATGCTTCGTTCTACTAGATTAACGATTCTGATTAATAGCGAGAAAGAATTGATAAGTATGTTTTATAACTTTTTGGAAATAAGAGAATAAAAAGGAAGGGCATAAAACGAAAAAACAGCAAGGCAAGCTGCTTACCTTACTGTTAAATCACAATAATTTACTTATTAGCAATACGAACTTGTTTGAAGCCAACATCTAAAGCAGACCGAGAAGCGTCATCAACATCTTGGTAATGGCACTCTTTGCCATTTTCATCGGTCAATAAAACTAAGCCACCTCTATTGTGGCGAAACTCAACAATCCAAACTTCATCTTCAGAAGAAGATTCAATTATAGCTTCGATTAACTGCTTATCTTGATATAAACGACGTAATTCGATAACCGTCATTGCCCACCCTTCCATGTTAATCACACGATGAACTTTAAGCATGGCGCAAATTTTCAATACTGCTAAGTAAATGGTCACATTTTAGACAAAAAAAAATACCGCCAATTTTAGCGGTATGATTTAGTGAATTGTTTTTACTAAAAATTAAGTTCTACCCCAGTAAAAAAACCTTGCTCTCGAACCTCAACTGGCTCACCAGTAAAATAATCAAATGAATAGTCCATAACTCGATAACCACCACGCAGACTAAGATCAACGGTGTCTAATTTGAAAACATAATCAAGGCCAACCATAACATCGGCTGTCGAGTTATCACCTGTTCCACCAAACTGCATATCACCAATCAGACTAAACTGAGTTCCGGGCACAATCAATCGTCCGTCAGCATACAACGCCCATGCAACCTCATTGAAACTTTGAGAGCTACCGATACCGTCTTGTCGATATTCACCACTTTGAAACTGTGATGCTGAAATACCGATATTAAAAGCCACACTATCTGTATGAAGAGCCGGATAATATGCAATGTAATCAATATTGTTAAAACTTATCGCAGAATTATCAATTTGAGTGTAACGCAATTTAAAGTTAGGTATATATGGTAAAGAATGGGAAAAGTCTACATAAGCGGAAATAGGATCATCGCCTTGGTATTTTACTTCATCGACTTTATTCGTCGCCCACCAATAATCCATCCCAACTTTAGTGTTCCATGTATTTTCAGCTTGTACCGCCGCAGTGGTTAGTACTCCTCCCAAAGTAACAGCAAACCAAATACTCTTTTTCATTCTTAACTCCAAGTCCATGATTATTTATGGCATATCAAGCCATCAATAAGAACTCGGCTTGTTATAATGCTTGTAAATATATAGACCAATTAAAGCAACTACAATCCATGGCAGTAATTTAATCACAGCCCCCACCATACTCACCACGAATACAAACAAAAGCGACGCAGCAATCGCAAGAAAAAACGTAACCATAGTGACGCCAGTAAACATCAAAAAACCAAAAAACATTAAAATAAACAGTAACTCAATCATAATTATCTCCTATCTGTATTAATAAACTAATGCAGATATCAAGCCAACTTTAGCTGCAGTAGAAATATATAAATATCATACAGTTATAATTAGCATTCAAACATAGAAAACAAAAAAGGTGAATTTAACCAATTGTAGGTTAAATTCACCATATTAATTTCAATTAAAACTGAGTGATTAAACGTCTAATTCAGCGGGGATTTTAGCTAATGCAGCTTGAACCACTTCTACTCCTGAACCTGGCTTATGAGCATTTTCACTAATATAACGACGCCATTGACGAGCCCCTGGCATCGCTTGAAATAAGCCCAACATATGACGAGTGATATGACCAAGACTCGCGCCCTTTGCCATTTCTTGCTCGATATAAGGCAACATCTCATGTACGACCTGACGGCGTTTTTTAATCGGCTTATCACTACCAAACAAACGTTGATCCACTTCAGCAAGAATATATGGGTTCTGATAAGCTTCACGCCCAACCATCACACCATCAAGATGCTCTAAATGAACCAATGAATCTTCTAAAGTTTTTACGCCACCATTAATCGCAATCGTTAAATTAGGGAAATCTTGTTTGAGTTGATAGGCGCGAGGGTAATCTAGTTCTGGGATTTCACGATTTTCTTTTGGGCTTAAACCACTTAACCACGCCTTACGAGCATGAATCGTAAATTGTTCAACCCCACCTTTCTCACTCACTAGTGATACAAATCGTGTAAGAAACTCATAAGAATCTTGTTCATCAATTCCAATTCGAGTTTTCACTGTCACAGGAATATCCACGACCTCACGCATTGCCACCATACAATCAGCAACCAGTTCAGGCTCAGCCATTAAACATGCACCAAACTTTCCGTTTTGGACACGATCGGATGGGCAACCCACATTTAAGTTAATTTCATCATAACCACGTTCTTGAGCAAGCTTAGCGCAATGAGCTAAATCGGTAGGATTTGAACCACCAAGTTGAAGGGCAATAGGATGTTCTTGTTCACTAAACTGTAGAAAGTCCCCTTTACCATGAATGATCGCACCAGTTGTCACCATTTCGGTATACAGTAAAGTATGCTCGGATAATAAGCGATGAAAGTAACGACAGTGACGATCTGTCCAATCGAGCATGGGCGCAACGGAAAAGCGTTGTAATGGGAAATTTTTCATAACGTTATATGGGATAAATATCTCTGACTTATTAAGCTAAATATTTTACCATAGGCTGCAATACCGTACACCACCGAAATGCGTTCTCATTTTATTGACACAAAGCATGATGGTGAAAAACGATTAAACGATAAGGCCTGTATTTTGAATAAACGATTACTTCAACAAGTTACCGATCTTTGTCAAAAAAGAGGCGTACGCTTGACCTCCCAACGTCAACAAGTTTTAGAATTAATCTGGCAACAAAAAGGGTCATCAAGTGCTTATGATTTACTCGATAAGCTCAAACAAACCGAACCTCAAGCAAAGCCACCAACGGTATATCGCGCTTTAGAATTTTTACTTGAACAAGGTTTCATTCACCGTGTTGAATCAACCAATAGTTTTGTCTCTTGTTGTTTTTTCGATGAGCATGGTAGTGAACATAAGCATTTTTCTCACCTACTGATTTGCGATCAATGTGGGGATGTAAGCGAGCTGCAAGATGATAACTTAGTCGCCCTTTTAACTAAGAATATTGATGAGCATGGTTTTACCTTAACGAACCATGTCATTGAAACTCACGGTACTTGTAAAAACTGCCGCCACTAATCTCATCATTCAGTAATCACCAGTGTGAAAGGTGACATGCTCTACTTTTTATCAATAAAAAAAGAGAAGCCCTTTTTGAGCTTCTCTTTTTTGTTTCCGCTAGTTTAGTCAGCTACGCTTGAAAAGCTTTAAACGCATTAATCAAACCATTCGTTGAACTATCGTGAGACTCAACTGCTTGATTATCAGCAAGCTCAGGTAAGATCTGGTTAGCAAGTTGCTTACCTAACTCCACCCCCCACTGATCAAAACTAAAGATATTTAAAATCACACCTTGAACAAAGATTTTATGCTCGTACATTGCAATCAAGTTGCCTAATGTTTTCGGCGTAATTTGTTTCACAAGGATCGAGTTGGTTGGACGATTACCCTCAAACACTTTAAAGTTAACCAGATCTTTTACTTCTTCAGGTGACTTACCTGCCGCCATAAACTCAGCCTCTACTTGCGCTTTTGTTTTACCAAACGCTAAAGCTTCTGTCTGTGCGAAGAAATTCGACATTAATTTTTGATGATGATCACTCACCTTATTGTGGCTGATAGCCGGTGCAATGAAATCACATGGAATTAACTTCGTTCCTTGATGGATCAACTGATAGAAAGCATGCTGACCATTAGTACCCGGCTCACCCCAGATGATTGGGCCTGTTTGGTAATCCACGGCTTCACCGTTACGATCGACACATTTACCATTCGACTCCATGTTGCCTTGTTGGAAATACGCAGCAAAGCGATGCATATATTGGTCATAAGGTAGAATGGCTTCAGATTCCGCACCGTGGAAATTGTTGTACCAAATACCAATTAACGCCAAAATCACAGGAATGTTATGTTCAAATTCAGTATTCGCAAAATGCTTATCCATTTCATGTGCGCCTTCCAATAACTCAACAAAGTTATCAAAACCAATAGCCAATGAAATAGATAGACCAATTGCCGACCATAAAGAATAACGACCACCAACCCAATCCCAGAACTCAAACATGTTATCGGTATCAATACCAAATTCAGCAACTGATTTTGCATTAGTTGAAAGCGCAGCAAAATGCTTTGCTACATGAGCAGAGTCTTGTGCTGTTGTTAAGAACCAATCACGAGCCGAATGCGCATTAGTCATCGTTTCTTGAGTGGTAAAGGTTTTAGAAGCGACAAGAAATAATGTCGTTTCTGGATTCAAATCCTTCAACGTTTCTGCAATATGAGTGCCATCTACATTCGAAACAAAATGCATATTCAAGCGAGTTTTATAAGGCGATAAAGCTTCTGAAACCATGTAAGGGCCAAGATCGGAACCACCAATACCAATATTAACCACGTCCGTAATTGCTTTACCGGTATACCCTTTCCAATCACCAGATACGATACGATGAGTGAACGCTTCCATTTTTGCCAATACAGCATTAACCGCAGGCATCACATCTTCGCCATCAACCATCACTGGCGTATTGCTACGATTACGTAGAGCCGTGTGTAATACTGCACGACCTTCAGTTTGATTGATCTTTGCACCGCTGAACATCGCTTCAATTGCCGAGGTAAGCTCGATTTGATTAGCGAGTGAAAATAAGTGTGTAAGCGTTTCTTTATTAATCAAATTCTTAGAGTAATCGACTAGAATATCTGAGCCGAACTTGGCAGAGAATTGCTCAAATCGTTGTGAATCTTGAGAAAATAAAGACGCTAATTCCATGTCTTGTGCTGATTCAAAATGAGCAGTTAACGCTGTCCATGCCGCAGTGGTGGTTGGATTGATATTTTTCAACATTATCTAGTCCTGATAAGTCTGTTGGTTTCATTCAGGCTAAAGCGAAATAATCGAATTGCCTGCCCCCGATATAAAAAATAGATTTCACCACATTAAAGTGGCAAAACCTTAAGAAGTCACCTATTTCATGGTGATAACATCGCCGTCGATGAATGATTATTGCAGCGATTTATGTGATCTGTATTGCGTTATATCAGTTTAAATAAAAATCAGTCATAAAGAAATGAACAAATAAGATTAAAACGGCTGATTTACCATGACTCGAAAAACACTTTCTTCATCACCCCATGCCATTTCCGTTCGAACGACAACCCCTTCAACTTGAAAACGGATCGCACCACCAACACTCACTTGCATATCTTGGTTAAGCGTTGACAATTTATATTCATCCGCAACCCGACCAACATCCGTAAAGACAACCCATTGCCACCAAGGAACTTTATATAAATCAAAAATAGGCCAATTTTGTAATGGTTGCCAATCTGGCATAACTCGATATTCTAAACTGTAGTTAATCGCCGCTCGGCCAGTAAAACGCCCTCCAGAAAAAGCACGTTGACGGAATAATCCGCCTAAACGAACCCCAGCATACTCAGGGGGACGATGTTCATTACCATCCGTTCCAGAGTCCCAACTAGGTGTACCCGCTGTATAAAAATCAAATGCAACGACTTGTTTATTAAAAATGTCAGCTAATGGACCTAAATCAAAATAATGACTATTTTGAAATTCCCAAGTCGTCCAAGGATTTTCATTCCCCGTATCCGGAGCGTGAGTTAAGCTTAATTGTGTCCGAGAGCCTGTGGTGGTATTCCTTAAATTATCGCGATTATCCCAATCAGCCTTTAACTCCACACCCCATGTTGATTCTGGTTCATCATAAACATTATTATCAAGGTGACGAGATTTAAAGAACGGTTTGACTGAAAGTGAGGATACACCACTTTCTAAAGGATTCCATGAGGTGACTTCTCGGGTAGACATATAGCCAGCAGAGCCTCCTTTTTCACTCCCTAAACCAATAGGAAGAACATAACGAAAAGCAGTTTGTAAGCGTGATTCTTGACCATCGGTAATGATTGAATCTTCAAACTTTGAATCATTTCTGGTATTAGGGCCTAAATAATATTCATAATCTTTAAATTGGGCGCTATAAGCATCAAAGTTAACTAACCAGCGCTCGCTTAATTGGTAGTTATAACCGCCTAGATAAGTCATAAAACTGCCTTTATCAGAGATAAAAGCTGCGCCAAGTAAAGCCGCTTGTGGCTGACCAGCTCCTTTAACCAACCCTGCTGCACCAATAGAGTTGCCTATCGTATCCGACAGAAAACCAAATGGAACCACTTTAAATTCAGAATACCAAGATGAGCTATCTTCCTTTTTCTCATCAAGCTTAGAAGTATTAGTTACTGCATCATTTACTGTCTGCGACGCAGGATCATCTTCATGAGATATTACCGGCATGGTCTCTGCAATTGTGGCAAATGATAGTCCACTGAAACTTAACAGCCCCCACTTAAGGATCTTGGTAAGAGTGTTCATTTGTTTCATTAAACCATTCACAATTAGATCCCTTGGTCATATTTTCGAACCACACGCCCAGTGAGCTGAGTCACGAGCTCATAACCAATAGTACCTATATGGCTTGCTACTTCTTCTACCGGCAATGCTTCTCCCCAAAAAATGGCTTCATCGCCGACTCTATCTCGTGCATTAGGGCCTAAATCAACGGTTAGCATATCCATCGAAACTCGCCCAGATATTGACACTTTTCGACCATTAACCAAAACTGGTGTGCCATTTGGTGCTGTGCGAGGATAACCATCGCCATACCCCATCGCAATCACACCAATTTTAGTATCAACAGGGCTTTGCCAAGTTGCGCCATAACCAACACACTCTCCGGCTTTAAGATCGCGAACTGCAATCAAATGCGACTTTAATGTCATCACGGGTTGGAAGCCAAGTTGCTGTCCTGTCGAAAAATCAAATGGAGAAATACCATACATAATGATCCCTGGGCGCACCCAATCAAAGTGACTATCAGGCCAAGCAAGAATGCCAGATGATGCTGCAAGCGAACACGGACCTTGTTGCTCTGTTAGTGAAGAGAAGAGTTGAATCTGTTGGGATGTTGCAGGGTTGTCGAGTTCATCCGCGCAACCAAAGTGACTCATAAAGCGTAATGGTTTTGCAACGGCAGACGAGGCCTGTAAGCGTTCAACAAAATACTTGAATTGTTCTGGTCTAACACCTAAACGATGCATACCCGTATCAATTTTCAACCAAACGATGACAGGATCCGACAGTGAAGCTTGCTCTAACATGGCCAATTGTTCTTCACAATGCACCACTGTTTGTAAATTATATTGATGTAAAAGCGCTAAATCATCAGCCGAATAAAAGCCTTCTAACAGCAAAATCGGTTTATCAATACCTGCAGTTCTCAATTCCAATGCTTCTTCTAAGCGCGCAACACCAAACCCATCAGCTTGAGATAAACTTAATGCACAATCACCCACTCCATGCCCGTAAGCATTGGCTTTAATTATTGCTAATAAATGGCTTCTGGGCGCTTTTTGTTTTACTCGCGTTAAGTTATTTTGTAGAGCTTGTAAATTAATATGGGCGGTTGCCGATTGCATTGGAGTAAGATCATGAACCTTCACCCTATCACTCACCTTACTTTGAAAGGAAAGCGAATCATGACCTTTTTTTGATGACTCTTTCATCGCATTAATTACTCATCATCAAAAGCGGGTCCCGCGTAATTATCGAAACGAGAAAACTGCCCTTGGAATGTTAAGCGTACCGAACCAATCGGACCATTACGCTGTTTACCAATAATGATTTCTGCAATACCTTTTAAAGCACTGTCTGGGTGATAAACCTCATCACGATAAATAAACATGATTAAATCGGCGTCTTGCTCAATCGCCCCTGATTCACGTAAATCTGAGTTAATTGGACGTTTGTCGGCACGTTGCTCCAAAGAACGGTTAAGCTGTGAAAGTGCGACAACAGGAACATTCAGTTCTTTCGCTAACGCTTTTAATGATCGAGAGATTTCTGAAATCTCAAGGGTACGGTTGTCCTGTAAACCCGGCACCCGCATTAACTGCAAGTAATCGACCATGATCATAGATAAACCACCGGTTTCACGAGCAACTCGACGCGCACGAGAACGTAAATCTGTCGGAGTTAAACCTGAGCTATCATCGATATACATATTCTTCTTTTGCATCAGAATACCCATGGTCGATGAAATACGAGCCCAATCTTCATCATCAAGTTGACCCGTACGGATTTTGGTTTGGTCGACACGAGAAAGAGAAGCTAACATACGCATCATTAACTGTTCAGCCGGCATCTCTAATGAGAAGATCAATACCGGCTTATCTTGATCCATCGCTGCGTTTTCACACAAGTTCATCGCAAAAGTGGTTTTACCCATCGATGGACGAGCCGCGACAATGATCAGATCGGAACCTTGCAAGCCTGCGGTTTTCTTATTGAGATCAGCAAAACCTGTATTTACACCTGTCACACCATCTTGTGGCGATTTATACAACTCTTCGATACGCTCAAGGGTTTTTTCTAAAATACTATTCACACCTTGAGGACCTTCACTTTCCGTGGTTCGCTCTTCGGCAATCGCAAAAACTTTACTTTCTGCCATGTCTAGTAAATCAGCTGAGCTACGACCTTGAGGATCATAACCTGCATCAGCGATCTCATTCGCAATGCCAATTAAACTACGAACTAAAGCTCGCTCACACACAATATCTGCATAAGCATTAATATTCGCAGCACTTGGGGTGTTTTTTGCTAAATCAGCAAGATAGGCAAATCCACCAACCGAATCAAGTTCTTCACGTAATTCGAGGTATTCTGATAAAGTAATTAAATCTAACGGCTGATTGTCTTCTAAAATGGCTTTAATAGCAGAAAAGATCAAACGGTGTGGCCGGCTATAAAAGTCCTTTTCCACCACTTTGCCTGAGATAGAATCCCAGCGCTCGTTATCCAGCAAAAGACCACCTAAGACTGATTGTTCAGCCTCAAGGGAATGTGGGGGAACTTTAAGAGCATCGACTTGGGAATCTATGATTTTTCGAGTTTTATTTTCAGCCATGGGACCACTTAATTGCAAAATCTAGTTCACTATTATAACGGAGTGTATAGATTTGTAAGCACACTATCGAATAAAATGAAAAATTAACTCTATAATGACTAGCACTATCAAAAAAAATTTATAGTGATGGCTATCTTTTTACTGAGGCAAAGCTGCTTGTGCTAAAACGTTTATTACCGCTGCTATTATTGCTATCTAGCCCTGTGCTATATGGAGCAGAAACATCAACAATATCACCGGATGATGAACCTAAAAGCATTTCAAAAGAAGACCGTCCTGATAATTCTGAATCTTCTTGGGATGAAACATCATCCTCTCCTGACGACACATCATCAAATCAATCACAAGCGACAGACACTGAATCGACTGATAAACCTGAAACGACTGGTGATGCAAAAGCCGATAGTGACAGCAAAACAGACAATGACTCAGATGTCGATGAAGAAGCCATTGCTAAACTACTTGGTGAAAGCTCAGACAGTGATAGCGAAGCGAAAAAAGAAGAAGCTAAAAAGAAAAAAGAAGAGTCCCCTTGGAAACCCGAGATTGAATTTGGGTATCAATCACGTAAAGGTAATGACGATAACCAGTCTTTAAATGCTCGCGTAGCACTTAGTTACATCAAGGGAAAAATGCGTAACTCGGGCGAAGTGAAAATCTATCGTGAAGATGATGACGGAGAAGAAGAAGAGCGCGAGCAAAGTTATGAGCTTCAAAGTGACTATAAGCTAGGATCCAAAACCTATCTCTATGGAAGCTTCAAAGGCATAGATTCAAAATACAGCTCTTACTATCGAGATTATACGGTTTCAACTGGTTTTGGTTTACAGGTAAGTAACACCGAAACTTTCAAGTTAGAAGTCGAACTTGGTCCTGGTTATCGTATACAGCAACCTAATACAGATGAAATTGACGATGATGATCCTATTTTTCCTGAGGATGTTGCCGAGAGTATTATCAGGGGTAATTTAACCTCAAGCTGGAAACCGTTTAAAACCTTATCTTTCGAGATGCAGGCAACGTTAGTGGCCGGTCAAAGCAACACTCGTTTAGATACTGAAATTAGCGCTCTCAATAACATTACCGATGATATTGCGTTAAAGCTATCTCATAATCGTCAGCATATTAGTAAAGTGCCGAATGATCTTAAAAATACCGACAGTACCTTTAACATAAATTTACTCTTTCGCTTCTAAACATTAAAGGTTTGAGTAGCCAGTTATAAACAGCATTGCTGCTCAAGTCTACTGCCCTTAACTCATAGAAAGCACCCATCACTTTCCTTTAAATGTAAAAAAACCGACACTAGGTCGGCTTTTTTATTGTGCTTTGATACTGATTACTCAGCAGCAACCACTTGAAGTTTAACTTCAGCGAACACTTCAGAATGAAGTTGGATGCTGATTTCAAACTCACCAAGGTTACGTAGTGCACCTTCAGGAAGGCGAACTTCACTCTTAGCAACTTTAACGCCTGCTGCAGTAACTGCATCAGCGATATCACGAGTACCGATAGAACCAAATAGTTTACCTTCGTCGCCCGCTTTAGAAGCAAGTACAACTGCTTCTAATGCGTTGATTTCATCAGCACGAGCTTGAGAAGCAGCTAGTTGCTCAGCAACTTTAGCTTCTAATTCTGCACGACGTGCTTCGAAAACTTCAACGTTAGCTTTAGTAGCCATAACTGCTTTACCCTTAGGGATAAGGAAGTTACGAGCGTAGCCAGATTTAACGTTAACTTGGTCGCCAAGGTTGCCTAGGTTACCGATTTTATCAAGTAGAATAACTTGCATTATCTTAGTCCTCTTAAACTTAATTAAACTGCTGCCAATTACTGATGTTTGTCAGTATATGGAAGAAGTGCTAGGTAGCGAGAACGCTTGATAGCGCGAGCTAGTTGACGCTGATATTTAGCACTTGTGCCAGTGATACGGCTAGGTACAATTTTACCAGCTTCAGTGATGTAGTTTTTAAGAGTTGCTACGTCTTTGTAATCAATCTCTTGTACGCCTTCTGCAGTGAAACGGCAGAATTTACGACGACGGAAGAAACGAGCCATGGGCTATCTCCTGATCTTAAATTTGAGTTATGTTGTCGGCATGTAACACTAATTTCCCCAAACCATTTCGGCCGGTGTGATAAGCGACAAAACCACTTACCTTAATGTGACTACCTAAAACTAAATATTGAGTTAATTCTTGTGACCTTGGCCCACTTACGACAACCTGCATACGACAATAAACTTGTCTCGGTAAATTCGCTTCTTGTACTGTGGAACGGTGCTCAATACTAAAATGGCAATGAGCGATGCCCGCAGGACTCAGGCTTCTAACCGGAGCTTTAGCAACAGTGCCGCTTAACTCCAATCGATTGGTCATCAATTAATTACTCAGCTGCTTCTTCTTCTGACTTAGCTTCAGAACGTTCTTCACGACGTGGAGCGCGCTCTTCGCGTACTTTCATCATGATAGATTGTTCAGTTACTGCAGATTTAGTGCGCATGATCATGTTACGTAGAACTGCATCGTTAAAACGGAAAGCAGTTTCTAACTCATCAATAACAGCTTGCTCAGCTTCAACGTTCAAAAGAACGTAGTGTGCTTTATGCAATTTATTGATTGGGTAAGCCATTTGACGACGACCCCAATCTTCTAAACGGTGGATAGTACCGCCAGCTTCAGTGATAGTGTTAGTGTAACGCTCGATCATGCCAGCAACTTGCTCGCTTTGATCAGGGTGCACCATGAATACGATTTCGTAATGACGCATAGGTTGCTCCTTACGGATTATTAGCTTCCACATGGGCTCGGCCATCCGGAGGAAGCAAGGAACGAAAATAAATTAAGACCGAGATTTCAGGACGGCGAATTGTATAAGACGTCGCCATAATAGGCAAGAGAAAGATGAAAGAAGCTTACAAGTTTCGAATTGTTAGTTACTAGATGGGTACTGAAGGAAGTATTGCTCGTAGGTTAAGCGCTTCAGTTTTTTATTAGAGCAACCGAGAGAGCAGCGCCTCTCTAACTATCAATATTAAAACCGTCATTCCCATCGAGCCTAAGCGAGAGCTGGAATC
>NZ_AJYK02000067.1 GCF_000286955.2 Vibrio rumoiensis 1S-45
CCATTAGAATGTTAATATAGAAAATCTCATGACACTTCAGCATATTACGCTAATAACTAGCATATTTTTTATCACATCATGTACTGTATCTGATCCCACTTACACTCGGGCAGGAACAGACTCGACAGTATCTTCAGACGCATATCAACAATGTCTTTACCAAGCTGAACTTGCAACTGCAAATACAGGTGCATTGCCCCCTAAATATAACGGAAAAATCAATGATGCTGTCAGTTCTGGGATTGCTGATGGTATATCTAGAGGATACGAGCAAGCTAACCTAATAGACCATTGCATGAAAATACAGGGTTATAAAAAGTCTTTATGATTGATCAAAACATACACCCCGATACCTATTTTCATATACGAGTCATCTTGGGCATGGTGACTAGCCTTGCTGTCGCTCGGCTATTAACTGGATTAGCACGTTTCGTGCAGCACCCAGGACGTATCCGTGTTCATTGGCTTCATATTGGCTGGGTAGTCTTTCTATTTCTAGAGGTTTTACGATTCTGGTGGTTTGAGTATACCCTCTCAAGTATAGCTACATGGAGCTTCGCAAGGTATTCCTTTGTTACTGGGTATGCAGCCCTACACTTTTTCCTTGCTACTATGTTGTTTCCAGATGATATGTCAGAATTTGATGGATATAAAGGGTATATGGAAGCAAGGCGAGGTTGGTTCTTTGGATTAGTAGCAGCGCTGTTAACTGTCGATTTAATCGATACTTTGCTTAAAGGGCAGGTGTATTATTCTCACTTAGCTCTCGGTTTTCCATTGCCTGAAATCATATTAATTATAGGTTCCTTAGGGGCAATGCGCATAACGAATAAAGTTTATAACATTTCATATATTTGGGTTTGCTTAATAACTCAAGTATTATGGATACTTTTTCGAACAGGAAGTATGTAAGTATTTTGAAGAGTTATTAAGTAATGACTGAATAAAGAACCGTTTCACGCTCAACTGTGAAACGGTCCTATAGATTATAGTTCAGTTGCTATAACACTTTATAAACTTCCACAGCGTTCATCCAGAATGACATTCTTATTATGCTGATACCCTTCCACAATTTTCGCTTTATCACATTCAAACTGGCTAACTGGGTATTGCTTATCCCAAGCGGTGAAAAGCTGACTTTGTTGTTTACTTAAACGAAAACTGGAATAAGTCGTATCAAAATATAAATATGTGCGAGCAATTAATCCACGCGCCGATTCTGGTGGCTGAGCTTTTCGGCTATCAACATGAAAATCGCATGACCCAAAATCACTTTTGGTTCCCGACAACATTTGAAAATTATAATTAGAACGGTACGCGTTAACGCTACCCACCGCAGCAAACAAGTTATAGCCATCCGCTTGCATCAAACGAAACTCTTTACTGACTTTGGTGGCACACTTACGCCCTTTAAACGCTTTACCATTTTTAACGCAGGCATTATCACCGTCTCGCCATTCTTTAAAGCTACGCCCAAAGTTTTCCGCAGGCACAACATGCTCAAATTCAATACGCTTAGCGCGAGATTCGTAAAGTGAGGCATTAAAACCTGACGGTAAATGGGTTTGTTTTTTAGCATCAAATGGCACGTCACAATAAACAGTGCGTCGAACCGAATCATGGTTGTAAACTTTGTCCATTAATAAGCGTTTTGCTTTAGAAAAAGAATCAATACTGGTATTTGGGGTGGCATGAGCCATAACTGGGAGTGACAGGGCAACAAGAGAAAACAATAACTTCATTTCTACATCCTTATTTTCCCCCATTGTAATGTCTTTTTAATACTTTTCTAATACTTATAATTACAAAAACATCAATTGATAATAATTATCATTTATTGTCTTTTGCTTCAATATTGGTTAGTCTTTATCTATAAAACCGCCTTAAAGGATTAACTCCATGATTAGTAAGATAAAATCAAAATCTTATGCTCTTAGCCTATTAAGTTTATCTTTCTTAGTTGGGTGCTCTACCCTATCTCCCTCCCCCGATAGCTCAGGTACACTCGAGAAACCATCAGGATCATCAATCGACACATTTTATGACTATCAATTATTCTCACTGTCCAACCACAAGATAGATATCGAGACATTCGTTCAACAGACCAACAAGGTCGATGTGATTTTAGTCGGAGAATGGCACACGCATGCTGGTGTTCATTTATTTCAAACTCAGTTACTTAAAGCGCTTATCCCACAATCAAGAGGCGTAGCCCTTTCTATGGAGCAATTTAGTCGAGATAAACAAAATGTTGTGGATGATTACTTGAATAATGAAATTGGAGAACAAACCTTAATTACCGATGGGAATGCATGGCCAAATTATGAGAGTGATTATCGTCCATTGGTTGAACTCGCTAAATCCAACCAAATTGATATTATCGCGGCCAATGCACCAAAAACGACAGTAAAGTGCATTGCAAAGCAAGGATTAACATATCTAGATAACCTTTCTCAAGATCAGCGTAGGTATGTTGCAACTAGCATTAATACCAAAGATTCACCTTACAAAGATAAATTCATGGCATCCATGCACCACGGCACATCGGCTCAAAATGAAAGGCAATATGCAGCGCAAGCCACTTGGGATGAAACCATGGCTGAAAGTATTGTGCTTTATTTACAACAATACCCAAATAAGCAAATTATGCACATTGCCGGAAAATTTCATACCGAAGAAGGATTAGGTACCGCCGCTGCCATTTTGCGTCGCAATCCTCATTTATCTATCGCGATTATCACTCCAACAGAAAAGATAATGCCGAATAGCACCGATTATCAATTACTCGTCGGCGCTCCGCCAGTTCGTTACATCAAACCGGAGAATCGCATGAAAGCCTATAAACAATTAAGTACTCGAAGCCAAACCACGGATTGTAAATAACATCGGGTTAAATAAACAAAAAGCCAACAATAGGTCTTCTATTGTTGGCTTAATGATTTGCACCAATACGTTATCAGTAAAGTGTTCATACCGAATGGTGTTAGTTAACTAAACTTCAAATTAACTATCTAACATATTGGCATAAAAGAATTTAGGGCTTTGTAGGCCTTCACGCTTTGATTCATACATCGCCATATCAGCGTACTTGACTAAAGTTTCAGCATCAACGGTATGCTCTGGCGCTAATGCTACGCCCATACTCAACTTCACTTCTAATTCTTTACCACGATAAATCAACGGATCTGAAACCGCGATCATCATGCTAGATGCAACTTCTTTGGCTTTTTTCAGTGTAGTCATGCCTTTAATTAATACGACAAATTCATCCCCACCATAACGATAAACCGTGTCGGTACTGCGCAAATTACTTTGTAAACGTTGCGCCACTACTTTTAGCATCTCATCACCATAATCATGGCCTAAAGTATCATTGATCTGTTTGAAACCATCCAAATCAATAAAGCATAACGTTAAAATACCCTCACTCGATTGAGTCGAACTAACGGATACTTGAATGTCATCATAAAGCCCTAAGCGATTATTCACCCCGGTTAACTCATCGGTATGCGCTTTGGTTTCTAATTCTTCATGTCTTTCAATGATCACTTCGCTCATTTCATAGAAACTGGTCATCAAGTAACCAATTTCATCTTTAGGCAAGAAGTCGGAAATTTTTTGTCTTTCGCCTGATTCCATTTTCTTAGTCGCCTGAACCAACTTATTAAGCGGCTCAAAGAGGCTTTTACGGATGATCGAAAAGGTTGCCATAGCAAAGAAAACCATCACCAGAAATTCCATTGCAATCACAGTATTAATATAAGCATTTAACTCTTTACTACGACTTTTATGTTGCTCAAGAAAAAGGCGCTCTTGGCTATTTAATTGTGACAAATGATGCGCCACATTTTCCATTACCTCTTTACCAGCATTGCTGCGGATGATTTCTTGAGCATCAGGAAGATTAATTTCCGCTGTTTTAAGAGTACTTTCCAACTCTGCTAGCTTAATGTGAGAAGTTGACGTAATTTTATCCAACAGTATTTTTTGCCCGGCCCCAACTCAAGTCTATTATTAATTTCAATGCTCTATAAAAATAAAACATGAATAATACAACAATCCATTGTATAAATTGTTTCTAACGGCGGTTAGGATGATTCAAAATGTGGTCTTCCCAATCTATGACATCGATTTCATACACCACTTTATTGCGCACACTTTCGCCGGCAGCATGCATGGCAGATTTAGAACCGGTAATTAATGGGTGCCATTCAGGTAAAGGCTTATCTTCAGCTAACAAACGGTATGAGCAGGTTTCTGGTAACCAATTGAACTCATCGATTTTATCTCTGGTGAGCTTTAAACACTCTTCGCCAGATTCAAAACGATTAGGATAATCCTTACAGCCACAAGTTTTGCTATTTAACCAGCTACAAGCGACATTGGTGTAGTAAACGTCATCACTATCCTCATCCATCAACTTATGTAAACAGCATTTTCCGCACCCGTCACACAAGGACTCCCATTCTTGCTCACTCATTTGCTGGAGTGTTTTGCTTTGCCAAAATGGAGTATTCATAACGGTGCCTACTTTAACAGTTTCGAATGTGAATGAAGTTTCTACCTCAAACTAGGTTGCGTTTTATACGCTTTTTGTCGCCAACATTCAAGTTCTACTATTTTTTGTATGGGCATTTTGCTACTATCTGCGCCCATTTTGATATGTAGGGTATGAGGTTATATGGATTGTCGATTAGGATGTGGTGCGTGTTGTATCGCTCCAAGTATTTCATCGCCGATTCCAGGCATGCCGAATGGAAAGCCTGCTGGTGTACGCTGTATTCAGCTCAATGACGACAACTTATGCAAACTGTTTGGATTACCAGATCGCCCTGCAGTCTGTCATCATTTCAAACCAGAAACCGCTATTTGTGGTGAAACATCAGAGCAAGCGATTCAGATCATCACTGAATTAGAATCTATAACGTAAACTCTGATCTTTGAAAGCGTTATTAGTGTTAAAGTTTCAAACGACCTAATAATGAATGTGAAAGCGTCGTTCCATCAACTAATTCAAGCTCTCCACCCATTGGCACACCATGAGCAATACGACTTGCGTTCACTTCATGTGCCTTACAAAGCTGAGCGATGTAGTGTGCCGTTGCTTCCCCTTCAACCGTTGGGTTAGTCGCCAGGATCACTTCTTCAATATCACCTTGCGCCAAACGATAGTCCAACAAATCCAAACCAATATCACTTGGGCCTATGCCATCTAAAGGTGATAAGTGACCCATGAGCACAAAGTAACGACCAGAATATTGGCCAGTGGCTTCAATAGCCGCGATATCAGCTGGCGTTTCTACCACGCACATTTGCCCATTGGATTGGCGTTTAGGGTTAGTACAAATATGGCATGTATCTTGTTCTGTGAATGTACGGCATTGATCGCAATGACCAATTTCTGTCATCGCTTGCGATAATGCTTCAGCAAGCTGTAGCCCACCTTTACGATTTCGTTGTAATAAATGAAAAGCCATTCTTTGTGCCGATTTAGGTCCAACACCCGGTAAACAACGCAAGGCTTCCATCAATTGTTCTAACATGCTGCTCGTTCGCATTCACTTCTCTTTTCAACGTAAAACTGCAGCCTGATAAGCTGCAGCTTGATAATACACTTCGACTCTTTAACCAATACTTAGCGTATGGATTAAAATGGCATTTTCATACCTGGTGGTAATTGCATTCCACCAGTCACGCCAGCCATTTTTTCTTTTTGGGTTTCATCAATACGACGAGCGGCATCATTGAAAGCTGCTGCAATCAAGTCTTCCAGCATTTCTTTATCGTCTTCCATCAAGCTTTCATCTATATCAACACGACGAACACTATGGCTGCCAGTAATGGTCACTTTTACAAGACCTGCGCCTGACTCACCAATTACTTCCATATTGGCGATTTCTTCTTGAAGCTTTTGCATACGCTCTTGCATTTGCTGGGCTTGCTTCATCATATTGCCCATTCCGCCTTTACCAAACATGTTAATCTCTCGTCTGTTCACTAAAATAATAGATTTCCATTGAAATTCAGCTAAGTTCAATGGCATTAATACTTATATACCCAAGTTACTTGAGTATATAATTGGGTTGAAAATATAAACTTTCAACCCTTTACTCACTCAACTTTATCCCTAGGCTCACATTTTAAGGCCTGATCTAAAAATAGCCTTCAAATAATTGCTATGCCCATCGCTAGACAGGGCGAACACTATCATTATCAATATCTGCCGCAAATCGTTTTTGGAAAAATTGAATATTAGGATCAGCGGCAAGGCTTTCAAAAGCTTGTTTTAACTTATCTTGATACAATTTCTCCCGCAGCTCTAATGGCGTAATTCCACCCTCTCCAGTTTGAATCACGAGCTCACAAGTTTGCTGAAAGTGTTGTGATAATGCGTCGACAAGATCTTGTTGTGCTTTCGGTGTATTCAAATGAGCCTGTTCCGAACGCAGTATTAAGGTAATGGTTTCATCCTGTTTAACATAGGTTGAGTTCAGCGCGAGCTGCTCTACCAACTTGGGCGTATTCAGTTTTTGAATGATCGCACTCCAAGGGTCTTGCTCAACCGATTCATGCAATAGTTTTTCAATCATTTCAGGCGTTTTAACGTGCTCTAATGCGCGTTTAATTTGTGTTGGGG
Organism: Vibrio rumoiensis 1S-45; assembly: GCF_000286955.2. Classification (GTDB taxonomy): domain Bacteria; phylum Pseudomonadota; class Gammaproteobacteria; order Enterobacterales; family Vibrionaceae; genus Vibrio; species Vibrio rumoiensis_A. The sequence goes on from NZ_AJYK02000067.1 coordinate 6,638, forward strand.
TAAGCTCGTTATTTTCAGTAACAAACGCTTCTGGTTGAGACGGCTTCCATTGATAAGGCTCATTATTATCCTCTCCCTTACCCGCCCCTGAAATAGGTGTACCATTGGATGATATTGGCGACCCCTGCACCGCTTCAACTGCTGCAGCCGTATGCTTACTGGCAATACGATCTAGCACTGACGTTTTAGCGGAATTAACAGACGTCGCATTACCCTTTTTTAGCGGATCATTCCCTGCCGATGCATCACGCAAATTTTCGCGCTTACTACGCAGCTGATGCCTTAAGCCAGTTAATGGTGAAGCTGACGCTTCTGATGGCTTGCTCGGAGCAGGTTGAGGCTCTGCAGAAGGCAAAGCTTGTTTAGGTGCATGGCTTGCCGCTGAATAATCACTTGAATCCATCTGATTGGCAACCGGTACTGACTCATTACGTGGTTGCGGCTTTATTGGATTAGCCGTTAAAGGTGATGACATTGGTCGTGGCGTCTGCGCATTTTGAACAGGAGGCGCTGCTTGAGAAGCCATTGGAGTTGAAGGCTGAGCAGTCGTTGTATTGGCAACCATTGAACGTTTTGATTCCATAACAGGAACCGTCATTGTCTGAGGAGCAGAAGCCACTATTGGATTAGCATTCACCATTTGAGCTGGGCGAAATGCCAACATTCTTAACACCAGCATTTCTGCTGCCATTTTTTCACTCGGCGACAATGATAAATCTTGTCGACCTTTCAGCGTCATTTGATAATACAGTTGAACATCTTGAGGGCTTAACGATTGACTGAGTAATTCAACACGCTCGGCATCTGGCTGTTCTTTATCTAGGCTAGCGGGTAGCGCTTGATACATGGCAATACGGTGCAATTGAGCGCTGAGCTCTTTTAATAAGCCATCCCAAGCAATACCATTAGAGGCTAAATGATTTAAACAATCCATTGCCACTTGAGGCTGTTTGCTGCTGATCGCTTCTAATAACAATAACGCTTGCTCAGTATCTAATGTGCCAAGCATATTGGCTACGGTCGCGCTGTCAACATGGCCGTTACCCAATGCAATCGCTTGATCAGACAAACTCAGGGCATCACGCATACTGCCATCTGCCGCATGAGCAATAAGACTTAGCGCTCTTGCCTCAGAAGTGATCTTTTCTTCACCAAGCACAAAATTAAGCTGTTCGTGAATTTGATCCGAGCTGATTGGTTTTAAATGAAACTGTAGGCAGCGCGATAAAATCGTAACCGGCAGCTTTTGAGGATCCGTCGTTGCTAATAGAAATTTAACGTACTCAGGCGGTTCTTCTAATGTTTTCAGCAAAGCATTGAAGCTATGTCGTGAAAGCATGTGAACTTCATCAATTAAATAAACCTTAAAGCGACCACGAGCAGGCTTGTATTGCACATTATCCAATAGCTCGCGGGTATCCTCAACTTTAGTTCGAGACGCCGCATCAATTTCAAGCAAATCGACATAACGACCTTGGTCTATCTCAACACAGCTATCACACACACCACATGGGTTGTCAGTAATGCCTGTTTCACAGTTAAGACCTTTAGCAAACAGTCGACCAATTGAGGTTTTACCCACACCGCGCGTACCGCTGAATAAATAAGCGTGATGCAAACGATTCTGCTTCAAAGCATTCTCTAATGCAGTAATAACATGGCTTTGTCCGACTACATTTTCAAATTTTGTAGGTCGCCATTTTCTTGCTAACGCTAAATAACTCATTAATAATTCCGGTTAAATGATTCTAACTGTTTGCTCATTTTTAAGAACGACAAGCATAAGTAATACGGTGCGTATTAATGCCCATCAAACTCACAAATACTGTAAACATCTAAACCCAATTTTTCTAATTTCTCTTCGCCGCCGATCTCTGGAAGATTAATCACAAACGCCGCATGAGAAACTTCACCACCTAATTGGCGGATCAATTTCACCGTTGCTTCAATGGTACCACCCGTCGCTAATAGATCATCAACAACCAAAACCTTATCACCAGCTTGAATTGCATCAACATGAATTTCTAGTACATCAGTGCCATATTCTAACTCATAAGATTGTGACACCGTTTCACGTGGTAATTTACCGGGCTTACGAACAGGAACAAAACCTAAGCCTAGCTCTAAAGCCAGAGGCGCGCCAAATAAGAACCCTCGAGCTTCCGTTCCCACTACTTTGGTGAATCCCATTGACTGGTATTTCTCAACCAAAAGCTGAATGGTCGCTTGATAAGCTTTAGGATCTTCCATCAAACTCGTCACATCACGAAATAAAATCCCCTTCTTAGGATAATCAGGAATAGTTTTAATGCTAGCGCGAATAAATGCAGTGGTGTCAGTCGTCATAATGAGGTTCTTTTAGTTATTGAAGCTTAGGATGATTTTACCATCCCTCACTCGTGCCGTAATGATTTAATACTAGTAATGACAGGTATGTTAGTGATTTTCATCAGCCTCAGCAACATCTGAAACCGGATCATGGACAGGCAAGCGATAAAAGAAAAAGAAAAGCACTGCAAATCCAGCGACCACTCCTAATCTCATCCACCAAATAGGCATCATAATGAATGAAAATAGAAAACTAATGGTGAGCAGAATAAAACCACGTTTTTTCATCGCAGAACTTACTGCTTTATGCGTATTCCAATTATTAATAATCGGACCAAGGTGAGGATGATGATGGATCCAATGATGAAATTTTTCATTACTTCTCATAAAGCAGGCGCTCGCAAGAAGTAGAAAAGGTGTCGTCGGGAGTAAAGGAAGGAAAATACCCAGAATTCCTAAAATAAGCGCTAAGCCACCAACAGCATTCAATAGAAATTTACGTATGATGGGACAGTTCCTTACATAAGCTTAGCGCTAAATCAGCACTACTTCTGAGTTAACAAAGTAATCCATGTAAGTGTTGCAGGAAGTGTTGGTAAAAGTAAAGCAACAACAATACCTAAAAGGTAAAAAAGATTAAACGGTTCTTTAAAGTTTTCGTCTGCCACAGTCGGTCCCTCGAAATAAAAATTTGAGGAGCTAATATAATCTAAGCCGAAGTTAACAAAAACATACAGAGTGTAAGGTTATTGACAATAAAAACACTAACAGCTCACAACTTTCTATTTTATTGCCCTAGACCAGTATTATTAGCGGCTTGAATATTATGTAAACCGCTATAACCAACTTAAGAACAAACACCCTCTATCAACATACTAGGTTCTTTATAGTTAGTTTAAAACTACGAACCCCAAGCTCGCTAAGAACCAATTCCCCACCTTTCTTCATGGGTAAGTCACTAGTGACAAAATTCTTAGTGCAACCTTCGCCTAACTTGATCCCCGTTTCAATTGCTTGGTTTTTTCCCTGTTGAATCCAATGACTTTTTAAACCCGCGGGTAAAATAGAAATCGTCCCTTCAACCATATCAGCGATACCAAAAATAGCGGGAATAGAATCAGCGCACTGAGTGCAACTAATGCCTTTTTCCACCGCATCTGCCAAATCTTTCAAATCGGAGTGGCATCGCTTTCGAGTTCGAATAAAATCATTGAATAACGCGCGCACCAATAGTGCCGTTCCTACTCCGTTTTCTCCTCCAGCAGAAGAGTCCACTAAATAAAAAGCAAACCGACCATCCATTAACCAAGAATAATCAAACACTAAAGGCATAGTTTCTGAAGATTGAAGCACTAAATAACTGCATTTCCACCCACCTTGCTGAGTATCTCTTTCTGGCTGTAAGGCGTGAAGTAAATCTCTGGCGGTCACCGTATTATCTTTTAAATGATTAAGATGCCAATACAGTTCTTTTTCTTCTGCTACTTCACCAGATTGATCAACTCTGAACCACTGGCTTGAAAAATCACGAGTAAAACTCGTATTGCTTTGCGCTTCATCTAACGTGGTTTTTATCGCATCGGTAAAGTGCTCTAACCTTGTAATAGGTTTGGTTAAAAAGTCTTTAATTCCAAAACGCAGGACCTGTGCGACGTCGGCCATATCTTCGGTTGCAGAAACAACGATCATCGGCAGCATAGGAAACTGCCAACTGACCTCTTCCACCAATTCCACACCACTGACTATCGGCATATTCAAATCACAGATCATCAGATCGGGAACATGCTCTCTTAATAGTTGCAAGGCTTCTAAGCCATCTTGAGCTTCGACAACCTCGTAATGAAGTGACTTCAGATATGAAGCAATCATGTTTCGGAAAATAGGATCATCATCCACTAGCATAATCGTTTGCATCGAACTACCTAACGCTATATTGACTCTCTGAAGTTGAGAGGTTGAGTTATGCATATTGGAAGAACCTCTTAGCTATGGGTTAGTTTCCTAACTGCGAATTCAAACAAACGGCTCACTTAGTCGTTAACATTACCAAACCATGCGATGACGGTAGCTAGCTTGCCTTTTGCCCTTATTGATAGATTTGACCACAGTATCTTGATTTTTGTTCATTGCTTTTTCTTTGATGTGAAACATTTAACAAAAAACAAAAAAACATTGGCTGTATCACTTGTCACACCAAGCTTTAGACTAAAATACCGCACGCATTATCTGAACTTTCAAATAAATAGCACTCACACCAAAGCACGCCTATAAAATTAAAAGGCTCTCCTATAAAAATAGTAATGAAACGCCGCAACTTCAAATTCTAACTGTGAGCAAAACCGCAATGATTGTTTTCAAATTTAGAAATAAATTGATGTGAGGCAACCTAATTCCGTGAAGTTCGGTTACACTGGAACCAAAGAGGTACCTATAAGTGTCTAGTATAATGAAACTTGATGATTTAAATTTATTCCGATTAGTGGTGGAAAATGAGATCGGAAGAGCGGTT
>NZ_AJYK02000068.1 GCF_000286955.2 Vibrio rumoiensis 1S-45
GGGGGGATTAAACTGGAAAAACAGGAAACTTCAAAAGTGTACTAATAAGTTCAGTTTGGCTATTGGCCCCCACTTTCAAATATATCGATTTAATATAATCCTTAACTGTATGAATCGATCGATTTATTTCTTCGGCAATCACATCTCTGCTAATACCCAAGATCATCAATTCACAAATCGACACTTCAATTTTGGTTAGATTAAAAATAAGGGCAATAATATCTAAATTCACCACAATCGAACTTTCTTTATCATAAAAGTACACAATAGCACCTGACAAATGCGCACCTCTGTTATGTTTAACTGGCATCACTAACAAAGTAAGGGGGTAGCTTCCAGTCTCAAGCGTAATAATAGAGTGCTCATTATCACCCGGCTTTGTAATACTCGCTCTCAACACCGCTATTTTAAGTTGATTGGTCTTCGCCGGGGTATCTAAGGTCAAATCATTACTAGTAAGTTCAATATTTTCGTAAAGAGCTAGCAATCGTTTTGCGGACTCATTCGCATACAAAACATCGCCATTTTTATGGCATAAAATTGAAGGATGATGCACAAAATCTAATATTGAATAATCGTATTCAGAATATACTGCAGACTTAAGGTGAAAGTATAAATTGAGTGCTTGCTTTATATGTGGAACCAAAGCATTGAACGCCGCAATATCCTTTTGAGTAAAAATACCAACATCATGCTGTCTATGTGCATGAAAAAAGACATGGCAATGATCTAACTTAAAAATACATCCTGCGATATCAATAAATTGGTGACTATCGAACCAATCATGGATTGGTTTATAACGATAATTATCAAAATTATCAGGATATCGACCTTGATCTAACATCCAACCATAAAAGTGTTCAACCGGTTGCTTCAACATAAATTGACCAAAATAGTTTAAATCCAATAAATTTTGATCCACGCCTTGCAAAATAGCATATGAAGTAGGGCCTGCAATCCATATGCTTTTTAATTCAATAGCATCTGGTTGGTTACTTTCTATATGTAGAATGGCATCAGAAAGTTGAAAGGTTTCCACTAAGCTATCTAAAAAAGACTGAAAGTGGTCAGTATTGGTTGGGGATAAATAAAGGTTTGATATTAGTTTTTCAAATGTTTGGAAGTTAAAATGGGACTCCATACCTCACCTCATTGACTATATTAATGTTTAATATAGTCAATGAGACGAGAAAATGGTGAGTTACATGGCCTATTTTTTAATTTAAATCACAAACACTTCATAACCTTTTAATTGCGGTATTTGTTTATGTAATTCTTTTTCATCTTTCGCTAAATCTTGTAGATTACCGCAATAATCATTGGCTTCTTTTTGAAGATCAGTAGATTGACTTTGAATACGCGTTTCAACTTTTGTTTTTAAATCAATTAACTGATTTTGTAATTCACTTAAATTAACACTGCCGTCTGCTTTCATTTTTTCAGATAATACAGTAAAAGCACTTGAGAAGAACTCTCCATTAAATCGTTGCATCGCTGCTGCTGAATCTGCTTTCCAATTAGAGATAGCTTGACTGACAGCATCTTTTTTCAGGATCCATTCTCCATTTTGATAATAGCGAGACTCAATATCTGAGTAAAAGTCATCAATCGCTTTTTTTACGTTGTCGAAGGCCGCTTGATTTTTAAATGTTTCACTTACATCATCCAAAACATCATTAGCCAGCTTTACACCATCATCTGCAATCTTTTTAGCACGAGGCACATACGCCGTTACTTTTTCTCGGTATGTTTCAACGGCTTGTTGTTGCATCTTATTTAGATCTAATTTCTGACCATTAATAAAGACCTGGTTATCTTGATCAATCACTACTTTCGGTTGGCCATCTTGATAAACAGAAACTGAATCGTCTTTTAAGTGCATTTCGTTATCAATGCGAATATCACACTGCGGCATTTGGGCAAATGTCGACAACGACGTCAAGGTTAACGTAGCCGCAAGTAATGTTTGTTTCATTTTGGTGTTTTTCATAGCGTAGCCTCATTAGAGATGAGTAAAGACAAGGTTTCTATAACTTTAGACTCAAACTCTAACAATATTCATTATTTTTACGTCAATAATAAGTGAATTCATTCAATTTTGTTATTAAAGCAAAGTCATAATTTCGTATGTTTTCTGATGGTCTGCAATATTCATGTCGAATTCATCTCCAACTCGGCTTTTGACTAACCCTTTGCCTAATGGTGATTCAGATGTCACCAGCTGAATTAAAATACCATTAAAATCAAAACGTAACCCACCTGCCACGGGGCTAATAAAAAACCATTTATGTTCATCATTTTCATCATTCACTTCAATTAACGCGCCAAGTGAGCACAAGTCTTCTTCCGAAAAGTGCTTAATTGGCAGAGATTTAAAGGTATTAATATCTTTCGCGCACTGCTGCAAACGTTGGGCTTGTCCATGCGCAAGATAAGCCGCCTCTAGGCTCAAGGTATCGTACTTATGTTCTGGCGCGTTTTCTTGATCAGTTGCAGTATCAATAGCCGTTTGAGTCGCGCTCAATGCTACAGAATGAAGGTGAGTCAGTTTCTCTACAATAACATGGTGTAACATCGTCTTATCGATGGATATCGAACTCATGAGTGTTCCATTGCTTAGGCTGTTAAAACAAAAAACCTCCATAACGGAGGCTTTAAAATTGAATTATAAACTAAATAACCTGAGTTACGGATATTCATTTTTAAGCCCTTATATTTGGCTCACTTAATACTTTATAAATAAATATGTTAGCTTTAGTACCAAGTGATTTTAGAGCAGGTTACATTTCACAACAAAGCGACTGGGTATGCCATTTGAAATCGCGTACTATATCGATAAAACGAGACTTAAAAATGAGAATGACGGATGAACCAAGTTCAACAGACACTAAAGGATTATTTTGGCTTCGATGATTTACGAGGTGGTCAAAAGAAAGTTATTGAAACCATTCTCGCAGGCAATTCGGCGGCGGCGATTTTCCCGACCGGCTCAGGTAAGTCTTTATGCTATCAACTACCCGCAGTGATTTTACCGAACCTCACCTTAGTCATCTCTCCTCTTCTCGCGTTAATGAAAGACCAACTGGAATTTCTTCATAGCAAAGGCATTGCGGCCGCTTCGGTTGACTCCAGTCAAGACAGAGAAACCACCAATCGTATCTTGCAGCAAGTACGTAATGGCGAAATAAAAGTTTTAATGATTTCGGTGGAACGTTTAAAGAACGAGCGCTTTCGCCAGTTTATTTCTCAAATTCCTATTTCAATGCTCGTAGTTGATGAAGCGCACTGTATTTCCGAATGGGGACATAATTTTCGCCCGGATTATTTAAAGCTGCCATTTTATTGCCAAAGCCTCAATATTCCTCAAGTGCTCTTATTAACCGCCACCGCAACGCCGGCTGTGATTGAGGATATGAGCCAAAAATTCAACATCGCGAAAGACAATATTACTATCACTGGTTTTTACCGTCCAAATTTAGATCTCAATGTTCTGCCTTGTGAGGAATCAGAAAAGCCACAAGCCTTAGTTGATCTGCTTTGTACTCAAGCCAACTTACCGACGATTGTCTATGTCACTTTGCAACATACCGCCGAACAAGTGGCGAAACATTTACAACATCATGGCATGAATGCACTGGCCTATCATGCCGGTTTAGATTCCGATCTTCGCCAATCCATTCAACAGCAATTTATGACAGGTGAAGTGCCTTGCATTGTCGCCACAATCGCTTTTGGCATGGGCATCGACAAATCGGATATTCGTCGTGTGGTGCATTTTGATTTGCCTAAATCGATAGAGAATTATTCGCAAGAAATTGGTCGCGCCGGACGGGATGGAGAAAAGTCTTACTGTACAGTTCTCGCCAATACCTCAGGAATTAATGTGTTAGAAAACTTTGTCTATGGTGACTCGCCCGATCCTGAATCAATCCATTTTGTGTTGGCTTCAATTTATGATGAGCAAACCTCATCCGGCCAATGGGAAGTGATGCTCACACGCCTTTCTCGTGATGCCAATATCAGGCAATTGCCGCTTAAAACCTTATTAGTCTATTTGGAGTTAAAACAAGTCATTCAAGCCAAATACAGCTATTACGCCGACTACCGCTTTAAACATATTGTGAGTGAAGCGGATATTCTGGCTCGTTTTCCGCAAGATCAAAAAAATGCCGAACGTCGACAATTTATTCAAGCCATATTCAGTTGCTCGAAAGTGGCAAGAACATGGCGCAGCGTTGATTTCGATGGTTTGTGGATGGGCTATCAAGCAGAAAGAAGTCGCGTAGTGGCCGCACTCGATTATTTCCACGAGCAAGGGCTTATTGAACTCGAAAGTAAACAGATCACCGATGTCTATCAAGTGGTGGGGGATCAGCTTGATCATCATGAACTCGCCAATGAATTAAGTGAGTTATTTAAGCAAAAAGAGCATGGTGATCTAAACCGAATACAAACGCTTATTCAATTATTTGAAAGCCCGTACTGCTTGAGCTCCAAGCTAGCTGCATACTTTTTAGATCATGATGTTCCAAATGCTTGTGGACATTGTAGTGTGTGTCGAAAACAAGTAGCAACACTGCCAAAACCTTACCTTGATGACGTGCCATTATCTCAAGTGGAATATTGGCTAAAACCTTATCAAAGTGCTTTTATGAATAGTGATCGTTCTAAAACTTGGACGTTGACATCCGAGGCCATTACTCGCTTTTTATGTGGCATTGCGACCCCGCTGAGTTCACAACTCAAGGCCAGTAAAATGGAAGGTTATGGGAAATTAGAACAATACCCATTTGCACAGGTTAAAGCGTGGGTGGAAAGTGTGTAGCAAACTCTCAAACATTGGTTGCTAGTTCACTTCGATCTTAGTAAGCATTCTAGAACTACGAAACCAAAAACGGCCACCTTCATCGGTGACCGTTTTTATTTTTCATAAGCCGCTGATTAAGTTTAATCTTAATCTTGCTTTTTACGCTTGTCAGCAGCAGAGCGACGTTTGTTACGCTCTGTTTGAATTTTTTGAAACTCAATCAATTCTTTTTCTGCCCATTCTTTTGCTTCAGCTTCAGTGGTAAAACCTAACTGACGCTTCGACACGATAGTACGACGTGAAGTGATTTGACGAATAATTTCAGCAGCCCAACCGTTTCGTTTTTCAATTAGTTGGAAGTCGTATTTTTTACTCATAATATGTTACCTACCCGGCCCCATGGTGAAACATTCGCTCTGGCGCAAGGGTTAAATTAGGTGCGCATTAGAGCACAATTCAAAACAGAAAGATGTAAAAATTATTCATGCGTCTCATGATTTATTCTGGTTTAAAAACAAACTGAGCATTTACAGGCACTCCCAACGCAATAGCATTAAGTTTTGCAACCTCTTGTAGTGCTTTTACGCCATCCTCTAAACCAAATTGATTCGCATATATCACAACTGGCTCTATTGTTGTGACCTGTAATGCTCCCTCTTCCAACACAACGACGGAAACCGTTGTTTTGATCTTTTGAGTTTTATCGTGGAGAGCCAATTCAAGATCAATGGGCATCACCATTGATTGACCGGGTTTTAACGTGACCAACTGTTCGATATTAATCTGAGCACTCAAATTGGCTTCTGGGTAATTATCAACGTTGAAAAGCATGTCCTTCATTCGTTGATCTCGAATTTCGATTTTCGTGTCTACACTGGCTAAGTCGATATCCACCATAACCAAGCCTTTGTCATCAATTAATCCGGATAGATTTTTGAATTGATGTACTTCCGTCACAGCGCTATTTTTTACCGACACGAAACTTAATGCCGAATTTTGATTATCGAGTGTCCACCCTGCCAATGCCGTTTGTGGTAATGCAACCATCGCACCGGCAATCAAAACTGACATTAACGATTTCTTTATTTGTATTTTCATAGCGGCCATCCATGTAGTGGGAATATTAACAGACCCCAACCAATTGAATATTCATGCTCAATTAAAGAGGGAATAAACGTGACCAACACATCACTTATTAGCTTAGTGTATATTTAAGACAACACTTCTAAGTATTAGTAATGTAAAACTTTCTCAAATTCGAGATATTTCATCTAAATGTGATCTGAACCTAGTTTATAAACAGAGCAGAGTAATAATAAAAAACGGCCACCGAAGTGACCGTCTTATGAACTTGCTTTTCCTA
>NZ_AJYK02000069.1 GCF_000286955.2 Vibrio rumoiensis 1S-45
CTTCGCTTAGGCTCATGTGCGGGGGTGACGGTGAGGGGATAACTCATTTATGCCCCAAACCAACTTACCTTTCCAAGTGTGAACGGAAATCGTCAAGTAAACTTCACCTTACATAAATTATAACCATCTTAACCCCCCTTTTTTTCTGTGCGGCTCTATCCGGCGCAAAACTTTTTTCCTACTTGCCGCATAGGTTGACTCAATTTCTCCAATCTTGTAGAGCTCATTAGGTGTCTTATTTTGGCTATTTTGGCGATGCGTAAGAGCTTGTTTTTGAATGAGTTTATTTTCTTGTCAACGTAACTATAGATGTTAGTCTTAATTTAACTTAATCAAGAGGTTACAACATTGAATTATTCCTATAAAACGTACGATCAAATTGATTTTTCAGGCCAAGACTTAAGCTCACACCAGTTTACTCACTGTAAGTTTTTTGGTTGTAATTTTAATCGAGTAAATCTGCGAGATGCTAAATTTGCTGATTGTACTTTTATTGAGCCGAATGATTTTGAAGGGTGTAATTTTATCTATGCAGACCTACGAGATACTTCATTCATGAATTGCATGCTTTCAATGTCGAATTTCCAAGGGGCAAACTGTTTTGGCCTTGAATTGAGAGAATGCGATCTAAAAGGCGCTAATTTCCAAGGGGCAAACTTTGTTAATCATGTTTCTAACAAAATGTATTTTTGCTCTGCTTACATTACGGGTTGTAATTTGTCTTATGCTAATTTCGATAAGCAATGCCTTGAAAAGTGTGATTTATTTGAAAATAGATGGGTAGGTGCGAGCCTGCATGGGGCATCTTTTAAAGAGTCGGATTTAAGTAGAGGCTCATTTTCTGATGACTTTTGGGAACAATGCAGAATTCAGGGGTGTGATCTAACTCATTCAGAATTAAATGGGTTAGAACCTCGTAAAGTGGATTTAACTGGCGTGAAGATTTGTTCATGGCAACAAGAGCAGCTTTTGGAGCAATTGGGGGTGATTGTTATTCCAGACAAAGTGTTTTGACCTACGATTTTAATCACTCAAATTTATAAAGCGAATCATCTTCTCAGCCTTACAATAATAAAGATAGGAACTCCCATGTATAACTTTTTATCCTCTGGCGCATTTGTTGAAACCTTCACGATAGAACCATATAGCAACGGGTCACTTAATGGGCTTACATTTGCCGTTAAAGACAATATTGATATTGCTCAGTATAAAACCTCTTATGGGAGCCCATCTTGGCAACATAAACATAAGTCTGCCATTTATAACGCCTTGTGTGTTGATCAGCTATTAGGCGCTGGGGCAACCTGTTTAGGGAAGACTGTATCAGATGAATTTACTTATAGTTTAGATGGCGAAAATTTCTTTTTTGGAACGCCTATCAACCCCAAAGTGCCAGATAGAATACCGGGAGGTTCATCGAGTGGTTCTGCTGTTGCTGTTGCGTGCGGTTTAGTTGATTTTGCCATTGGAACCGATTCAGCAGGTTCAATCCGAGTGCCTGCAAGTTTGTGTGGCGTTTACGCAATGCGACCAACGATGCATCGAATATCGGAGGCAGGTGTCTTACCTTTCGTCCCTAGCTCGAGTACGGTTGGGGCTTTTGCCAATGATATAAATGTATTGGGCTATGTTATGCAAACACTATTAAAAAGTGAAAGCGTGGTATCACAAAAAATAGAGACGATTTACCTGCTTGAAGATGCCTTTAATACCTCTGATGCTGAGGTATCAGATCTTATAAAAGATAGCATTAACAATTTATTGGTTAATATTGATGCTGATGTGGTCTCTATTACACTGAGCGACATTCTTGGCGAGGAAGCAACACTTGATATGCTTAATGTTAATGCATTAAGACCATTACAAACTTTTGAGTTCTTAAACACTGTCGGTAACTGGATTGAACATGAATCTCCAGAACTTAGCCCATTTTTTGCTATGAAATATGAAACGGTGCGCAAGTTTGATCGCAAGTCGGTTAGCGATTCTCTCCGGCTTTGTGAGCGATATTTTCGTCGGATGTCCTCGTTTCTAAAAAAGGGAGATTTGGTTTTGTTCCCCACAGTACCCACGGTTGCACCGTTAAAACATTCGCTTGGGGATATGGAAACAGCGCTAGATTTTTATGACCGAACAATGTCAATCACTTCATTTTCTGGTATTGGTCGTTTGCCTGAAATATCGATACCAATAGCAAATATAGATAACGCACCTGTTGGACTGTCTGTGGCCGCAGGCTTTTATCAAGATGAATTTTTAATATCCAGTGTAAAGCAGTTACTTTGTGAGGTGATGATGTCACCTCAAACTAAGTAATTAAATTCACTATGCAATTGCAATGTGGCTAGGTTGCCCTAACTCATTTTTGTCCAAAAACAATTCACCCCCACAAAAAACACTAATCAAGCGTCATAATTAACATGACGCTTAAACTAACCCACCATCTGCAACCCAGACGGAATTGAATCGCCAAACACTTTCTTGGATTCATCTTCGCTGAGTTCTTTTACTTCACTTACTAATTCAATCCAAGTTGGTGTTGCGCGGCTGGTGGTGAGTTTTTCGATCACTTTTGCGCGAATATCTTCTGAAATATCTATGCTGCGATCGCCGGTTTTACGGCTCATCATCACGGCGGCAAAGCCAATCATGGATTCTTGTTTCCAATCCAATTCCAGCATTTTTAATAGCCATTGGTTTACTTGCGCAGCAGGGACGATGTTGTGCTGGCTGCCATATAATTGGCTGCGTGAGGCGAGGCGGCCGAGTGCCCACCAATGGGCTTGAACGTGTTCGGCACTTTTTTGCGCGCGGTTTAAAAACCAGTTGGATAATAAAACTTTATCTTCACTGTCTAAATGCTCAAGTGAGGCAGATAAACGCACCATGGCTTCATAACCATGTTCACTGGCTTCTTTACCTGTGCCTTTGCTGCGGTGTGCGCCGGGGTGTAGGTATTTTGCAATATCGGCCAAGATAGTTTCTTGTTGTTCTTGGTTTAAACCACCGGCAATACGACGCCAGAAGATCCACCAATCCGACCAAGTTTGATGTGACGGAAACTGAATGCCTTGTTGGTATAACGCCCAAGTTTGTTCAATACGCCATTCATCGGTTGGGTCACCAAAGCCGGGGCGCAGCGCAAAGCCTGCCAAACGTAGCCATTGTTTTTCATGATCGCTTGAGCGACGACGGCGTTTTTTACCTAATGAGAAGGTATCAAACAATTGGCGTAAGGTTGGGAAATCCCATTGCTCGCGTTTGCCTAATTGCTTTTCTAAATCCTTACTTAAGGTTTTAATTTGTTTGTCGTTGTCAGCTTTTTTATTGGCAGAATAGGCGGCGGTGATGAACTCTTTAGCTTGCTCTAAACGAGGGTGTGCTTGCGCTTGTTCAAATTCTTCGTGCTTACGCGTATCAAATTCAAGTAACCAACGTTTGCTGTCGTCTTGGGTGCTGACACATTCAATTTTGAGGGTGCCAACTTCGGTTAGCTGGCAAGCCAGCATCACTTCAACGCGATCTTTTTGGTTGGCTTGTAGCGCTTCACGAGCTTGGCTGCCTTCTAATGTGGCAATGTAAGGTGGTAAGGGTTTAAAGGCGGCGCGTTCAAGGTTACTTTGTACATTGAGCAATAAACTATTTTGCGCAGGCGTTAATGCGCCACTGGCATCGATAAAGGCTTCTTGAGTGGAGGTTAATAAATCAATCTGGATTGGTTCGCCAAGGGTGAGTAAAAACTGACGACCGTTTAAACGAATTTCTTGCCCAGCTTCAGTGCCTTTTGCCAGTACGCACAAAGCTTTGGAAGCAGAAGCATTTTTTTGCTTTAGATGTAAGAAGTAAGAACGCGCAGAGCCACCACCGATTTTAAGCTGTGCGCCATGACGCGCTTTGGCATAAGCGACTGCGCCAAAAGCGACCGATAAATCTGGGTTAGGGTTATCCAGCAAGGTAATAGGCGAACCATGCCACTGGCTTAATAGCTCGACCATACGGCTTTCAACCAATTCACTATTAAATACGCCACCATTTAATAATAAAGCGCTGGGGGGTTGGGCATCGGGAGCATGGTTTTGAATGAATTCAGCGACATGACGACTGATCGCAGCATCGGCGGCATAAGGCAAACCAAATTCGACCATCGCAGTGCGGCGTTGCAATGGCATTTCTTGTTTATCGGTTAATGGGAAGAAGCCATCTAATACAATGTTATGAATTTCTTGTTTGCTGATCGGCGCACTTTTGGTGCCACCAATTAAGCGTGAACCGCTGCCGAGAATCGATATTTTTGCTTGTTCTGGCGCATCTGGGCGCAGCAAATCTTCTTTTACTTTGCGGGTTTGTTGAATGAGCTTCATTAACGAAGCCGCATTGAGCTTTTTGTTTTGGCTTAGACGTTGCTCGGCCAAATGCGCTAACGCCAGATCGATGTTATCACCACCAAGCATTAAATGATCGCCAACCCCAATGCGATTGAGCGATAAGTTGTCTTGTTGATGTTCAGCTTCAATTAAGCTGAGATCGGTCGTACCACCGCCCACATCGCATACTAAAATAGAGGGAATATCTTGCAGTTGCAGTGACGCTGAATCGAGATGACGGCTGTACCAGTCGTAACAGACCGCTTGTGGTTCTTCTAATAAATGAATGTGCAATAAACCGGCCAGTTGCGCCGCTTTTAAAGTGAGGTTACGTGCGGTTTCATCAAATGAAGCCGGAATGGTGACCACCACTTCTTGATCGGCCAGTTTATGGCTTGGGTTGTGGTGATCCCAACTTTGACGCATGTGATTTAAGTAACTGGCACTGGCCAGCAAAGGGGAGACTTTATCGACATTATCAGCTGCCGACCAAGGTAAAATATCCGATTCACGGTCGACACCATCATGGGATAACCAACTTTTGGCACTCGAAACTTGTCTGCCTTCAATTTGAGCGCCTAGTTCGCGTGCCCATTCACCAATGATCACTTGGTCTAATTCGCCTTCTATGGGTTGTCTATCCCAAGGTAGAGTCATGTCTACGCTTTGAAATTGTCCGTTGGCAGGATGAAAACGAAAAGAGGGTAATAAGGGTTTACGTACAACTTCACCGGGGCCAATCAGTTGGTCAATCTCAAAGATATGGACTTGGCTTTGAGTTAAGTCATCTTGCCTTTCACAATACGCTAGCACGCTATTGGTGGTGCCGAGATCGATACCAACTAAATAACGAGCATTGGATTTGGTTTGTGAAGACATGCGTTTTTCCTTAATTTGAACCGAAAGAAAATAGTGTGAAACAAAGCGGGTATAACCAGCTAAAATAAAGGCACTGTATTCTTCTTCTATATAAAAGATTAAGAAATCAGTGCCTTAGTAGTGCGCCTCGGTGTGACAATGTCACTAATAATGCTGTATTGAATTATTAGTGACGTTCGAATTACTGACGAACACTGAACTCAACATGCCATTTTTGACCGTTGTCTTTAGCCACCGCTTCGAGTTCTAACGTGCCAATTTCTGTAATGGTCGCGGCAAGATTGACCACCACGACTTCACCGACATTGCGGCCGTTGCTCGCATCGAGAGTTACATGAATTTCAGGTAATTCTTCTAACTCTTCTGGCATCCAAAAATCAAGGTGTGTGCCGAGTTCATCATCACGACGAGTGGTTGAACCGTAGAATTGAAATTGCACCGGCTGACCAATCACAAGACCAAAATCTTGATTAGAAAGCTCAACATGGCTGCCTTCTTCTAGTCCAAATGGCGCAACACAAATCGCTTCCATTGGCGGTGCCATACCTGGAATGGCGGGCATGGCACTTTCAATCCCAACATAATAGCTGCTGGCGATACCACCACGAATACGAACGCCGCTGTTTCCGCTTTCCATATTATGTCGGACATAGCCGTAATAACTGGCACCACGCGAAACCGCAAGATCAAGATCCACACCAGTTAAGGCTGTGGTTGGCGCACTGTGATTCTCGGTTAACCAAGCATTAATGATGCTGAGTAAACGCTCTGAAATTAATGATGATTTTAATACGCCACCATTGAATAATACTTTGCTCGGTTTAACAAAACCCGCGTTCTCATCTTGGTTTTGACGAGATAAGAACGCGGCAATATGGCGCGTAATACCAGCATCTTGTGCGTAAGGCAGGCCGAGTTGGGTTAATGCGCTACGTGCAGATTGAACAGGGTGATCGGTTACGGCGACTTTAGGGAAGAAGCCTTCTAACAAAGTTTGCTCTACATCCTGCTGGGTTAATTCTGTTTTTAGCGTGCTACCGAGTAGTTTTGAACCACGACTTGGCACCACAATCGGCACAGATGTTAACGTTTTATCGTTGAGCAGCGCTTCTTTGGCATCACGACATAGGTGCGCCATGGCCTGTACTTGCCAAGGTTGAAGTTGTTTTCCTTGCTGGGCAAGATTCATCTTCAAGCGATAGGCAAGGGCGAGATCCATGTTATCGCCACCGAGTAGAATGTGTTCACCGACCGCAATACGTTCAAGTGATAAGTTACCTTCTTGTTCGGTCACCGACACCAAAGATAAATCGGTGGTGCCGCCACCAATATCGACTACTAGCACTAAATCGCCCAGTTCGACTTGTTCACGCCAAGCATCGCTGTTGCTATCAATCCAGCTATACATTGCGGCTTGTGGCTCTTCAAGTAGGGTGACGTGTTTAAATCCTGCGTTACGAGCGGCTTCTGCGGTGAGTTCTTTTGCCGCAGGATCGAAGGATGCAGGAATGGTAATGGTCACTTGCTGGTCACGTAACGGTGCATCTTGATGTTGATGATCCCAAGCGGCCATTAAATGTTCTAGGTATAGCTGTGTTGCTTTCAATGGTGATACTTTTTGCACTTCATCATCGCTGCCTTGTGGCAAAAAAGCACTACGACGATCAACGCCGCCGTGACATAACCAACTCTTAGCACTGGCAATCAAGCGCATTGGGGTTTTATTGCCCATGTTGCGTGCAATACTGCCGACCAATGTTTTTGCCTGACTTTGAGACTGAGAATGCTGTGACCAAGGAAGTGTCATGTGATCAGCGGCAATCTCACTGTCATGTGCTTGATACAAAAACGAAGGCAGTTGATTCAACGATTGAACTTGTCCTTGTGCTACCAATTGCGAGATCGGGAATACATTGACCTTGGGGGTAGCGTTACCTTCTGCGCCACCAACAACTGCGCTATCAACAATAGGGCAGTAAGACAGAACGCAATGCGTGGTACCTAAATCGATACCAATAAAAAATTGACTTGAATCCATTACAGCTCTACCTCTGCTGGTGCAAGAATAGACGCATCGTAGTTTTCAGACAGCTTTGGAAGTGTGACGCTATCGGCTTTCCAACCTTTATGAATTAGGGTCCCAGTAAATGGTGCTTGCCCTGAAACATTGCCGGTTAAGCGAACTTCTTGTGCGTTAAAGCCTTCTGGTACACTAATGCGTGTTTCTTCGTCTTCGGTGCGAATATTGGAAAGCGTGAAATGATCCGCTAATACTTTTTGTCCACCAATGTGAATGACGCGTGCGGCAGCGCCCACTTCTTCATCACTAAAGCCAGTTAAATCTTCTGATAAGAAATCAATTAAGCGTGCTTCTTGTTGGAAAATAGACATCAATTGAAGCGCGGAGTCTGTTGGCGAGGTTTTTAGTTTTGATTCAACCTCAACAATCTTCTCAACGATTTTTTCCACTTCAACCACTTTTTCGACTTCAATGATTTTTTCAACCGGCTTTTCAACCTCGACAATTTTTTCTACTGGTTTTTCGATGATCTTCTCAACAGTTTTCGTTCTCATCGACAATAATAAAAAGAGTACCGTGGTTACAGCAAGAATGATGTGCAATATATCGAAGCTAGTAGGAAATGCGGTTAGATCAAAAGTCATAATGGTTTCTCTATACAAAAAAAGGTATTCACTTGTCACATGTTTGGGCAAAAATGAATAACACAAGAATAAATTAAGTAAATATTGCGTTATTTTATCATAAGCTTGACAAGAACTATTTAAAAATCCGTTGTTGAGCCGTGCTTATGTTTAACAAATGACCATTTATGCATACGATAAAGAAAATATGAATTGTGTAAGGTTAGTTAAGTCTGATGGTAATATATACAGCGCAATGACAATGAAAGGAAACCTTGTGGATGAAAGTTATATGGTATGCAATGAATAAACACCTCATTGCGATACTCACATTGATTTTAGCCCTTAGTGTGACGACATTAAGTGTTGGGTTTGTGTATAAAAGCCAAAAATCTTTAGCCCTTACTCAGCTAAATAATTTAGCCAATAAGCATACTGACCGACTAATCGAGTTGGTTCAGCGTGATTTGCAAGACATTGGTGCTGGTGCAAACTTTTATTATTCAACTAACCCAAGTGATTGGTATCAATTCAATACATTTTCAAAAAAACTATTATCTAGCTCTGATAGCTTGGTAGGTTTGCAATGGATGGAAAAAGTCGCCGTAAAAGATATACCCAATCACATACAACAAACCCGAAAAACGTTTCCTAATTATCAAATTTATACCGTTCCTAAAGGCGAGCCTAAAGTGGAAGGTTATATTTTGAAGGAAAATAAACCCATCTATGTTGCCACAGATATTTTCCCTCGATCTCAAACCAATATTAATATTCTTGGTTTTTATTCCTCACGGGAGCGTTTTGATAGAATTATTGAACATTTGGTTACCCATGGCGAACCTAATTTATCGGATAAAGTTCGCCTGTTACAAGATAGCTTAGATAGAAAAACGCCCAAAGATGGCATGTTGGTGTATACCCCTGTTTTTTCACAACACGAAGACCATCTTCTTGGCGTTATGATTGGTGTTGTTCGTTTGAGTATTTACTTTGAGAAATTGGTCAGCGAAATCAATACAGAAAATAGTTTGTCGATAAAAATCGTAGATACGGGCTTCGACGCAGAAGATGATCCCATTCTATTTGAAAGTACAGATTGGGAGAGTAATCAAGGTGATATTATTGAAAAAGTTGCACACCTTTCAAACCGTAACTGGATCATTCAATTTAAGACAAAAGTGGCAATAAATAAAAACAATCAATGGACGTTATTTAGTATGGCTGGGGCTGGCGCAATTATTTCCTTGTTATTAACTTTTATTGTGAGCTTATTAACCCGGGAAAAAATACGGCTAGGACGAATGCTAGAGGAGCGCACTAGCGAACTTAGATTTTTAGTTGAACACGATACATTAACTGGTTTACATAACCGTAGAGCGTTTAACGATCGGTTGAGCCAATTACTGAATTCAAAAAATGCTTTTAGTCTTGTGTCTTTTGATATTGATAAATTCAAATTTATTAATGACCAATACGGCCATCCTGCTGGCGATTCGATTTTACAGCATGTGTCTTATTTGGTTTCTCAGCGTTTAAAAGAAGGGGATATGTTTACCCGAATTGGTGGCGATGAATTTTGTATTTTCACTAATGTTGCAGAGCAAACAGAATTAAACCATTACATCGAGGGTATTCGCCAAGCTGTTGCCGATTCTCAATATAAAATGAATGGTAAAGTCATTCGTTGCACCATTAGTATTGGTGCGAGTATTTGGCAAGGTGAATCATCGGAAGAGTTACAACATAATGTCGATCTTGCTTTATATGAGAGTAAAGAGAGTGGGAGAAACACTGCGACTATCTTTAAGCGATGATAATTTTAGCAGTTGGATGAAGAATATGGATTTTAGGGTGAGTATGAATCCATTCTCCGCTAGAATCGTTTTCTTTTTACAAAGATTGAGTTTGAACGATGAATTATAACAGAGTCGTATGTTTCGATTTGGAAATGTGCTGCTGGAATAATGATGGGGTTGGAACAACGGGTGAGATCATTGAAGTGGGTCTAGCCGAAGTTGATCTTAGCCAAGGTGAAATCGTTAAACGTGCTCAATACTATGTAAAGCCTGAAAAAGATGAAATCTCTGGTTTTTGTTTTGAATTGACGGGTATTACGCCTAAGAAAGTTCAAAAACAAGGCCGCCCATTGGATCAAGTGATGAAATCCATGATTAAGAATTTTGGCGGCCCTAATAAAATATATGCCTCTTGGGGACGAGACGATGAAATTCTTCGCCAAGAATGTTTAGATAAAGGCTTGGAGTTTCCATTTAAAGAGTTCTTAAATTTGGCCACGCTCTATCGAATGAAGTATCGCCTTAAAGATAAGCGAATCGGGCATAAAGCAGCCCAAGAACAGCTCAATATTGAGTGGGAAGGTCGGCAACATTCTGGTTATGTTGATGCTTATAATTTGGCCAAATTAGCCCTCGCTATTTTATAGTACGTCAGTTTAATTACCTCACTTTAGAAATAAAAAATGCTCGCTTTTAATTAGCGAGCATTTTTATTATGAGTAATAAGTAACCGCTATGCAGTGACGTTATCGAATTCTTTTTTGATTTCTTTTTTATCGCCTAATAAACGTGAAGTAATGGTACCTGCCGTCATAGAACCACTAACGTTAAGTGCTGTACGAGCCATATCGATAAGAGGTTCAATCGAGATCAATAACGCGGCAATTGTGACAGGTAAACCCATTGCTGGAAGTACGATTAATGCAGCAAATGTCGCACCACCACCAACGCCTGCAATACCAAATGAACTGATGGTAATGATTGCTACCAATGAAAGGATAAAGTTTACATCCATTGGGTTTATACCAACGGTTGGTGCCACCATAACAGCAAGCATTGCAGGGTAAATACCAGCACAACCATTTTGACCAATTGTTGCTCCAAACGTCGCGGCTAAGTTTGCGATGGCTGGTGGCACTTTTAACTTGGTAATTTGAGCTTCAACATTTAATGGGATAGTTGCTGCAGAACTACGAGAAGTAAATGCAAATGTTAGCACTGGCCAAATGCGCTTAAAGTATTCAGCTGGGCTTACACCAACCAGTGATACTAACAAGCCATGAACTAAGAACATTAAGAAGATGGCAAAATACGAAGCAACAATAAAGCCAATCAAACTTAAGATGTCATTCAAGCTTGAAGTAGCCACTACTTTAGCCATTAATGCTGCAATACCGTAAGGCGTTAATGCAATAATCATACGCACAAGACGCATCACAATCGATTGAACTGCATCGACGAAAGTACGAATAGGAGATTCAAGCTCTTGTTTTTCTTTCATTACATGGCGAGCAGCAATTCCGACTAAAATCCCGAAGATAACGACGGCAATGATAGACGTTGAGCGAGCACCGGTTAAGTCGGCAAATGGGTTGGTTGGGATAAAACTCACCAACATTTGCGGAATAGTTAAGTCGGCAACGCTTCCAATACGAGTTTCTAGAACTGCCATACGTGCCGTTTCACGAACACCTTCAGACAAACCTGCCGCTGATAAGCCAAATACTTGAGTGACGGCAATACCAATTAATGCCGAAATCATCGTAGTGAATAAAAGTACACCAATGGTTAATCCACTAATTTTTCCTAGTGAACCTGAACTGTCTAATTTAACGACTGCAGATATCATTGATATTAAGACAAGAGGCATGATCACCATTTTTAGGAGACCAACATAACCGCTACCGACAACATTAACCCATTCAAGAGTTTGTTTGATCAGAGGGTTTCCTTCGCCATAAATAACATGAATTAGCAGGCCATAAGCACTACCAAACACTAAACCTAGAAGAACGAGACGTGACAAGGTGCTGGATTTTCTTTGTTGAGTAAAAAGAAAGAAAAGAATGCACACAAATACCGCTAAATTAGCGATAACAGCAAGTGACATATTGATATCCTTAAAATGTTTTTAAAAAAGAGGGGGCGTTAAATCTCAATGAGATAACTGTTTTTATTATCAATAAAGCAATGAGTGAATTTACAAGGGATATAAGATATTACAAAGCCAATTAAGATATGACGTATGACGTTTTGTTATAAGGGGTTGTGTTTTTGAGCGAAATTGAAATTGTTTGAGTGATTATCGATAAAAGCAGTAAATGAATACTGCTTTTAACGTCACTTAGTTACATGGGAGTGATTATGTTTAATCAAGTCAGCACTAACCAAATCCCAACACCAATCATTAGCGTGCCAGCGATACGATTCAGAAATCGCACATTATCGCCTTTACTTAAAAAAATTCTTAAGCTTTTACCGCCAGTCGCATATGCCATCATCGCGATAAACTCTGTAGAAAGAATAATGCCTATTAACACTACCATTTGATGCGGAACAGATTTATCCACATTAATAAAAGGTGGCAGTAGAGAAATCATAAATGCCCAACCTTTAGGATTTGCTATTGCAGTGATGAATCCTTGACTGACTAATTGCCAGCGTTCAGTCGGCTGATCAGCTGCATCTAAATTTAATGACATCTTTCCTTTGTTGCGCCACATGTTAATGCCGATCCACATCAAGTAAGCTCCGCCTATCCATTTTAATGCAACAAATAACCCTGGGTAATTCAACATGATTGCCGCAACGCCGATTACCGCAGATGTCGCAACTAATGCAACCCCGACCAGTTCGCCAGCCATCATCCATAATGTTTTTTTGATTCCAATGCTCATACCAAGCGTTAAGGCTAAGGTCATGCACATACCTGGCGTGATGGAGACAAAGAAAAATGTCGGTATAAAGGCGGATAATAAAGCGTAATCAAGCACGTTAAGATCTCTCATTAGGTTGGTTGATCAGTTTAATAAAAAATAAGCTTAACTAAAAATAGAAATGTTCAATAGTTAGATACACACACAAGTAACGTTAAGTTGTTAGCTTTACTTAGCTCCTTGCCTTGCTTCTTTGTTTTAATTAAGTAGAAGAGGGCATAGATTTAGCGTTCAATGAGGTAAATTTGACTGTGCACCATGTGTGATCCATTTTTTTACTAAAGAATTCGATTAAGTTAGGAATATTCCTAAGATTAATAAATACAATAAGGCGGCAATATCGTAGAATTCGAGGCTCTATCATAAAAAAGTGCTAAGCAATATTATTAAATAGATTTGGGGACTAATGATCGACATTAATATTAGAGCGGCAAATGCTCATGATTTGGTTCAGTTAGATGAGTTGATGTTTCAGCTGCATGAGCACCACCACCAAGCTATCCCCGAGTTTTTTAAAACGGCTAAAGATATTGAACAAGAGAAAAGCATCGCTCGATACTTAGAGGATCCTGAATGTTTAGTTTATGTTGCTACGGATTCCTTGGTTGATCATAACAGCAATATTGTGGGGTTCATTTCTGGTCATTTTTGCGAATTAACATCATCTGTGAGCAAGCCCCTTCCTATGGGAAGTATTGATGAGTTCTTTGTTGTTGAAAACTATCGTCAACGTGGGGTTGCTAAGTCCTTATGCCAACACATTGAAGCTGTATTTTTTGATTATGGCGTTCAGCAAGTGTTTGTTGAAGTATGGGAATTTAATGGTGTAGCACAATCGTTTTATCGTGAAATGGGCTTTACCCACCATATTCATTGGTTAAGAAAATCGTTAATTTAATTTATTTAGAAAGAGATTGGTGAGACTTTGAAATTACTAATTGTGGTGTTCTTTCCTTTGCTATCGACACTGTTTTCGTCTTTTGTGTCCGCAGAGTCCACTGAAGCCGATAAACTCGATCCGAGCATCAAAGGATCATTGTGTTATATCCAAGCGAATGATCAGGTAGTGTTAGTCGATGAATTATTGACTAAACGTCTGTCTTTACCGGGCGGTTCGATTGAAGTGGGTGAGTCTCCTCAGCAGGCGGCTAAACGTGAGACATGGGAAGAAACTGGGATCATAGTGACGGTATTAGAGGAGCTGACTCGCACAGAAACCGCTGTGATTTATCATTGTGTGCCTGATTCAGGTATCGTTGCTTTCAGTGCACAAACTAAAGAAGGCTACCATGTTTTACCCGCTTGGTATGCTCCTACTTATGGCTTGGAAATTAATCAAGTCTATTTGGCTGATCCTCACTTCGTTGCGGCTAAAGAATATCGCTACCCAAAGCAGTGGAAAGCTCAAGTGTTGGACAAAAACGTAGAAAACTCACCCGTCCATTATATTAAAAATGCCGCAAATGCTGCGCCTATTTATCATCAATTTGAATTACCCGCTATTCAGATGTTACAAAGCTGGGTTGCGTCATTACCGACACTGTCAAATCATCTTTTTGTAAATGTCATGCGTGGTTTAAATGCTATTTCAAGTTTTTATACGTTATTGCTTTTGTTCCCAATACTTTATTATTTTTTTGGTCATGAGTTCATTATCCGTATCAGCTTTCTAGTTTTGATGACTTTCATTGTTGTGATATTAATTCAACTTGGCTTCAAATACCCTAGACCTTATGCCTATGATCCTAGTTTACAATTAGCTGCTTTACCCGGTTTCGGGGTTCCTAGTTTACGTGCTACTGCAACCGTAGTATGGGTGAGTTATGTTTACCATCACTTGATTCAAACTTATGAAAAGTTTGAAATGCATAAATACTTCCCCTTGTTAGTGCTGATTATTCTAGCGCAAGGCGTTGCGAGTGTTGTGTTAGGGCTGCATTTCAGTTCTGATGTTTTATTTGGTTATGTACTAGGAATGTTCATTGTATGGAATTTTATTCGCATTGAATCCCATGGAAACTCTAGGACGTTGACTATCATTTCTCATCAAGCTTTTTGGTGGGTGTGCTTTATTATGTTAGTTTCATTTTCTTGGTTTACACATTCACTGTATTTAGGGTTGATATCAGCGGTTGCTTTAGCATTTTTACTGTCAGTGACGTGTATCAAGCGAGAAAAAATAGAGGCGTGGGGGAATTTGTATATTAAGCTGATCGTTACATGGGTTTTGATACTGTTAATCTCTTATCTCTATCAACATATACTATCCATTAGTACATATAGCCCAACAGCGAGCTACTTTATACAATGTGCGGCATGGTTTGTGATGACATTTATTGCAATTACCATTGGGCGAGTAAAACCAATCTATGAATTGAAAAAGGAAAAAGCATGACATCTAAAGCCGTAGTCGTTTTCAGTGGAGGTCAAGAC
Source organism: Vibrio rumoiensis 1S-45 (assembly GCF_000286955.2). Lineage (GTDB taxonomy): Bacteria > Pseudomonadota > Gammaproteobacteria > Enterobacterales > Vibrionaceae > Vibrio > Vibrio rumoiensis_A. Next base: position 15,055 of record NZ_AJYK02000069.1, read on the forward strand.
TCCACGACGTGCTTAGTACAAGCTTTGAAGCAATACGATGAAGTACACACTATAACTTTTGACTATGGTCAAAGGCATAAGCTTGAAATTGAAATTGCAGAAAAGTTATGTCGCCAACTGGGTGTCAGCGCTCATAAAGTGATGGATGTCGGTTTATTGAATGAATTAGCAATTAGTTCGCTAACCCGTGATGACATTCCTGTTTCACATGAGTTGCAAGAAAATGGCCTACCCAATTCTTTTGTCCCTGGGCGCAATATTCTATTTTTAACACTAGCGGGTATCTACGCTTATCAAATTGGCGCAGATAGCGTGATCACTGGGGTGTGTGAAACGGACTTTTCTGGTTACCCAGATTGTCGTGATCAATTTGTAAAAGCGATTAATAATGCTCTTGTTTTAGGCATGGATAGACAATTTAAAATTGAGACGCCATTAATGTGGCTAAATAAAGCAGAAACGTGGGCACTAGCCGATCAACATGATGCTTTAGAACTTATAAGAAACGACACTTTAACCTGTTACAACGGTATCATTGGTGATGGCTGTGGTGATTGCCCATCTTGTGATTTACGTCGCGACGGGTTGATGGATTACTTGAATAATCGTGAAGTAATTATGAATGAGTTAAAGCAAAAGCAACAAGTTAGCTAGGTAAATCGTCAAGAGACTCGTAAAAATAAAACCCTGTCATTTCTGGCAGGGTTTTATTTTTCGTTTAAATATTAATTATTAAGGCTTAAAGGTACAGTTTTGCTAAATCGCTTGGTTCAACTTCTTTACCTTCTAACTGTTCATTCCAGTTAGTACCAATCAAAACGCCATCTTCTGCTAGTGTAATTAACCAGTCTTCAACAAAAATATCTAATGGGATTTCTAATACTTTGAAATCTTCCCATTCTTCCACATTGTGCTTTTGCGCTTCTTCTTGTGAAGACCAGAAAGGCATCACTTCGCTATCTTCAAATTCTGAAGAGTCACACGCAAGCCAACCATCTTCATTTCTAAGACCCCAAACCAATTTAGATTCCTTGGTTTCTTGTACGAAAAGATCAAGGTTTGCTTGAATATCTGCGGTTAAATTTGACATATTTTGCTCTCTAAATTTTAAATGTTTTGATTTCAATTTAATTGGGTGAAGTTTATACCAATTAAGATAGTTGTTAGTTCACCTGACAGGCAAACCCTTTGAGATAAAAACCTTCAGGGTAAGCGCTATCTACTGGATGATCGGCAGCTTGACTGAAACGTTCGATAAATTGCATACGTCGCCCAGCATCTAATGCTGCATCGGCTAAGATTTTTTGGAACAAATTTTGCTCCATTAAGCCTGAGCAAGAGTAGGTGAGTAGGGTGCCGCCTGGGTTTAAAATTTGCATGGCAAGCATGTTGATGTCTTTATAACCTCGGCACGCACCGTTAAGTTGAGCTTTGGATTCCGCAAATTTTGGTGGATCCATGATAACAACGTCAAACTTAACACCCTTTTCTCGGTATTCGCGCAACAGTTTGAAGACATCGGCATTTAAGAATTCGGCTTTACTTAAATCAAAACCATTAAGCTCAGCATTGGCTTTAGCATTATCTAATGCTGGTTGGGATACGTCCGCATTGATAACTTGTGAAGCACCACCCTTAAGCGCATAAAGACCAAAACCACCTGTATATGAGAAGCAATTTAACACGGTTTTGCCATTAACATACTTCATTGATAATTCACGGCTATCACGTTGATCAAGATAAAAACCTGTCTTGTGACCAGACTTAATATCAACTTGAATTTTGATACCGTTTTCTTCAATAACGACGACGTCAGGTGGAGTATCACCATGTAATACACCTTGGCGCTCTTTTAAGCCTTCTTTCTTACGAACCGAAACATCTGAGCGTTCATAGATAGAGCAAGTTGGGTAGACGTGCTTTAACGCATTAAGTAATGATTCTCGTTGTGCTTCTGCCCCCGCGCTAAGAAGCTGGCAAACGAGGAAATCTTGATAACGGTCGATAGTGATACCGGGCAAACCATCAGACTCACCCGCAATCAAACGATAGCCAGATAACCCACCTCGTACAATGATCGATTCGCGCATTGCTTGAGCTTCTTCTAAACGCTTGATAAAGAACTCGGTATTGATCTCTTCTTTTTCAAAACTCCATACTCGCGCTCTAATTTGAGATTGAGGTGAATATGCCGCTTTTGCCAACCATTGACCTTGGTTTGAGAAGACATCCACTGTATCACCAAGCTCAGGATTACCTTCTACTTTTTGAATACCACGAGAAAAAATCCAAGGATGACGACGCAGTAGAGACTTTTCTCTACCTTTTACAAGATATATAGCTGATGACATAGTGTTTGAATAGCCTGAAAAGAAATGAGCGTCTATTTTCATGGAATGTGCATGGGAAAGCAAACTTAACCGTCAATATTGCTAAAATTATTGTAAGTTTAGTCATTTAATAAAAGAAAATTATAGGAAGCAGCAATGTCAGTCGTCAGCCGTTTATTTATTATTTCAGGTACTGTTCAAGGTGTTGGGTTTAGATATCAAACGGCCCATCATGGATTAAGCTCAGGCGTAACTGGGTACGCAAAAAATTTGAATAATGGAGATGTGGAAGTATTGGTGTGTGGTCAAGCTGATAAAGTGGAAGATTTTTATCTTTGGCTGAAAATAGGGCCAAGAACCGCTTATGTTACATCCGTTATTGAGCTACCTACAGATATGCATAGGAACGATGAGTTCTTAATTTTATGACCCTGATCGCTAAATGCAGGAGTAAGCAGGGATGAGATACGGAGTAATAAACTTATTATAAGCACGCTTTATTATAAACATTTAGCTGGCTTCGGGAGTCCAGCAAGTTTTGTTGCCTGTTTTGCAGGGCCTTTACGAAACAGAGTAAACAAATATTTACTATTGCCTTTTTCAGGTCCATGTTCTTTTGCCATAGCTTTAACCAACATGCGAACGGCAGGGGATGTGTTAAATTCAAGATAAAATTTACGCACAAATAGGATAACTTCCCAATGTGATTCCGTGAGTTCAATACCTTCATATTCAGCAATGAGCGGGACTAATTCTTCACTCCATTGAGAGTGATCTAATAAGTAACCTTCTGCATCGGTTTCAATGTTATTGCCTTGGTATTGGTACATATTCGATCCTGTGGTCAGTGATACAGCGTATCCCTAGATGAAGAAAGGTAAGAATATATGATTCAAAATACCTCGCCAAGTACAAACTAACTGTTAGCTGAATATTCAATCAATAATAAATATTTAGATGAGCTTAGTCTTTAGAACGATCAAACACAAAAAAGCCCGAAATAAATTCGGGCTTGGTATTTGAATGACTTTATTCAGTTAATCACGGCTTGTAATGCCTAAGATGCTTAACAAGCTAATAAAGATATTATAGATAGAAACGTAAAGCGTAATCGTTGCAGAGATGTAGTTTGTCTCACCGCCGCGAATGATATTTTGTGTTGTTAACAAAATAGCGCCCGTTGAGAACAAGATAAACATACCGCTTAATGCTAAATGGAACATCGGGATTTGGATGAAGAAGCTAGCAACCATACCAACAATTAGTACAATTGCACCAGCCATCATGACACCGTTTAGCACAGATAAGTCACGCTTGGTCGTTAGTGCGTAAGCTGATGCAGCCATGAATGATAGCGCCGTACCACCAAGAGCTGTGACGATTACATCACCCATACCTTCTGCGACATACATGCTTAAAATCGGACCTAAGCTGTAGCCTAAGAAACCGGTAAATAAGAAAGCAAAAACCAGACCTAAACTAGAGTTACGGTTTTTCTCAGTTAAGTAAAGCAAACCATAGAAACCAACTAGCATCAGAATAATGCCCGGACGAGGCAAGTTTAATGCCATTGATACTCCGGCAACCACCGCAGACCAAAGTAAAGTCATAGACAATAAAAAGTAAGTGTTGCGTAACACTCGGTTTGTTTGTACAACGCTTTCGCTTCTTGCTGAGCGTGATGTTAGTGGACTATTCATAGTTTCCCTCGTTAATAACACTTTACTTAAGGATACATAAGATGACTTAAGTTCTTTTTACTAAGTACATAAATTGTGTCAAAAGTTCCCTTTTTCAAGAGGCACTTAATAAATATATTAGTTGTATTCTACTTAATTATAGAATGACCACGATGGTTAAGTTGTAACATCTTATGTTCAAAATCCATTGTGTATTTATAGTGATAAAAAGCGTTGAAATTAAAGTGTTTAATCTTTCAATGTAACCCAGTCTAAAGTGACGCTGCTGTCCATTGATTGAAGAAATGGCAGCATGTTCTCCAGCGCAGCTAATTGAGTAGTATTATCGCAGTAATCACGAAGGACGCGGTTAATTTGTGCGGCATCATTATAAGCGGAGGTGATTTCTTGAACTTGAGAATAAGGAACTTGCGCAAATAGAAATGCATCGTTCAAATTTTGCTTCCATTGTAGGTTGGTTAACTTTTGATCTGCATCGATGTCAAAGGCCAAATATTGAGTTTGCTCGTTAACTAAACGAGATACAGAATAACAAAGTTGCGTTTCTTTACGTTGCGTTAAAATTTGGCAACTTGCTTCAGCCCATGATTGGCTATTAAAACGCGAAGCGATTTTCGATTGTTTATACAGAGGTAGACCAAATAAATCGATGACGTATTTTCCTTTTGATTCATTTGGTAAAGCGCCAAGAGATTGTTGCCAAAATAGTGCTTGATGATGAGAGTGTGATGTATCGATATTGAGATGCTCAAATAGCATTGATTCATCTAAAGCGTCTGGAATGGATTGCAAAACAGCAACAATATTTTCACCCAGTTCTAATGCAGAAGAACAATGAAGAATGTCGTTCTTCGATAAGTGGCGAGTTTCTTTGCTGTTCACTATGGCAAAGCTGTGCTCTTTTAACGCTAATGGTAGTAGATATTCGAGAGATTCATCAAGGTTTGCGTATAGTTGGCTAGGTGTTACAGGCACATCACAAGCGACTTTGAAAAAACCCGTTTCTTTGTCGTAGCACTTGCTAGAGAGTAGGTACTGAATAAAAGAATCATCTTTGATTGTGCTAACATTGAGTATCAAAGTCATTCGTTTTGTGCTTAATTTCATGCGTTTATAACCTATCCCTATCTAAAGAGAGGCTATTTTAGGTGTAAGTAAAATGGCTGACTAGGAAGCAACTTAAAAAGAAAATAGAAATGAGAGGGATGTTTTGTTATTTTTTAGTGGGTTTCATGTTGTTTTCATTGACTTTGAATCGATATGAATGAAAAAGCGATATTTATACATTCAATCATAA
>NZ_AJYK02000070.1 GCF_000286955.2 Vibrio rumoiensis 1S-45
CTACCAATTCCACCACCAGGGCACAAGCAATCTAAATTGCAAGGCACCTAACTGAACAGTTAGAACACCATCGCCTCCGTTTGGAGACGAGGTACACTTTATAGGATTGAGCGAGCAGGTAAACTCTTTTTTTTAAAAAATGAATCAACCGGCTGAATTTTAAGCTTGTTTAGTATAATAAGTGTTATTTTAAACATGTTCGATAGAATGACGCATCGAACAGCTTAGTTTCTCAATCCGTTTCTAGGTTATGCTTTGCCTTTTGGCGTCCATTTTTTAATGGTGCTACTGTTTGAATTACCAAATTTAGAGCCTTTAGCAGTCGAATTTCCTTGCGAAGAGACTTTCGGCTTATCTTGGTTGCGAGCGCGGTTACCACCGGTGCTTTCATTTGATTTGCTCTTGTCATCACGGCTGCCACGCGCTTTACGTTCAAACTCACCTTTACCACGGTAAGTTTTAAATTGAGGCTGCTGTTCTTGACGCTGAAGGGCTAACTCTCGTTCTTTCTCTGCTTTTGCTTGTATACGCGCATCATGCAGTTTGGCATCGGTAGCTTTTTCTATGGTTTTTCCTTCGGCATCCATTTTAGAGGCTTCTTCCGTTCCTACAGAGCCTTCAATCATATCGTGAATTTCCGTGACTTCTGTGTCGGTCAAATAGCGCCATTTGCCATTTGGTAAACCGTCGATTGAAATATTCATAATGCGAACACGGCGCAGTTTATAAACATCATAGCCAAGAGCTTCACACATACGACGAATTTGGCGATTTAAACCTTGAGTTAATACGATTCGGAAGGAAAAATCGGTCTCTTTAGTGACTTTACAAGGCAGGGTTGTGGTATCCAAAATATCCACACCAGCGCCCATTTTAGCAATAAATTCTTCAGTGATGAACTTATCAACACGCACAACGTATTCTTTTTCGTGGGCATTACCAGCACGTAAAATCTTATTTACGATATCGCCATCATTGGTCATAAAGATCAAACCATCAGAAGGTTTATCTAAGCGTCCAATTGGAAAAATGCGTTTATGGTGACCAATAAAATCGACAATATTACCTTCAACATGACGTTCGGTAGTACAAGTGATCCCGGTTGGCTTGTTCAGCGCAATATAGATAGGCTTTTCTTTATCACGAATTGGTTTGTGATCCACCAATACTTCATCACCAGGCATTACTTTAGTGCCCATTTCAGGTATTTGACCATTAATCGTCACACGACCTTCATCGATCAGCTTGTCAGCGGCGCGACGTGAACAAAAACCAGAATCACTGATGAATTTATTTAAACGAATGGCAGAGGTATTGGTAGTCATATTGATCTCTCTTTGACGTTTCACAACGGAACTCTCAAGGGGAATATATTAAGAAATATAGCTTGAAAAAATAAGGAAGCAGAGTTTAACAGATTGGTTTAAAAAGAGACAGATTAATAGATGCAGGGAAGTTATGTCTTACTGGCTAGTTTGGACGTGTGGATATTGGAATTTATAATTGGACAATTTTTAGCTACCGATTCGATTTTACTCATTTAATAAATTACGGATTAGTTGATGTATGGGAAAGTAACGCAGCGTTAAGGTGTGAGCAATGCAATACTGATGCTTTCGCAGACCACCTTAAACACTAAACGCAACGCATAGTGAAAATACCACGTGTTGCGAATCACTCTTAAACAGTTTGTAAGTCGCTCACTCCCAAAGGTTATTGTTTACTCAACAGGAACTTACGTAAATCTCTCTCAGCACGCATAACAAACAGAATAAACACTTTGTCACCGTCTTGTTTATAGAAAACACGACATGGATTAATGACAACTTCACGATAACTTAAATGTTCTAGTTCGGGTGGAATACGACCTGATTCTGGGAAAGTTTGTAGGCGTTCGACTTTGGAGAAGATCGTTTGTACTAACTGCTTTGCAGCTACGATATTTTCAAGTGCGATGTATTCAGCGATATCGTTGAGGTCAGATAACGCTGGCTCAGTCCAGATTATTTCAACCATTTTGACATTTTGTCCTTGGCTTCATCATGACTTACTACTTTACCGTCAGCTAGTGCGCGTTCACCTCGTGCAATACCCTCAAGAATAGACAAACGATTTTGCATAAACTCGTAATCATCAACATCAACTAGATACGCGGATGGCTTACCATGCTCGGTAATTAACACTGGTTCTTTGGTGTCGTGGAGATCGGCGAGGATCTTAGTTGCTTGACGTTTAAGTGATGTAACTAGTTCTACTTTCATGAGAGCTGCTCCAAAGGAATACTAAAGTGATACTATTCTATCACTTTGAGTATAGCAAGCTCCATGACGGCTAACAGTGTATTAGCAAGAAACTCGGATAAACCTGAATGGATTTTATACACGATCGCTACTAATCAATTCATTTATTGCCATAAGATACGCTAAGAATGGTTTTTTAAAAGTATTTAGCCGATTTTATGCGATGGAGAAAGCGAGAATTCGGTTTAGCGAGCCAGTTGTGACAGAGATGAGCTTTCAATATTTATATGCCATTGTTAATTAACAATATCTTATAATGAAACCTGATAAATCACATTTAAGCATAAGTTCTCGCTTTCACGCAGTGTTATTGGTATGACAGATCCCGGATAACTCGTCCCTCTTTTCCGGGATGACGAAATTGAGGGTAATTAAAGCTTTAGTTCATTAGATGTTTTTGGATCAAAGAGAAGGAGCCTTTGCGTTGATGGGGTAAATTAATCAGCTAAAATTACAGCGATCATCATCCCGACCTGTTTTGGCTGTTGAAAAAAGGTTGGTCGCCGAAGGCTGTGTGGAGATTTCCTCACAAATCCAATATTCAAATAAACCACACAAACAAATAGAGTTAGGTTTCGCTTTCAAGTAAGTTTCATTGGTGTGATAGATTCCGGATAACTCGTACCTCGTTTCTGGAATGACGAGCTGAGAGTCACTAAAACCCTATATCATTCCGCTTAGCTCATCCGTTTTTGATGGCGTTCCCGGTTATCGAGCTTCATTTCAGGACTTTTCTTAATTAAGACATACACCGCACCTGAACCCCCATGAAAAGGTTGTGCGCTATGAAAGCACATCACATCGGTGATTTGTTCCAACCAGGTGGCAATATAGCTTTTCATTAAGGCTGGTGGGTTAGAACGCTCACCCTTGCCGTGTACAATTAGCACACTTCGAGTATCTAAGCGTTGAGCTTGGCGTAGAAATGACACCACATCTTCGCGCGCTTGTTTCAGTGTACGACGATGCAGATCTAATTTGGCCGTAATAGGGTACTTACCTAAACGTAATTTTCGGAACACACCATCTTGTACCCCATCTTTTTTGTATTCCAGAATATCGTTAGGCTTTAGCATAGGGGCGTTATCTAAAGATAAGTATTCTTCATTTTCATCGGCAAGCGATACCGCTGCTTGGCGCCTTGCAAGATGGGCTTCGGTAAGGACGCGGTCTTTTAACTTTATCGCTGTATCTTGCTCAATTGGTTTTACATCACCCATCATTTGTTGGAATAACTCTAAGTCATCATCTTGCATAAGACTGTCCTCAAGGTAGGGTAATAGGCAAATTATAGCGATTTGGCTATGGATGTGAACTTTCCTTGATTACTATTTAATCGTTTGAAAGTTATTTTTAAAATTAATGATTTTTTTCGCCCAAAGCCCTTGCGTCTGCTAAATAAATCCGTAATATACGCAGCTCGTTCAGAAACATAATGTTGATTGAATCTCGGTGAATAGCGCAGCTTAGTAG
>NZ_AJYK02000071.1 GCF_000286955.2 Vibrio rumoiensis 1S-45
CGCTCTTCCGATCTATGGCATGAAAGCACGCACTTGTTCTGCGTAGTTTTTCATGTAATCCGTTGCTGCGATTGCAGGCTCTGAACCTAGAACCGTCGTGATGTAAGGCACTTTAGCGTCAGCTTCTGGGTGAAGCATGTTAAAGCGCTCAGCATCTTGACCATCGCGCGTCAATTCATTGAAAGACGTTACCGAGAACACATCAGAAGCTACACCGTAGTCGTCGCTTAGGATTTTAGCGGCTTTACGTACTTCGTTCATGATCGTACCAGAACTCATCAATTGAACTTTAGACTTGCTACCTTCGTAAGATTCTAACTTGTAGATACCCTTACGAATGCCTTCTTCAGCGCCTTCTGGCATTGCTGGCATGTGGTAGTTTTCGTTCATCATAGTTAAGTAGTAATAGATGTTCTCTTGCTCAGGACCGTACATACGACGGATACCGTCTTGCATGATAACCGCTAGCTCGTAAGCAAACGTTGGATCGTAAGAGATACAGTTCGGGATAGTATTCGCCTGAATGTGGCTATGACCATCTTCGTGCTGTAGACCTTCACCATTTAGCGTTGTACGACCTGCAGTCGCACCCAATAGGAAGCCACGCGCTTGTTGGTCGCCAGCCATCCACGCCATGTCGCCAACACGTTGGAAGCCGAACATAGAGTAGTAGATGTAGAACGGGATCATTGGAAGATCATTGGTGCTGTAAGACGTTGCCGCCGCTACCCAAGAAGACATTGAACCCAGTTCGTTGATACCTTCTTGAAGTACCTGACCTGATGTTGCTTCTTTGTAGTAAGACACTAAGCTACGGTCTTCTGGTGTATATTCTTGACCATGTGGGTTATAGATACCCACTTGACGGAATAGACCTTCCATACCGAACGTACGTGCTTCATCGGCAATGATAGGAACAATATTCTTACCAATGTTTTTGTCTTTAAGCAGGATATTCAACGTACGAACAAATGCCATTGTTGTTGAGATATCACGCTTTTGCTCAGTCAGCAATGCATCAAATTCACTTAGCTCAGGAACGATAAATTCTTGGCTAAATTTGGTTAAACGCTTAGGTGTGTAACCATGTAGCGCATCACGACGAGCATGTAAGTATTTGTATTCTGCAGAACCTTCTTCCAATGTTAGGTAAGGAAGCTCAGCAACTTTCTCATCAGAAAGAAGATCTTGCAGACCTAAACGGTCACGTAAGTACTGAACATGCGTCATGTCCATTTTCTTCACGCCGTGTGCAATGTTCTTACCTTCTGCCGCTTCACCCATGCCGTAACCTTTAACAGTTTTAGCAAGAATAACCGTTGGCTTACCGCTAGTTTCTTTCGCATTATTAAATGCTGCAAACAGTTTAGATGAATCATGACCACCACGCTTAAGCGCGAAGATTTCGTCATCCGTCATATCAGCAACAAGAGCGGCAGTTTCTGGGTATTTACCGAAGAAGTGTTCACGTACGTAAGCACCGTCTTTCGATTTGAATGTTTGGTAATCGCCATCGATGGTTTCGTTCATCAATTGCAGAAGTTTACCTGTGGTGTCTTTAGCAAGTAATGAATCCCAGTTGCTACCCCAGATAACCTTAACCACATTCCAACCTGCGCCTTTAAATAGGCCTTCAAGTTCTTGAATGATGCTACCGTTACCCATAACAGGGCCATCAAGACGCTGTAGGTTACAGTTGATAAGGAAACATAGGTTGTCCAGTTTTTCACGAGAAGCGAAAGAAATCGCACCGCGTGATTCTGGCTCATCCATCTCGCCATCACCTAAGAAAGCATATACGCGTTGATTCGTCGTATCTTTTAAGCCACGACCGTTTAGATACTTCAAGAAACGAGCTTGATAGATAGCAGAAATCGGACCAAGACCCATAGATACCGTCGGGAACTGCCAGAATTCAGGCAATAATTTCGGATGAGGGTATGAAGGTAAACCGTTACCGTTCGCTTCTTGACGGAAGTTGTCTAGTTGCTCAGCCGTTAAACGACCTTCAAGGAATGCACGAGCATAGATACCTGGAGAGATATGACCTTGGTAATAAACTAAATCGCCACCATCTGTTTCATTGGGTGCACGGAAGAAGTGGTTAAAACATACTTCGTAGAATGCCGCAGCAGATTGGTAAGATGCCATGTGGCCACCTAGATCCAAATCTTTTTTCGAAGCACGTAGAACGATCATGATCGCGTTCCAACGAATGATTGAACGAATACGACGCTCTAATGTAATGTCACCAGGATAAGCCGGCTCTTGTGTTGCCGGGATGGTGTTTACATAGTTTGTGTTGATGCCCGTTGGCATGTCCACACCGTCTAAACGAGCTTTATCTAGAACTTGCTCTAGTAGATATTGAGCGCGCTCGACACCTTCTTCACGTACCACTGATTCAAGAGCTTCTAACCAATCTTGAGTTTCCAGTGCATCAACGTCATTATTAATGACTTCAGACATGGCGATCTATCCTTTTGTTGGTTTGTCAGACAAGTTAAATGATTAACCCGTCTTATGATTCGTTGGCTTGTTGAATTCGGCGTAATGAACGCTCGCGTCGACTCTCTTCTCGAGTCAAATCCAACAAGGTCTCTTCGATATAAGCCAAGTGTGCATGCGATGCTTTGCGAGCCTTTTCTGGCTCACGCCCAAGTATCGCTTCAACAATGCTGGCACGGTGATGACTCACCTTTTCCACCACCTCATCACGACGATGAAGTAATTCTAAATTCTGTAATACATTTTGTTGTAATAAAGGAGCAAGGCTACGAACAATGTGTAATAACACCACATTGTGAGCGGCTTCAGAGATGGCAATCAATACTTGCATCACTGCGCTAGATTCTTGCTTTATATCTTTATTTTCAATCGCTTTTTCGACTTCTTTTTGGCATTGCGAAATGCGCTCAAAATCCTCAGCCGTACCACGTAAAGCAGCAAAATAGGCCGAAATTCCTTCCATTGCATGACGTGATTCCAACAAGTCTAGTTGGGTTTCAGAATGCGTCGACAATAAATCTAGCAAAGGATCAGAAAAAGATGTCCATAAAGTGGTGCTAACAAACGTGCCACCACCTTGTTTCCGAGTCAAAAGACGTTTGGCTTCTAAGCGTTGAATGGCTTCACGAATCGAAGGACGAGACACATCAAACTGCTTTGCTAGCTCCCGCTCTGGTGGCAACTGTTGCCCGGGAGAAAGTGTGCCTTCTAAAATCAACCGTTCAATTTCCTGTTCAATCACATCGGAAAGTTTCGGCTGACGAATCCTTTGATAAGCCATGATTAATTTATCTTTTCACTCGTTGTTATAAATCGGCGATTGTAAATTGGTAATACCAATTGTCACGAACCCCAAAATTTTACCTAAAGCCATCACAGCTGTCCAGACAAAACTTGATTTAGGTCATAGAAAGAATAAGCGATTACCCCATAGGGGGTATGTGGCGATTAACCCATTAATAATATTGGTAAGACCATTTGATACTTAGAGAGTAAGCGCTTTAGATCGTGCATTTTTAAATCAATAATTTGATAGGAATGTGACCTTGATCGTTATAAATAAACCTAATTCAAGACTAAGAGGTCACGATAGGATAGCCCATGAGGAACTGATTATTTAAGTGAAACGATATTGTTAAGCGATATTGACAAGTAATGTTCTAAATTTACGCCAATCGAAACCTAAGCCCGGATCAGTTTTTCGTTGAGGGGCAATATATTGATGGCCTGTAATTCTCGGTAACGTGATATCAGGGTAACGTTTCATCAGCGCTTGCGTGACACTTACCAGAGACTGATATTGCGCCTGTGTGTAAGCATCAAAATCCGTACCTTCCAATTCAATACCGATGGAATAATCATTACAACGCTCCACTCCTGCAAAGCTCGACTTCCCTGCATGCCATGCTCGGGCGTTAAACGGTACAAATTGAATCACCTCGCCATCTCGACGAATAAAACAATGCGCCGATACGCCCATGTTATGGATCACTTTAAAGAAAGGATGATCATTTGGATCTAGTTGGCCTGTAAAAAACTGCTCAACATACGGCCCACCATACTGGCCCGGCGGCAAACTGATGTTATGCACCACCAGCAAAGAAATCGGCATCGTTTCCTCATTGTCAGCCGTTGGGCGATCATCAAAAAATGGCGAGGGTATATGTTTGACGTTTTCAAGCCAGTGATCGGGAGTAATGAGCATGGGAGAACCTTAAGAAAAAGAGGATAGGTTTCTAATGGAAAGCGTATTTAGATTAAAACAAATAAATCTTGAAGCAAAGGGGTCAAGAGCAAAGATATTGAGACATAAAATGATACGCCTTACATCCATCATCCTTGATGGGATCTGAGCGACATCGTAGATCAGTATACAACGCGTGATGATTAGATTCCCACTCTCGCTTAGGCTCGGCTGGAATGACGTTTATTTTGCGTAATAAGCATGTCCTACCGCCGTCATCCTTGAGGAGCCTAAGCGACATCAGGGATCTGCATACCACGCGTGGTGATTAGATTCCCGCTCCCGCTCTCGCTTAGGCTCGGCTGAAATGACGATATTTTTGCGTGATAAGACATATACCACTGTCACCTAAGCTCGGCTAAAATAACGGTGTTTGACGCAGACACGGCTTACATGACGAAGCGGTCAAAAAGCCAAATAACCAAGCTGCGAAGCGCTCGAAAATCGTCTCTGCTTGCAGTATCATAGTCCATCATTTATTCCTCAACCGGATCATGCTATGAAAACCACCCACGACTCTCAATCTCGTCTTGAATACCTTAAACAACAACTGCCGGCTGAAATCACTCGCATGGTCAGTGATGCGTTAAAAGAAGACTTAGGTGGTACGCTTGATCCTCATGCCGATATTACCGCAAGCTTAATTCCGGCAGAGGCCACCAATACCGCCACTATTATCACGCGTGAACATGGCGTATTTTGCGGTAAAGCATGGGCAGATGAAGTTTTCAAACAACTGGGCGGTCAAGTGAGTATTGAATGGCATGTCGCCGATGGGGATACCGTTCAACCCAACCAAACTCTTTGCACCTTAACCGGACCTTCGCGCGCGCTATTAACTGGCGAGCGTAATGCGATGAACTTCATCCAAACCTTGTCTGGTTGCGCCACGCTAACAGCAGAATATGTAAAAGAACTAGCTGGTACGGAATGTCGCTTATTGGACACTCGTAAAACCATTCCCGGCCTGCGCAGCGCATTAAAATATGCAGTCACCTGCGGTGGTGGTTTTAATCATCGCATTGGCGTGTTTGATGCGTATCTAATTAAAGAAAACCACATCATCGCTTGTGGCGGTATTGAAAAAGCCATCGCAACCGCCAAAACGCTCAATCCGGGCAAACCAGTCGAAGTGGAAACCGAATCCCTTGAAGAGTTAGAATGCGCCATTCGCTCAGGAGCCGACATTGTGATGCTCGATAACTTCTCCAAAGCCATGATGATTGAAGCGGTTGAACTCAATAAACGTATTGGCCAAGAAAACGGTTTAACCACCGGCCAAGCAGCACTCGAAAACTCGGGTAACATTACCCTTGAAACCTTAAATGAATACGCCCAAACAGGTGTCGATTACATTTCAGTCGGCGCGCTAACTAAGCATGTGAAAGCGATGGACCTATCGATGAGAGTCAAAAGCTAGACTGTCCCGCGTTTACGAATTCCTAGTTTCGAGAAGAGATTGCTGTGAAAATGGCAGTCTCTTTTTTTGTATTCATTTATCGGGGTTGAGCTCTTCGCTTCACGTTACTTTAAAAAAGCAAACAGCGTCAGCCTAACGGGTGGTCAGAAATTGACACATTCAGCACCAATCTCGCTAACTTAGTGATTTTCATCGCATTCCCCTCTTCAACCTCACACTAAATTCATACTTTATTTTTGTCATCCTGTGGTTAAAAAATGGCCTTTATCGGAAAATATCATTAATTAGATCGCAATAATTTGTTATACAAATGTAATAATTCGCGCAATCTTCCAACTGGCTCGAACATGCGTTTGACGGCAATTTTCTTTTTTCTCCGTAGTTCTAATCTTGTGTTGGTAATACCACTACATTTATTCATGGAGATGAAAATGAAACAATTACAACAGGGTAAAAAGAAACTACAAAAAGGCTTTACGTTAATTGAATTGATGATCGTTGTTGCGGTTATCGGTGTGCTTGCAGCGATTGCAATTCCTCAGTATCAAAATTATGTGAAGAAAGCGGCTTTGGGTTCAGCTTTAGCGACAGCGACTTCATTAAAAACAAATGTTGAAGATTATATTGCGGTAAATGGTGACTTCCCTTCAGCAGGAGATGCCATATCGTTTGCTTTAGGAACAGTTAAATATGATACCCCTGTTAGTGCTGCTGGAAACATTCTTGCAAAAATCACTCAAGGTCCTGCAAAAGAGGCTACGGTCACTCTGAAAAGAAGCTCTGCTGGTGTTTGGACATGTGTAAACTCACTAAGCTCTGCAGTTTCATTAAATGGCTGTACAGACTAAAACTATACTTTAGGGTCACATGTTAATGTGACCTTATTGGAAATATTTTAATGACAAAAAACAAAGGTTTTACATTAATTGAACTCATGATCACCGTGGCGATTATCGGTGTGCTTTCGGCTATTGCGATGCCTCAGTATCAGCAATACACCCAAAAAGCAGCCCTCGCCACGGCGGTCGGTTCAGCCAATAATTACAAAACCATTGTCGAAGAGTATGTCGATTCGCATTTTACTTTCCCGACTATTTCCACAGCTTTCTCATTAGGTCGAATTAATACAACTTCTGGCGCAGTCAGCACCAATGATTTATTTGCAAGAATTACCCAAGGAGCAGGACAGGGTACCACAGTAAGAATGCAGCGAAATGCACAAGGCAGTTGGATTTGTCAGCACAACAAAGCATCAATTTCGATACAAGGTTGCCTGTATGATGCCTCTGTTCCACAGTGATCATTAGACAGTAATTTTTCAATAAGGATGCCATGAACACCAACCTCGCCTCCATTTTACGCCAAGCGGAACTCTTGACTCACGAACAAGAGCAAATGGTGGTGAGTACCGTTCTTAACGATAACAAAAGCGTCCCCGTAGCTTGCGTGGACGCTGGTTTTCTAACCAGTCCAGAATTATTGCAACACCTTTGCCACCTGTTTGCCCTGCCGCAAGCCCACCTTGAACATTATGGTTATGCCGAAGTGTGCCAACAACTGGGTTTGCGCGACTTAATCACTAACCACCAAGTGTTGCCATTGCAAGTGGACAGCCACGGCGTATTGATTGCGGTATCCGACCCGACCAACACCAGCGTTGAAGATGATTTTCGCTTTGCGACGGGCAAGCAAATTGAGTTAATTCTTGCCGATTGTAAAGAGCTAGAAGGTGCGATTCGCCGTTTGTATGGGCGCAGCGTCAGCTCAGACAGCGGGCAAGGTAAAGACATTACTCAAGATGAACTGGCCAACCTAGTTGAAGTCGGCAGTGATGAAATCCAAGAAACCGAAGATTTAAGCCAAGATGAAGCGCCAGTCAGCCGTTTCATCAACCAAATTTTATTAGACGCGGTACGCAAAGGTGCCTCGGATATTCACTTTGAACCTTACGAAGATATTTATCGCGTGCGCTTGCGTTGCGATGGCATTTTAATTGAAACCAACCGCCCGGCGCCACATTTAGGCAGGCGACTGGCTGCACGGATCAAGATCTTATCCAAACTAGACATTGCTGAACGGCGTTTGCCGCAAGATGGCCGGATCAAAATTCGCTTAAATGCCGAAACTGCGATTGATATGCGAGTATCCACCTTACCGACCTTATGGGGCGAAAAAATTGTTCTGCGTTTGCTAGATAGCAGCGCTGCCAACCTAAACATCGATAAACTCGGCTACAGTGACGCGCAGAAAAAATTGTATTTAGATGCACTGCAACAACCGCAAGGCATGATTTTAATGACCGGCCCAACCGGTAGCGGTAAAACCGTCTCTTTATATACGGGGTTACGCATTTTAAATTCGCCAGACAAAAACATTTCCACTGCCGAAGATCCAGTGGAGATCAACTTAACTGGCATTAACCAAGTGCAAGTGAAACCGAAAATCGGCTTTACCTTTGCCGCTGCACTGCGCGCGTTTTTACGTCAAGATCCCGATGTGGTAATGGTCGGTGAAATTCGTGATTTAGAAACCGCTGAAATTGCCATAAAAGCGGCACAAACCGGTCACTTAGTGTTATCAACGCTGCACACCAATTCCTCGTCTGAAACCGTAGTGCGCTTATCCAACATGGGCATTGAAGCGTTTAACTTGGCTTCGTCATTAAGTTTGATCATTGCTCAACGTCTGGCTCGTCGCTTGTGCAAACATTGCAAAACCCCAGATAACTTTCCGGAGGTGCTACGTTCTAAATTTCATATTCCCGCCGACATAGTGATTTACCGAGCATCAAAAGAAGGCTGCTCGGAATGCACCGGTGGCTATTCTGGCCGTGTGGGTATTTATGAAGTGATGCCGTTCACCACCGAGCTTGCTAATGCCGTGATTAAAAAAGCCTCGGCTAACGAGATTGAAATGATTGCAGTTAAGCAAGGAATGGCAACCTTGCGACAATCTGGCATTGATAACCTAAAACAAGGCGTCACCAGTTTTGCCGAGCTGCAACGCGTGTTGTACTTCTAACGATTCACGCTGTTTATTGACCATTGATACCCAAAATAATAGAAGGGTATACACCAAATAATGATGACAGGGACGATTCATTTATGGCAAATACATCCACATTAAAAGCGCCTGCGTTAAAAAACTTCCAATGGAAGGGGGTGAACAGTTCGGGCAAGAAAGTATCTGGGCAAATATTGGCGATTAATGAAGTTGAAGTACGTACTAAGCTCAAAGAACAGCGGGTGCAAATCAAAAAACTTAAACGTCGCAGCGTGTCGATTTTTGCCAAGATGAGCCACAAAGTAAAACGAAAAGACATTACGGTGTTAACGCGTCAACTTGCCACTATGCTCGCAACTGGCGTGCCTATCGTTCAGTCCTTTAAGCTGATTTCAGACAGCCAACGTAAAGCGGAAATGAAATCCATTTTGTCGCAAATATGCACCCAAGTGGAAGCGGGTACTCCTATTTCAAAGGCTTTGCTTGCCAGTAGCCCTTTCTTTGATGAATTTTATTGCGACTTAGTCGCCACCGGTGAACAAACGGGTAATCTTGCCGATGTATTTGATCGCTTGGCAACCTATCGAGAAAAAAGTGAAGAACTGCGTTCAAAAGTAATTAAAGCCATGATTTACCCTGCAATGGTCATGCTCGTGGCGAGCAGTGTTTCCATCTTAATGTTGACCATGGTGATCCCAGAATTTGAGGCCATGTTTAAAGGCTTTGGCGCGGAGCTGCCTTGGTTTACTCAACAAGTCATTAATCTTTCGCACTTTATTCAAAGCTATTTATTTATGATGTTGGCTGGTTTTTTTGCTTTTATTTTCTTAATGAGACAAGCACGACAACGTTCATTTTCATTTCGATTAAAAACCAGCCGCATGGCGCTTAAAATGCCAGTGCTCGGCGGGGTGTTTTCTAAAGCGGCTATTGCTAAATTTAGCCGTACCCTTGCCACCAGCTTTAGTTCGGGTATTCCAATTTTAACCAGCTTATTAACAACAGCGAAAACATCTGGCAATTTGCATTATCAAGTGGCCATCGAGCAAGTTCATAAAGACACCGCCGCAGGGATGCCAATGTACATTGCAATGCGTAATGCCGATGCCTTTCCCGAAATGGTGCTGCAAATGGTGATGATAGGTGAAGAGTCAGGAAATTTAGATGACATGCTCAACAAAGTGGCTGCGATTTACGAATTTGAAGTGGATAATACCGTGGATAATTTAGGAAAAATCATTGAACCTGCCATTATTGTTTTTCTTGGCGTGGTCGTCGGTGGTTTAGTCGTGTCACTTTATCTGCCAATATTTAAGTTAGTTAGTGTATTCTAAGCGCATATTTCGATTTATTGTTCGTTAGGACTTGGTAGCTTTCCATGATCATTTTTGAGTATTACCCTTTTCTCTTTGCTATTTTCGCTGGTATTTTCGGCTTAATGATTGGTAGCTTCTTAAATGTGGTGATCCATCGCCTACCGATGATGATGGAAAGAGAATGGAAACAAGAATGCATTGAATTCTTCCCGCAATTAAAAAAAGATCCTGAGATAAAAAAGGAACTCGAAAGTTTAAATACTCCATTTAATTTAAACACGCCTCGTTCTCGTTGCCCTAAATGCAACACGCAAATTCGTGCCATTGATAATATTCCGGTGATTAGTTGGCTAATTCTCAAAGGTAAATGCCACAAATGCGCCAACCCAATCAGTGCTCGTTACCCAGCCATTGAGCTACTCACATCTGCATTATGTGTGGTGATTGGTCTGTATTTTCCTGCCGATTGGTATGGCGTGGCGTTATTGTTTTTTACTTTCACCTTAGTCTCAGCAACTTTTATCGATCTTGATACCATGCTGCTGCCAGACCAACTGACCTTGCCGTTAATGTGGGCAGGGTTAGCCTTGTCTCTTTTGAACATCAGCCCTGTATCATTGCAAGATGCGGTTATCGGTGCGATTGCAGGCTATTTGTGTTTATGGACGATTTTCTGGGCCTTTAAATTATTAACAAGCAAAGAAGGCATGGGATACGGCGATTTTAAGTTACTGGCTGCATTAGGCGCTTGGCTTGGTTGGCAACAATTGCCATTGTTGATTTTAATGTCTTCACTCGTCGGTTTAGCGTTTGGATTAATTCAATTACGATTACAAAAGAAAGGCATTGATAAAGCGTTCCCATTTGGCCCTTATCTTGCCATTGCCGGTTGGTTTTGTTTAATTTGGGGGAATGATTTAACCTCTTGGTATCTTAACAATATGTTAGGCATGTGAAGCGAGGGTAAACCATGATTGTTGGCTTAACAGGTGGGATCGGCAGTGGAAAAACCACCATTGCAAATATATTTCAGCAAGAATTTTCGATTGATATTGTCGATGCAGATGTTGTTGCTCGTGAAGTGGTTGAGCCCGGCACGCCCGGCTTGCTAGCCATTAGCCAACATTTTGGTGAGTCCATTTTAACGCCGCAAGGTGAGCTTGATCGCGCCCAACTCAGAGATCGTATTTTTAGCCAGTCACAAGAAAAGCAGTGGGTAAACGATCTGCTGCACCCGCTCATTCGCCAACGTATCGATCTTTTACTTTCACAAACCACCTCACCTTACGCATTGTTGGTGGTGCCGTTATTAATTGAAAACAATTGGCAGAAAAATATCGACCGCTTATTGGTTGTCGATGTTTCACCTGACACTCAAATTTCCAGAACCAGCCAAAGAGATCATGTTCCAGAAAGCCAAGTACGTGCAATTTTAGCCGCTCAAGCTTCCAGAGAAGAGCGTTTAAAGCATGCCGATGACGTGATAAACAACGATGCACCTTTAAATGACGGAAGAAAGCAGCAAATTTTCTCGAAAATCACGGAATTACACAAAAAGTACCTAGCATTATCTCATTAGTTTCTGTGACAATAGAGGCTCAATTGTCACTACTACAAATAGTTTGAAATTATTATGCTGAAATTCGAACATCCATTAACCGAGAAAGCACGAATTTACCTTAGAGTGGAAGCGCTTATGGGGCAATTGCATAAATCTGCGAGCTTTGAAGCCCCGCTCGACTATCAACTTTTCTTCCGCTCTCTCTTTGATTTGTTGGATCTGTTTGAACAAATCCACATTAAATCAGAGCTAACTAAAGATCTCGAAAAACAAAAGCTAACATTTAAAAATTGGGTCAACGTACCGGGTGTCGATCAGGCTATTCTCAATGATGTATTAAATGATATTGATGATAACTTTCGCTGTTTAATGTCGGCAGAGCGACTTGGGCAATCATTAAAAGATGAGCGCTTTTTAAGTGCTATCCGCCAACGCTTTAGCTTACCGGGCGGTACTTGTTGCTTTGATTTACCTTCATTGCATTATTGGCTTCACTTACCACTCGAAAAACGTTTATCTGATGCAAAAAAATGGACCGATACTCTAAAGCCCATGAATAATGCGTTAGATCTATTACTTAAACTCATTCGTGAAATTGGCCGTTATAAACCTCAAGTTGCCAATAATGGTTTTTTCCAAAGCGAAGCCGATGAAGCTAACATTTTACGTTTACAAGTGCCTTTAAAACGAGGGGTTTATCCAATGATTTCAGGGCATAAAAACCGTTTTGCGATTAAGTTTATGAACTTTGAAACTGGCATGGCGTACAGCCAAGATGTCGAGTTTGATCTCGCTATCTGTTAGGTCTACACTGCCAACCATACTATTTAATTCGCCGTAGAGTTTCATTATGAACACACCAGCCCCAAAGAAAACCACCGTAGTCAAATGCCCAACCTGCCAAGCCGATGTTGTCTGGGGTGAAGTCAGCCCATATCGCCCATTTTGCAGCAAACAATGCCAGATGATTGATTTTGGTGAATGGGCCGATGAAGAAAAAGCGATTGCTGGTGCGCCAGATATGTCGGATTCAGATGGGTGGTCGGAAGGGTAAGAACGCCTATCGTGACTCGAAATGCGACAAGCAAAAGTGGCTTCTCAGGAATCGAATAGCAAATTGTCCTATTAGCCAAGTGTCCTATCAACCAAGCGTGCTAGCTGCGAAGCATGCAATCACCTTCTCTAATACCGGTACATTGGCTTCAGGGAAGGAATAATTCTTCAGTTCGCCTATCGCAACCCACTGACCTTCTTGCCCTTCTTTGCCGTAAGGCTGACCATTAAAATCTGAGACTACAAAAAAATCAAACGTTAAACTTTTTTCTGGGTAATCAAAATCAAAATGTTCAAACAGCGTCATCTGAGTCGCCGTAATATCGATCTCTTCTTGTAGCTCTCTGACTAAGCCTTGTTGAGCGGATTCGCTCTCTTCCACCTTGCCCCCTGGGAATTCCCAGAAACCACCTTTATGCAGCTTGGCAGGACGCTTGGTAATAAAAATTTGGTCTTTATCGGCATTTAAAATGATTGCCGCGACAATGTGTAATCGTGTCATGTGCTTGAGTTCCATCGCTACTTAGCAAGTTTGTAAATTTTTGAGTATTGACTCATAACAAAAAGACCGCATTTCTGCGGCCTTTGATGTCAGGTTCTATCGACTAGATTTTACCGTGACATTGTTTGTATTTCTTACCTGAACCACATGGGCAAGGCTCGTTGCGTCCAACTTTACGAACAGCAGCTTGTTGAGCTTCTTCACCCGCTTCTCCCTCACCCATGCCATCAGCAGCTTGGTGTTGGAATTGCTGGCGAAGGGCAGCTTCTTCTGCATGCAGACGACGTTGCTCTTCCATGCGCTCAACTTCTTCTTGCTTTTGAACGCGCACACGGCTGAGCGTTGAAATCACATCAAATTTCAAGCTATCTAGCAACTCACCAAACAATTCAAATGACTCACGTTTAAACTCTTGTTTTGGATCTTTTTGTGCGTAGCCACGCAAGTGAATACCTTGGCGAAGGTGATCCATCGCCGCTAGATGCTCTTTCCACAAGGTATCTAGTGTTTGTAGCATCACTTGGCGTTCAAAGTTACGTAACACTTCTGTACCAACTGATTCTTCTTTTTCTTTGTAGATGATGTTTGCTTCAGCAATCACACGCTCTAACAAGATTTCTTCATACAACTTGTCATCTTCATCTAACCACGTTTGGATTGGGAAAGATAAATCAAAGTCGGCATGTAAACGTTCTTCAAGCCCTTTTACATCCCACATATCATCCAGTGATTGTTCTGGAATGTATTGGTGGAAGACTGAGGTTAAAATATCAGTACGGTTTTGCTCTAGCATGCCACTGATATCTTCTGCACTCATTAGTTCATCACGTAGCTCATAAACCACTTTACGTTGGTCATTTGCCACATCATCGTAATCAAGCAGTTGTTTACGCACGTCAAAGTTACGACCTTCCACTTTACGCTGCGCTTTTTCAATTGAGCGAGACAACATACGGCTTTCAATCGCTTCACCTTCTTCCATACCGCTCTGGATCAAACCAGCCATACGCTCAGAAGTGAAGATACGTAATAACGAATCTTCCATTGATAAATAGAAACGAGACGAACCAGCATCACCTTGACGACCAGAACGACCACGTAACTGGTTATCGATACGGCGAGATTCATGGCGCTCTGTACCTATGATGTGTAGACCACCCGCTTCAAGCACTGCATCATGGACTTTTTTCCATTCAGCTTTAATTTGTGCCACTTGTTCTTCTGTCGCTGGTGTTCCCTGAGATTCTGACAGTTTTTCAACTTCATTTTCCCAGCTACCACCAAGCTTGATATCGGTACCACGACCAGCCATGTTAGTGGCGATAGTCACCGCACCAGGCGTACCCGCTTGAGCAACGATTTCCGCTTCTTGTTCATGGAATTTAGCATTCAATACGCTGTGTTTGATTTTCGATTCTTTCAATGCATTCGAAAGAAGCTCTGATTTTTCAATCGAAACCGTACCTACTAAGATTGGCTGACCTTTGGCAACACGCTCTTTAATATCTTCAATGATCGCTGCAAATTTATCGGTTTCGGTACGATAAACGACATCTGGCATATCATCACGGATCATAGGACGGTTGGTTGGAATCACAACAGTATCTAGGCCATAAATTGATTGGAACTCAAATGCTTCTGTATCCGCGGTACCTGTCATACCTGAAAGTTTTTCGTATAAGCGGAAGTAGTTTTGGAAAGTAATCGATGCTAGCGTTTGGTTTTCATTTTGAATTTGAACGCCTTCTTTTGCTTCAACCGCTTGGTGTAGACCTTCTGACCAACGACGTCCCGGCATCGTACGACCTGTGTGCTCATCAACAATGATCACTTCGCCATCTTTTACGATGTAATCAACGTCTTTTTCAAACAATACGTGAGCACGTAATGCAGCACTAACATGGTGTAATAGGCTAATGTTAGCCGGTGAATAGAGCGTATCACCTTCTTCCATTAAGCCATTTTTGATCAATAGTTCTTCAACAAACTCTTGGCCTGTTTCTGTCATGTGTACTTGTTTGGCTTTTTCATCAATGGTGTAGTGTTGTTCACCACGATACTCTTCAGTATCTTCTTCTTCTTGACGCTCAAGGCTAGGAATTAACGTGTTGATTTTCGTATACAATTCAGAGCTATCTTCAGCAGGGCCTGAGATGATCAATGGCGTACGTGCTTCATCAATTAAGATCGAATCCACTTCATCGATAACCGCGAAGAAACGTTCACGCTGTACGCGATCTTCTGGGCGAAATGCCATGTTGTCACGTAAGTAGTCAAAACCAAATTCGTTATTGGTTCCGTACAAAATATCACATTGGTAGGCCGCTTTTTTCTCTACTGGGATCATGTTGGGTACGTTAATACCAACTGTCATACCTAGGAATTCAAACAACTCGCGGTTAGTTTCTGCATCACGTTTTGCCAAGTAGTCATTGACCGTAATCACGTGTACGCCTTTACGCGCTAATCCGTTCAAATAAGCCGATAGCGTTGCGGTTAGTGTTTTACCTTCACCAGTACGCATTTCTGCAATTTTACCCGCATTAAGAACCATACCACCGATAAGCTGAACATCGAAGTGACGCATACCATAGATACGCTTTGAAGCTTCACGAACCGTTGCAAAAGCTTCTGGCAGTAACTTATCTAATGTTTCACCGTTGTCATAACGCTCACGAAACTCGATGGTTTTATGCTGAAGCTGCTCATCACTTAATGCTTCATAATCAGGTTCAAAACTATTGATTTGATTTACGATTTTTTTTAGTTGGCGCAACGTACGATCATTACGGCTGCCAATCACACTGGTCAGTAACTTAGTTAACATTATTTACGAATCTCTCTTCCTGATCTTATTAGATCGTCTGCTTTCAGTTTCTCATCGTTCAACACTAAGAATACTGAGATAAATTTTGGGGGCTACTTGTCATATGGTGCCAATAAAGCCCATTTTCAAGACTATAAGACAAGTAACTTAGGTATAGTATGGGATTATGCTCTTATCTTCTATCTACAATACCCTTAGTTTGCACTCATCCTCATTTTTTTTGATCAAAAATAGCTTTTTTTGACATTATTAATTTCTAACTGCCCATAATAATATAAATTATCACGTGATTTAAGCTAACGAGGTACCCCATGCGTGATCATCGCCCTAAGCTGACACAAGATCTAATCACAGATACGCACTTAAAAAAATTCACTCAGCATGTCAGTGAAATTTTGGAGATCAACACTGCTTTAAAAAAGATCTTACCGCCGAGTATGTTGAAGTACTGTCGTGCGGCCAATGTTCGCCAAAGCCAATTATTGATTGAAGTGGCGAATGCATCTCTGCAAATGAAGCTCAATTATGAACGCATTCGTATTCTGTCTGAATTACGAGCGGCAGGGTTTTCAAAATTGGTGGGAATAGAGTTTAAAGTTAACCCAGATTTGTACCGTGGTGAATCAATTAAAGAAAAGAAAAAAGTTTATAAAAATCACACCTTAAGCCAAGATGCTGCAAATTCTATGTTAATGGTTGCAGCTTTTGCACCACCAAAATTAAAGCAACGTATTGAAAGCTTGGCACGATTAGCCAATAAAAATAATGCAAACGATTGAATATTATTGTCTTTTTATTTGCTTCAAAACAAAAAAACCAGACTGAGTAAGTCTGGTTTTTTAATTTAATCTGCAATTAATACACTATTAATAAATTAATAGGGCATTAAGCTAATACGGTATTCGGCATTGCTTCACCAAATGCAACAGGAGAACCGACTTCCTCTTCGAAAGTTGCCCATTCCCATGCTTCTTGATCAGCAAGTACTGCACGAAGTAGTTGGTTGTTTAATGCATGGCCTGATTTGTAAGCACGAAGCTCACCGACAATGCTGTGACCACACATGTAAAGGTCACCAATTGCATCCAATACTTTATGAGTAACGAATTCATTACTAAAACGTAAACCTTCTTCGTTCAGGATGCGATATTCATCCAAAACGATGGCACAATCAAAGCTTCCACCTAAACATAGGTTTTGCGATTGTAAATATTCGATATCACGCATGAACCCAAAAGTACGAGCGCGAGAAATATCTTTAATGAACGCTTGAGATGAGAAGTCAAACAACATGTGTTGTTCATCTGAATCAATCGCAGGGTGATTAAATTCAATTTCAAAATCCATACGGAAGCCATCATAAGGAACAAGTTCTGCCCACTTATCACCGTCTTCAATACGTACAGGTTTTTTGATTCGAATAAAACGTTTCGCCGCATTCAATGCTTCAACGCCAGCAGATTGTAGTAAATAAACAAATGGGCTTGCACTGCCATCCATAATAGGGATTTCAGGCGCATCAACTTCGATAATAATGTTATCGATGCCCATGCCAGCTAATGCTGCATTTAAATGCTCAACCGTTGAAATACGAATACCTTCGTCATTCACTAACGCGGTACATAACATAGTGTCACGTACTGAGTTGGCATCAGAAGGAAAATCCACTGGTGGATTTAAATCGGTACGACGATAAATGATACCGGTATTAGCAGGCGCAGGACGTAGAGTAAGCGTGACTTTACGCCCAGAGTGGAGACCCACACCAGTCGTTTTCACCATTTCTTTTAATGTACGTTGTCTAATCATCTGCCTTGCCTCTAATTCACGCTACATATCATAACCAGCTCAAAGACTGGTCAGATATGTTATCATATTTTAGACACACTTCAAGTTAATTGTTTGAAACTCAATCAGCTTGGTGTCTTAAAAATGCAGGGATATCAAGATAACCACTGTCACTTTCATCTGGTTTCTTCACCGTATTCGAATTGCCATTAGCGCCACTCGATGCATTAGACGGTGTTGAAGGATTTTTACGTAACATTGGCTGTGGTGTCTCCGATTCCACATCCTGTTTTGCCGGTTGCACTTGCATAGCGGCTTGTACAGGAGCGGCTGGAGCTGGTTTGGCTACGCCACCTTTTACCAATGTGATATCTGGTTGTTGTGTATTGCCGATACCAGTTGCTACCACGGTCACTCGTATTTCATCGGTCATATCAGGATCTAGTGATGTACCGATAACGACGGTTGCATTGTCTGAAGCAAACGCTTTGACTGTGTTACCCACAGTTTCAAACTCTTCAAGACGCATATCGAGACCTGCTGTGATGTTCACTAATACGCCGCGAGCACCCGCAAGATCAATATCTTCTAAAAGTGGGCTAGAAATAGCGATTTCTGCGGCTTCTTCAGCGCGATCTTCACCACTTGCAACACCACTACCCATCATGGCATGACCCATTTCTGACATCACGGTACGTACGTCCGCGAAGTCAACATTCATCATACCTGGGCGAGTAATTAGCTCAGCAATACCTTGTACTGCATTTTTCAATACGTCATTCGCTTTAGCAAACGCTTCTAGCAAAGTAATACCGCGACCTAATACTTTCAATAGCTTTTCATTAGGGATGGTGATCAAAGAGTCAACATGCTTTGAAAGTTCTTCAATGCCTTGCTCAGCAAAAGCCATGCGCTTTTTGCCTTCAAAGCTAAATGGCTTGGTTACTACAGCAACGGTTAAGATGCCGAGCTCTTTGGCCACTTCTGCAATAACAGGGGCTGCACCAGTACCTGTACCACCACCCATACCAGCGGCGATGAATACCATGTCGGCACCCATTAATACTGCTTTGATTGCTTCACGATCTTCAAGCGCAGAATCACGACCAACTTGCGGGTTTGCACCAGCACCTAAGCCTTTCGTGATATCGCCACCAATTTGGATGACATTGCTTACGCTTACTTTACGCAGTGCTTGAGCATCTGTATTCACGCTGATGAATTCTACCCCTTCGATAGATTCACGCACCATGTGCTCTACAGCGTTACCGCCGCCACCACCAACTCCAACGACTTTAATTACTGCATCGTCAGACATTTCCATCATCGGTTCAAACATGTGTTTTCTCCGTTTCTTCCTGTTCGCCTCAGGTTAAAACTCGTTTTGTATCCAATTACGTACCTTTTGGATGGAATCAGCAAGCCAATTACCGGAAGATTTCTTCGGTGCGGAATGCTGATATTCACCCTCATCATAAAACTGGCTGTCTTTGGCGTAATGTAATAATCCAACTGCCGTTGCATGATATGGTTCTTTAACGTAGTCAGTTAACCCTCTGACTTCTAGGGGTTTACCAATTCTTACTTGGTTACGGAATACGCGCTCTGCGCACTCCACTAATCCTTCAATTTGCGATGCACCGCCGGTTAGGACGATACCTGCCGCTAAATGATGTTTAATACCATCTTCGCGTAACTTTGCCTGAACAGAATCAATGGATTGATTAACCATACCCATTAATTCAGTATATCGGGGTTCTATCACTTCTGCCAAGGTTTGACGTTGCAAACTACGAGAAGGACGCCCACCAACGCTAGGTACATTAACTGTATCATCTTTGCTTACTAATTCGCTCAATGCACAGCCAAATTTTACTTTTATTTCTTCAGCATCGCTGACAGGTGTACCAAATGCAAATGCGATGTCACTTGTAACCGCATTACCAGCATAGGAAAAGACTTTAGTGTGACGAAGCGCACCACCAGTCCAAATAGATAATTCCATGGTGCCAGCACCGATATCGATAACACAAACACCCAGTTCACGTTCATCTTCAGTAATAACAGCGTTACTAGACGCTAGGCCTGAGTAAATTAATTGCTCTACTTTTAAATTACAGCGCTCAACGGCTTTAATAATATTCTTTGCCATATCATTATGGCACGAAATGAGGTGAACGCTTGCTTCCATTCGAACCCCTGATAAACCAAGAGGGTTTTTAATCCCTTCTTGATAATCAATGGTGAATTCTTGAGGTATCACATGCAGAATTCGCTGTTCTTCACCAATCTTAATCGATTTTGCAGTGTGAATAACTCGGTCCATATCATCTTGTGATACTTCTTCTTCCGAAATTGCACCCATGCCTTTTTCGATACGGCTTGCAATATGCTTTCCTGAAAGAGAAAGATAAACACTGGTGATCTGACACTCTGCCATTAACTCAGCTTGATCGATGGCTCGTTGTACCGATTTTACAACGGACTCAAGATCATTAACACCGCCTTTGTCCATTCCATGAGATGGACTGGTTCCTGCACCAATAATATTAATTTGGCCGTCAGGTAAAACTTCACCCACTAATGCCGATACGGTTGCGGTGCCGATATCAAGACCTACGACAATATTTCCTTCTGCGGTCTTCGTCATTTATTTCTCTCTTGTGCTGAATCATCATCTGAAATCCACCCAACGGCAGCTCCAGTATCATATCGAAGATCGATGTAGCTGATTTGCTCAGCTTTGTCACCAAGGCGACTGTATAATTTAATAAATCGATTCAAACGGTCTTCACGAGCATCTTTACCTAACTCTAAACGAATACCGTTGTCTAAAATAATTTGCCATGCAAGGCGATCATTAAGCACTACTGAAGTAATGGTTCGTCCCAATGGCTTTAATTTTTGATCGCTGTTTTTCCAAACATTCAATACGTTTTCACTTGAACCATCAGGGCCATATAGATTCACTGTATTTTCTGGTGCATCACTTGGCTGCCCATTAAATACATCGCCCTTTTGGTTTAATAAGGCATTGCCATTCCAAATTGCGGAAGCTTTATGTTCAACAATATAAACTTTGATCAAATCTGGCCATTGTTTACGAATCGATACTTGAGCAACCCATGGAACTGTCTTTAATACCTTCTGAAGCTGATCAACATCTTGAGTCATGAATGTGCCAATGTGAGGCAAGTTGGTTAAAGCTCGTTGAACCTCATTGGCACTGACATGGTGTAAATCACCTTCAACCATTAATCGTGATAATGGTAAACGCTGATCATCAGTCATCCAACTGAATGTCGAATAGATCAAAGCAGAAATACCAACCACTACCAATAGCAAAAACACTCCACCAACCCAATGGTTTTTAGGTTGGGTTATTTCTGTTGATTGGTCACTCAATGATTCAGCAGTGATATTCATAATTAGCAACTAAACTCTACAATATTCATCAAATACCCATAAATTGATGCTAATTATTGTGATTATAAACACAATTAATAATGATTATACTGACGTAAGCGATGACTTCCAATACAAGTTGCATCAATTTGACTAACTCGTGACTTTCATCTTAACAATATTTAATTGAAAATCGGCTAATTTTTTAGCTACTTTACCCACATCACCAGCTCCTTGCGTCAGAACTAAATCATTATCTTCGATTAGATTGGCTAACGTTGATGGTAATTTATTTACATCTGGCACAAAAATAGGATCCAGTTTGCCACGGCTACGAATTGTGCGGCATAACGCGCGTCCATCCGCTCCAGCAATTGGATTTTCTCCTGCGGCATAAACATCTAGCATGATCAGAACATCCACTTTCTCTAACACGTTAGCAAAGTCATCATATAAATCACGAGTACGACTATAACGATGTGGCTGGAAGATCATCACTAATCGTTTATCAGGCCAACCTGAACGTGCAGCTTGGATCGTGACATCCACTTCACTCGGGTGGTGTCCGTAATCATCCACCAGCATTGCATGCCCATTACCAGTATTAAATTCACCTAAATGATCAAAACGGCGACCTGTACCTTGTGTACTCACCAATGCACGAACAATCGCATCATCAGCAATATCATCTTCCGTTGCCACCGCAATCGCTGCCGAGGCATTCAATGCGTTGTGTTTACCCGGAATATTTAAGGTGATATCAAGATCAGCGCGGCCTTCACGTACCACGGTAAATTTACCTTGTTGACCCGTTTGATGGTAATTCACAATTCGTACATCAGCGTCTTCAGAAAAACCATAGGTAATCACTTGACGGCTAATACGTGGAATTAATTCGCGCACAACAGGATCGTCGATACAAACAATCGCTTGCCCATAAAAAGGTAGGTTATGTAAGAAATCAATAAAGGTTTGCTTGAGCACTTCAAAGTCACCGCCATAGGTATCCATATGATCGGCTTCGATGTTAGTAACAATACTCACCATTGGTTGCAAATGCAGGAATGAAGCATCGCTTTCGTCCGCTTCTGCAATCAAATAACGGCTTGAGCCTAAACGAGCATTGGTTCCGGCGCTTTTCACTAAGCCACCATTAACAAAGGTTGGATCCAAACCTGCTTCAAAATAAATTTGTGTCACTAACGCTGTGGTGGTGGTTTTACCATGGGTGCCTGCAACGGCAATGCCATGCCTAAAGCGCATTAGTTCTGCCAACATTTCTGCACGACGAACCACAGGAATACGCAATTTTTTAGCCGCAACCAATTCTGCGTTTTCAGCCGAAATGGCAGTCGATACCACCACGACGCTCGCTTTTTCAATATTGGTAGCCTGATGACCAAAATAAATGGTAGCGCCTTTGGCTTTTAATCGCTCAGTAACAGCATTTTCAGAAAGATCTGATCCGCTGATTTCATAGCCTTCATTAAGAAGAACTTCCGCTATCCCGCTCATGCCTGCGCCACC
Source organism: Vibrio rumoiensis 1S-45 (assembly GCF_000286955.2). Lineage (GTDB taxonomy): Bacteria > Pseudomonadota > Gammaproteobacteria > Enterobacterales > Vibrionaceae > Vibrio > Vibrio rumoiensis_A. The sequence goes on from NZ_AJYK02000071.1 coordinate 22,655, forward strand.
AATGCCCACAAAGTGAATGCATTTCACTCGGCGCATTTCTGGAACAATCGAGCGTAATTCGGATAAATTCGGGTTTTGTTTTGTTAACATGGGTTCATTCTCAATCTTGGCTAACCGCAATAATGGCAGCAGCAACTCGGGTATCAGCATCGGTGATAGCAGCCGCTCTTGCTTTTTCTGCCATCACTTGTAACGCGGCTCTATCCAGCTGTTGTATTTGTTCAGCTAGACCTTGTTCTGTTAGCTCTGGCTGTTCGATCATTAATGCCGCGCCACATTGAACTAAGTGGTCAGCATTTAAAGCTTGTTGACGATCTTTATGCATAAAAGGAATAAAAATGGCGCCAACTCCCGCTGCAGAAACCTCGGATACGGTTAATGCACCAGAGCGACACACTAATAAATCAGCCCATGCATACGCTTGTGCGACATCATCAATAAACTCAGTGACTTCAACATTCTCGACCGTATTTTCTTGATAAAGCCCTTCAACCATTTCCAGTTGGCCTTTACCCGCCTGATGACGGATCGTGTAACCATGACCCAACGCTTTCATTACTGGCGGTAACGTAGTATTGAGAATTCTCGCCCCTTGACTCCCTCCCATCACTAAGATGCGGATAGGGCCAGTACGCTCAGTAAAACGTAACGTTGGGGTTTCAAGGTTAACGACATCTTGACGAACAGGATTGCCCACGACTTCCGCATTAGGGAAAGCACCAGGAAAGGCTTGCATAACTCGTTTCGCTATTTTGGATAACCATTGGTTGGTTAATCCAGCCACTGCATTTTGCTCGTGCAACACAACTGGAATACCAGATAACCAAGCGGCAACACCACCGGGGCCACTGACATACCCGCCCATACCCAGCACCACATCTGGTTGCCAAGCTTTAATGTGTTTTTTAGCTTGCGAGATAGCATTGATGATTTGGAAAGGCGCTTTGATTAATTTAAGGATGCCTTGACCACGTAGCCCTTTCACTTTAATGAAATCTATTTCAATACCATGCTTAGGGACTAAGTCGGCTTCCATTCGATCAGGCGTGCCTAACCAACGGATTTCCCAGCCTTGCTGTTGTAATTGTTTTGCCACCGCAAGCCCTGGAAATACATGCCCTCCAGTACCGCCAGCCATGACTAATAATCGCTTACTCTGTTTCATTATTTTCCAATTCTTTTGGGGTATCGCTTGTTCGCGATTTAGGTTGAGGCGTTGGTTTCAACATAGATGACAATCGGCATTCATAATCAATACGCAGTAATAACGCTACCGCTACCGACATTATAATTAAACTTGAACCACCATAACTGATCAAAGGCAAAGTTAAGCCTTTTGTTGGAACAATCCCAGCAGCGGCTCCAACGTTCACCAAGGTTTGAAAGGCAAACCAGATACTGATACTCACCGCGAGAAATCCGCCAAATAACTCACCCGATTCCAATGCATTTCGACCAATACGAAGCGCTTTATACACTAAGGCAAAAATCATCAGCAGAATAATCACAACCCCAGTAAACCCAAGTTCTTCTGCTACCACGGCAAACACGAAATCGGTATGCGCTTCTGGTAAATATTCCAATTTTTGAATTGAGTTACCTAAGCCTTGACCAAACCAGTCACCACGACCAAATGCCATTAAAGACTGCGTTAATTGATAGCCGCTACCAAATGGGTCTTCAAACGGATTCCAAAATGATGTCATACGACGCATTCGATACGGTTCAATCCAAATTAAGAAAGAAACCGCAGCCAAACCAACAAACAGCAATGAGATAAACTGAGTGAGTTTCGCACCTGCGATAAATAACATGCCAAACAGCGTTACCAGCATCACCACGACCGTACCGAGATCGGGCTGCGCTAAAAGCAACACCGCCAAACAACCAAACACGAGAATCGGCTTGATAAACCCACCAAAGAATGACCCTCTAACTTCATCACTTTTACGCACGAGATAGCTCGACATAAATACAAAAAGCGATAGCTTGGCTACTTCAGCTGGTTGTAAGTTAAATAACCCCAGCGGTATCCAGCGAGATGCCCCGTTAACAGAGTGGCCTGCGAGTAATACTACTAATAATAAAAACAGCGATAACAGTAAGAGGTGCATACTGTATTTCATCCAACGCTGTAGTGGAATTTGTATCACCACTGCGGCCGCGCATAATGCAAGAAATAGAAAAGCAGCATGACGGCTCATAAAGTGAAATGGCCCACCAGTTAAGCGACTACTGATCGGAAACGATGCCGATGTCACCATCACCAAACCGGTCAACATTAAACCAAATGCTAACCAAACTAATTGACGATCGTAAAGCACCTCTGGGGCAGGTGAATTCACCCAACCTTGAAAACCTTTTCCGATACTTTGCACTTTCGCTTTAACCACAATGAGCCTTTGTACTGTTAATAATGCTGATGAATCAAGATGAAAGCCCAGCGTAAAGATGTGCTAAGCGCGTGAATTCATCGCCTCGCGCCATAAAATTTTTAAATTGATCGAAACTTGCGCAAGCAGGAGAAAGCATCACCGCATCACCACGCGTTAATGTGGGTGTGATGTTTTTTATGATCTCTTCAATATCATTCCAACGTTTTGCAGAATGATGCAAAGATAAAAACGCATCACCATCAAGCCCAAAACAATGAAGCTGGACATTCAATGTTTCAAGCACTGGAGCTAGCTCTGAAAAATCGGCGCCTTTACCAACACCGCCGACCAATAAATGCAATTGTCCTTCTAATTGCAAACCCGACAATGCCGCTAAAGTACTGGCAACATTGGTTGCTTTGGAATCATTAATCCACTTAATACCGTTATTATCGGCAACCAGTTGGCATCGGTGTGTTAACCCAGTGTAAGTTTTTAATGCCGGAGCCACTTTTTCTAAAGGCACACCAACACAATCAAGCAAAGCGAGGGCTACGAGGCTATTCGATAAGTTATGACGCCCAACTAAACTAAGATCGGCAACCGCAATAATTGGCTGACCTTGCTTTGATAAATACTCTTGTGCTTCTAGCCAGACGACACCAAAATCTTGCTCATCAAAGCCAAAAGACAATGTCGGTATAGAATTAGATGGATACGTTGCTAGGTCATCTCTATTAACGATCGCGGTTTCAGCATGAAGAAAAATACGTTGCTTAGCTTGCCCATAGTCATCCATACCTTGATAACGATCCATGTGATCTTCAGACAAATTTAGATAAGCGGCCGCTTTAAGCGATAAACTTGATGTCGTTTCCAACTGAAAACTAGACAGTTCTAATACATACAGATCCACACTGTCGTTTAGCAAATCCAAAGCTGGTACGCCAATATTGCCACCAACGCCTACGTTAAGCCCTGCTGATTTTGCTAATACCCCAGTAAGATCGGTCACGGTGCTTTTGCCATTTGAGCCTGTAATTGCCACCACTGGTGCATTGACAGCCCACGAAAATAATTCAATATCCCCCACGACCGGAATATTTTTTTCAAGTGCCGCTTGGATTTCTGGCGTAGCTAATGCAATTCCCGGGTTAGTCACCACCAAGTCCGCTTGCAGTAGCCAATCGGTATTCCAACTGCCAATATGTACCTCAATAGATGCACCTAACTCCTCAATGCCGGGCGGTTGAGCTCGGGTATCGATAACTTTAATGGTTAGATCATAAGGCAGAGATTGCAGATGTTTAACGACCGATAAGCCCGTCACACCTAAGCCAACAACAACGACCTGTTTGATCCCTTGCCATTTTGATAACGCAGTGTGTGACATAAACTTATCAGCCTTTTTAAAATAGAAATTAACGTACTTTTAGTGTCGCTAAGCCGATCAATACTAAAACAATAGAAATGATCCAGAAACGGACAATAACGCGAGGTTCCGGCCAGCCTTTTAGCTCATAATGGTGATGTATTGGTGCCATACGGAAAATACGTTGACCACGTAATTTATAAGAGCCAACTTGTAAAATCACCGATAAGGTTTCCATTACGAATACGCCGCCCATGATCACCAATACAAATTCTTGACGAACTAGCACCGCAATAGTGCCTAACGCTCCGCCTAATGCTAATGAACCCACATCGCCCATAAAAACTTGTGCTGGATAAGTGTTAAACCACAAAAATCCAAGCCCAGCCCCCACAATTGCCGTACAGACCACCACCAATTCACTGGCATAAGGAACATAAGGGATATGTAGATAATCAGCAAAGTTTACGTTACTGGTTGCCCAAGCAATGACAGCAAAACCAGCCGAAACAAGCACTGTCGGCATGATCGCCAAGCCATCCAGACCATCGGTTAAGTTCACCGCATTACTTGTACCGACAATCACGAAATACGTAAGTACGATATACATCAAACCAAGTTGTGGCATCACGTCTTTAAAGAAAGGCACCACCAGCTGAGTCGCCGATGTATCTTTACCAAGCGCATACAAAGCAAAAGCCACACCGAGCGCAATCACTGATTGCCAAAAATATTTCCAACGAGCGATCAAGCCATCGGTATTCTTACGGACTACTTTACGGTAGTCATCAACAAATCCAACAATGCCATAGCCAACTAATACCGCTAAAACTGCCCATACATACGGATTAGATAAATCCGCCCATAGCAAAACAGTAATGATAATAGAGGCTAAAATCATTACTCCCCCCATGGTTGGGGTGCCACGTTTACTAAAGTGAGATTCAGGCCCATCGTTACGTACGACTTGGCCGATTTGCAAAAGTTGTAAACGTTCAATCAGTTTTGGTCCCATCCAAAGCGATAAGGATAAGGCCGTTAAAATACTTAAAATAGCTCTGAAAGATAAATATTCAAACAGGCGAAAAAAAGAAAAGTATGGCTGTAGTAACTCTGCGAGCCAAATGATCATGCGTAGTTCTCCTTCAAAGCAGCGACGACTAGACTCATGCGGGAGCTGTTTGCTCCTTTAATCAGTAAAGTATGTTTATTTTCTGCTTGGGTATCTTGTAATGAATTAGATAAATGCTGCTTAATGAAACTGATCATAGCCTCATGAGTATCAAAATGTTGTGCAATACTGCCAGAAGTGTGCGCGTTAGCGTAAAGCTGGCTGATAATCGCTGTATCCTCGCCAAAAGTGAGCACATAGTCAAAATTAAATTGTGCCGTATGTTGACCAACTTCATAGTGAAGTGCTTGGCTCTCTTCACCAAGCTCTGCCATATAACCCAAAATAAACCAGCGCTTACCTACATAATTTGCCAATAAATCCGCCGCTGCTTTCATTGCAGGTACGCTAGCGTTATAGCTGTCATCAATTAAACGTATATTATTGGTTAAATCGATGGCTTCCACGCGACCTTTCACATTATGAGCCACTTGTAAGCCTGAAACAATTTCATCTAAGGTCGCCCCGGCTTGAACCGCCATAGCAGAAGCCGCAAGTGCATTACTAATATTATGCTTGCCAATCATAGGTAAGCACACTGTTTTCTTTCCAAGTGGCGACACTAAAGTAAAGCTGGCTTGCCCTTGATGATTAACTTGAATATCTTGAGAAAAATAATCTGCGTTAGGATCTACAACAGAGAATGTAACAACGCACTTATCCGCTAATGTCTCTTCCCAAAACGTCATACCATTGCTATCTAAGTTGATAACCGCAGTTCCACCTTGTGGCAGTCCTTGAAAAATCTCGCCTTTGGCTTGTGCAACGCCCTCAATCGAACCAAAACCTTCCAAGTGTGATTCGCCAATATTATTAACTAACGCAATACTTGGGCGGACCAACTCAGTCGTATAAGCAATCTCACCAAGATGATTCGCACCAAGCTCAATGACCGCAAACTCATCATCCAGTTGGCTGCGCAATAATGTCAAAGGAACACCAATTTCATTATTAAAGTTACCCGCAGTGGACAGCACTTGGCCTTTTTGATTCAAAATTGCCGCTAGCATTTCTTTTACGGTGGTTTTTCCACAGCTTCCTGTTAGCGCCAACGTCATTGCTTTAGATTGTTGATGCACCCATTGGGCTAATTTCCCTAATGCTTTTTGTGTGTCATCCACCAGCACTTGGCTGATGTCTAATGGTAAGTGTTTAGAAACTAATAATGCCGAAGCACCTTGTTCAAGCGCTTGCTGACAAAAATCATGCGCATCAAATCGCTCACCAATTAAAGCGATAAATAACGCGCCAGATTCAACTTGTCTTGTATCGGTTGTGACCGATGAAATCTCAATATTCTCGCCACTGAGCTTTCCACCGGTGATCTCAGCTAATTGCTGAAGAGAAAAAGGGATCATACTGTTCATCCTAATAAAGCTTGAGCGGTTTCGCGATCAGAATAATGCAACTTTTGATCGGCTATGATTTGATAGTCTTCGTGTCCTTTACCCGCTAATAAAATAATATCGTGTTCACCTGCGTGTTGTAGCGCATATTCACAGGCTTGAAATCTTGAATGAATCACATGCAATCGTTCAGGATGTTTTGGTCCCGCAAGCATATCCGCCACAATAAGCTTGGGATCTTCACTACGCGGGTTGTCATCGGTAATAATGGACTCATCGGCAAGGCGCTCTGAAATCTCTGCCATCATTGGGCGCTTACCTGAGTCTCGATCGCCACCACAACCAAAAATAGACCATAGTTTACCTTTGCAATGAACACGCAATGCAAGCAAAGCTTTTTCTAGAGCATCAGGAGTATGTGCATAATCGACAACAATTTTGGCTTTTACACCTTGAGCTTGTGCTGATTGAAAGAGTTCCATACGACCAATGACTGGGGTGAGCTTATCAGCAACTGCAACCAAATCATTTAACGTGAAATTAAGGCTTAATAAAGTCGCTAATGCCACCATGACATTGCTTGCGTTAAACGCACCAATCAGTGGTGTTTGTAATTTTGCTTGCCCCCAAGCGCCATCCAATTCAATCTGAATACCCGCTTCAGAATAAGTGACTTGCTTTGCCCAGATAGCTATTTGGTTGGTTTTTAAATCAAAAGGAGAAAGCGATGCGGCGACAGCGTCTGGCAACATCTCTAACCATTGCTGACCAATAGGATCATCACGATTAATAATACGATGTTGGCAATCGTGCTGAGTAAATAAGCTCAGTTTTGCGTTAGCATATGCTTCCATACTGCCATGATAATCAAGATGATCTCGGCTTAAGTTGGTAAAAGCGGCGGCGGCAAAACATAAGGTTTTAACTCGGCCTTGAACCAAACCATGAGAGGAAATTTCTAACGCAGTGAAATCAGCGCCTTTTTGATTTAACGCGCTCAGTGTTTGCTGTATTTCAATCGCATTACCTGTGGTATTGACCGCCGGTTGTAAATCATTTAAAAACCCATTTCCAGTCGTCCCCATGACAGCGGCTTTACGGCCTACTAGGTCGATCCATTGAGCAATCAATTGAGAAATAGTGGTTTTACCATTAGTACCAGTGATGCCAATAAGCTTCATGGGGGAGTGTTGATACAACTGCTGAGCTAATGCAGAAAGTTGTTGGCCGATCTCTTCAACATAAACCACTGCCACGTTGTTTTTAACATCAACAAAGCCATGTGGGTGTATATCATCAGCATCCGCGATAACACCTGCCGCCCCTAATGAAATGGCTGCATCAATAAATCGACGACCGTCAATCTCATGCCCTTGAATGGCCACAAAAATATCACCCGATGAAATTTGTCGACTATCTAGTTGCAACTGATTCACCATGACATCTTGGGATGCCGAAAGAACCACTTCAACCCAAGGTTGCAGTAAACGCGTTAAAGTCAGTGTCATCTTAATTACTCGCCTTTCTCTGATTCTGGAGTGGCATCAGGTGTCACATTTAAAATTTGTAATGCGCCTTTCATTATTTCAGCAAAAACAGGACCAGCAACGGAGCCACCGTAAAATTGATCACCTTGCGGCTCATTAACCACAACCACTAAAGCCAAACGAGGATCGCTGATCGGTGCTAAGCCTGCGGTCAATGCAACGTATTGATCACTATATCCACCAGCTTTTGCTTTTCTCGATGTACCCGTTTTAGCCCCAACACGAAAACCAGGTACTCTTGCTGATCTTGCAGTACCTCCTTTGTGCGTAACTTGTTCCAGCATGTTAATCACTTTTCTTGATGCGTCAGCATCAGCAGCGCGGAATGAACGACCAGATTTACTGCCTTTTAACAAGTGCAATGGCATATTCACCCCCATATTACCTAATGTTGCATACGCATGTGCCAGTTGCAGTGGCGTGACCGAAATACCATAGCCAAAGGCTAGTGTAGATTGCTCAAAAGGAGACCAACGGCGACGATCTGGGAAAATACCAGTCACCTCACCCGTGAGTTGAATACCGGAAACATTACCAAAACCAACCCCACTGTACATACCAAGCACATCTTTTACGTCCATTTTCAGTGCAATAGTCGCAACGCCAACGTTACTCGATTTTTTTAAAATAGTGGTTAAATCGGCTTTTCCCGCTGGCTCTGAATCTCGTACGCGGCTTCCCCCTACGCGCATGATCCCATTACCAGTATCGATTATCGTATGGTCGTCAATCACACCTTTATCTAAACCAGCAAGAATAACAAAAGGCTTCATAGTAGAACCGGGCTCAATTGAATCCGTTATGGCACGGTTACGCATTCTAAAGCTTTGCAACTGCTCACGGTTATTAGGATTATAAGAAGGAGCATTCACCATCGCTAAAATATCGCCACTTTTTACATCTATCAACACAGCAGTACCAGACGTAGCCCGAAAATCGGCCACTGCTTGTTTAATCGCCCTATAGGAAATCGCTTGTAAGCGTTGGTCAATTGTTAATTGTAAAGGCTTACCTGGTTCTTGCGTTTGTAGCGAAATATTTTCCACTACTCGACCATATCGATCTTTACGAATGGTTCTTTTACCAGCCTCTCCAGTTAACCAATTATCAAAGCTGCTTTCCAAACCTTCCAGGCCATGGCCATCAATCCCAGTCACACCAATAACATGGGCACTCACTTCTCCTGATGGATAAAAACGACGAGATTCATCTTTTAAACCTATTCCTGGCAGTTTTAATTCTCGAACATATTTTGACATGGCAGGGCTAACTTGACGTTGCAAATAGATAAAGCGCTTAGTTTTATTATTTTGGATCTTTCGCACTAAGCCTTTTTGATCTAACCCAAGCACGTTAGCAAGGGCATACCAGCGATCCAGCTCATCAAGTCCATTTTTCTTTATGATGGTCGCCGGATCGGCCCACACAGCTTGAACAGGAACGCTCACAGCAAGTGGTTCGTTATTACGATCAGAAATAATGCCACGCGCGGTTGGAATGGCTTTCACACGAACAGAGCGCATATCCGCTTGCTGGATCAATTGATCAGGTTCAACAACTTGTATGTAAGCTGTTCTTGCGACTAAAGTCACTAATGCCAATACAATAAAACCGAGGACGAGGTTGTAACGCCATGGGATCAATACCGGCGCGTTTTTTTCTGCCACCTTTTTATTTGGTGACTTCTTGGCTTTCACCGCTTTTCTATTTACTGGCTTCTTCATTTAAAGTTCACAACCACTTCTTTATCTGAATCAGGACGTTTCATATCAAGATCCTTGATTGCGATCTTTTGCACTCGAGTATGCTCTGCTAGAGAATTCTCTTCCAAAATTAAATTTCGCCATTCACTGTCTAATTTTTCACGATTTTCCAATAATTCATCACGTAACGTAATTTGATTACGAGTGTTGTACGTTGTCAAAACCACGGCAATCGAGCTTGAAAAAATCAAGACGAGCAAAAACAAAGGAAGGCGACCAACGGAGGTGAGGTCGTTCCAAATACTGCGAATTAAGCTTGGAGGATTCGTTTCTGTCATAACTTCTCTGCAATTCTCAACACAGAACTACGTGAACGTGTATTCATTTCCACTTCTGATTCTGACGGTTTGATCGCTTTGCTGGCTGTTTTCATATTAGGTGAACCCAATGCTTTAATTTGATCTTCCGTCATCGGAATACCATGTGGCACTTGTGGTCCTTGGCTTTCTCTTCGCATAAAACGCTTCACCATGCGATCTTCCAATGAATGGAAGCTAATCACCGATAAACGGCCTTCTGGTGCTAAAATGTTCATTGCACCTTTTAAGGCAAAATCAATTTCTTCTAATTCGCTATTAATATAAATTCGAATGGCTTGAAAGCTGCGTGTGGCCGCATGTTTCTTTTCTTTAAAATTCTTTGGTGCAACATCTGAAATTAACTTAGCCAATTGTCCAGTACGAGTCAGCGGTTCATTATCGACATTATCACGGTATTCAATCAAACCACGAGCAATACGACGAGCATGTTTTTCTTCGCCAAATTCACGTAATACCCAAGTAATATCATCAAGCTCAGCTTCGGCTAGCCATTGCGCTGCAGATTGCCCTGATGTCGGATCCATTCTCATATCCAATGGGCCATCTTTCATAAAGCTAAAGCCGCGATCCGCATCATCTAATTGAGGCGAAGAAACGCCTAGATCAAACAGTACCCCATCCACTTTTCCGACTAATTCATATTGCTCAGCATAACTTTCAATACCGGAAAATGGACCATGAATAATCGTAAAACGTGGGTCTTCAATTTTAGCCGCTTCTGCTATTGCTTGAGGGTCACGATCGATACTGTATAAACGACCTTGAGGGCCTAGTTTCGATAAAATGACTCGACTATGACCACCACGGCCAAACGTACCATCGATATAGATGCCATCAGGTTTAATATTCAAACCATCAATAGATTCATTGAGGAGTACAGATACATGTTGAAAGGTGTCGGTCATAAAGGTCAGTAACTCAATTAAATGTTAAGAACTTAGGATATTCATGTAAGCCGCTCAACGCAAGAAATCAGCGGGTTTAATGCGGTTATTTCTGCCTAGTTTATGATAAATCAAACTCATTGAGTTAATTACAAGTAAAAAGGCCATTATTTCGAGATAAATAAAACAAAAAACACAAAGCTAATTACTTTTATTAATCCAATAAAAAACCCACCACAGCATAACTGTGATGGGTTCGAATTGGTGGAGCTGACATCATAAGCCGGGTTCTGTATCCGCTTGCGCGGTGATAGCCATTCGTCTAGGCCTGCAATCACTCACAGGCTCAAGCAACCTACCCGCCCCCTTACGCGAGCAACGCAATGTGAGGGCCTATTTGGTCTTGCTTCGGGTGGAGTTTACCCTGCTACGCACTGTTACCAGACGCACGGTGCGCTCTTACCGCACCCTTTCACCCTTACCTGTTCGCTTCCCACTTCCGAAGAAATAAAGAATAGCGTCATCGGCGGTTTTCTCTCTGCTGCACTTGTCGTAAGCTTGCGCTTCCCAGGCGTTACCTGGCACCCTGCTCTATGAAGCCCGGACTTTCCTCCCCCCCGTCAGTCTCCCCACCACTATTTACCGAAATAAAAGCAATAAAGGACATCAACGAAGCAGCGACTATCCAGTCAACTCCGCGGCGGATTATACGCAAACTGCCTTAGAAGACAAGGCATTCCAACTTATGCCGAAAATTAATCCAATCAGACTCTATTCTAAATTCTCTAAACCCCATTTATACAGCGCATTTTTCTTCAAGTTATGGATCTCAGCCACTAAAGCAGCGGCTTTTTTCAGCGGTAATTCTTGCACGAGAATTTTTAATGTACGTAAAGCATCATCAGGTAAAGCGTCTGCTTGCTTATCTTCGCGATAACCATGAATAAGCAGCACCATTTCACCACGTTTACGGTTAGAGTCTTCTTCTATCCATTCAACCAATTCACCGAGCGGCGCACCATGAATGGTTTCAAATGTTTTGGTTAACTCACGCGCAAGTACAACCTCTCTATCTGGCCCTAAGACTTCAAGCATGTCGGCAAGTGAATCCGTAATACGGTGAGGCGACTCATAAAAGATACACGTACGTTCTGCTTTGTAGATTTCCAACAGCTTATCTTTACGTCCTTTGCTTTTCGCTGGAAAAAAGCCTTCAAAACTAAAGCGATCGGATGGTAAACCTGAAGCGCTTAGTGCCGTAATGACGGCGCATGCCCCAGGTAAAGGCACAACTTTAACCCCGGCTTGACGACACTTTGTTACCAAATGGTATCCTGGATCACTGATTAGCGGAGTACCAGCATCTGAAACTAACGCAATGGACTCGCCAGCTAATACTTTTTCAACTAAAACTTGCGCTTTTTGCTGTTCATTATGATCATGTAATGCATAAGTCTTAGTTGCTATGCCAAAATGAGATAACAATCTACCTGTATGCCTTGTATCCTCAGCGGCGATCAGGTCAACTTGGTGTAATATATCTAATGAGCGTTGAGTAATATCACCTAAATTACCAATGGGAGTGGGTACAATGTACAAGGCGGGAAGATCTAAAAGAGCCGTTTTGTTATCTATCATTTGTTTACCATCACTTGAGCGATTAATATAGAGTCAATGTTTCACATGATCTCTTACTAACTTAAGAATAAGAACGCATGAAAATTATGAATCACAATAGCCTCAGTGTATCACGCTTATTAACTTCAATTATATTGATGTTGTTCGTCTCTGCGTGTTCTTCTCTATCATCTCAACCTGACAATCTCAATATTACTGCTCAACCGACGCTCAGCTCAAAAGCTTATGCTGATCAAGCAGCCAATAGCCAAGCACCCGCAACAACTGATTGGTTAATCATGGAACTGAAAGCTTCCGTGGTTGAAAAAGATTATACGCAAGGGCAGGCCTTGTTAAAAACGCTTGCTAAACTGCCATTATCTAATAGCCAACAAGCTGAATGGTTACTAGCACGAGCAAAAATCACTGCGGCGACCTCGGATTCAGAAACTGCATTAAAAGGCCTAAACTTCCAAGAGCAATGGCAATTAGCGGATATTCAATGGGCAAATTATCACCAACTTCGTGCCAGTCTTTTTGAAGATATCAAAGATTACTTCAATGCTGACCGTGATTGGATTGCCTATAAAGAATTTCAAAGCCAAGCAGATACCACCACCACCGATCAGCACATCTGGGATAACCTTAATCTTTATTCTACCGATGAAATCGTTCAGTTAAAAACTCAACCAAGTGAAACTGAACTACAAGGTTGGTTATATGTGGCTACCGAAATGAAAACCAAATTGAGTGATCCAATGCAAGCACAACAAGACTTGCAATTGTGGTTCGCCAAAAACATTAGCCACCCTATCGTGACCCATACGCCTGATGACGTGCAAAGAATTTTAGATCTTGATATCACCAACCCACAAAATGTGGCGGTTCTCTTACCGTTAAATGGAAAGTATGAGAAACCAGCAAAGCTGATCCGTGATGGTTTTATTCATGCCATGACCAATGATACGGATAAAGATCCAACCTTTAAGATGACGATCTACGATACATCAACTCAAAGCCTTGACGATATTTATGCTCAACTTAAAGCTGATAGCGTCGACTTTATTGTTGGTCCATTAATCAAAGATAATGTTGAAAAACTACAAAACATCAATAATGACAGCATCCCGATGCTGGCGTTAAACTTCCCTGATGATATCAAGCAAGGAAGCCAAGTCTGCTACCTCACTTTGTCACCAGAGCAAGAAGGTGCACAAGCCGCTAAACATCTCTTTAACAATGGCTTCAAATACCCATTAGTACTCGCACCAAAAGACAAGCTAGGCCAGCGAATTACGGAAGCCTTCACTACTGAATGGGCTAAATTAAGTAACACACCAACAGCAACCAGTGGGTTTGGTAGCCGTGCTGAATTACAAAAAAATGTCAAAGATGCTTTTGGCTTAACTGATAGCCAAACTCGTATTAATCAAATCCGCCAGATCACGAATATGGGTATGGAAACTGAAGCTCGTAGCCGTCGTGATATCGATTCGGTATACATCATTGCGACTCGTTCTGAATTAACGCTGCTGAAACCATTCATTGAAGTGGCTATCAACCCGGATGCAAAACCACCAAAACTGTTCTCAAACTCTCGCAGTAATAATGGTAAAGCCAGACAGTACCAAGATGTTTCAGGTATTGTGTTCAGCGATATTCCAATGCTCATCAATAAAGATGATTCTGCCTCTAGCGAATACGATTCATTATGGCCAAATAGCAGTAATACTGAAAAACGTTTGCATGCCCTTGGTATGGATTCATACAATCTTTTAGATGAACTACCAACCATGAAGGTTATCCAAAACTATAAATCTCAAGGTGAGACGGGGTTACTAAGCATTAATGATCAATGCGTTGTGCAAAGAGAATTAAGCTGGGCGGAGCATGCGAGTTTTTAATCGCAATAATAAACGAGAAATCGGCTCTCAATATGAAACCTTGGCGAAAGAGTATTTAAGTCGCCAAGGTCTACAATATCTTGAAAGTAATTATCACTCGCGCTTTGGCGAAATTGATTTGATCATGAGCCAAGAAAACACTCTGGTTTTTATAGAAGTAAAATATCGAAAAAGCCAGCAATTTGGCCACGCCGCTGAAATGGTTAATTACCAAAAAAGCCAGAAATTAATAAAAACAGCAATGGTATGGCTAAAGCGACACGGTCATACTATCAATAACACCTCATTTCGGTTCGACGTCATCGCCATACACCAACAAGGTAATGATATTGAATGGATAAAGAACGCGATAACTCAAGGATAAGTGATGCTAGAAAGCATTAATGACAGTTTTAAAGAAAGTATTCAAATTCAAATTGCTGCGGCCGAATCACTACCAGATGCGATTACCCACGCCTCTCAAGCTATGGTCAGCAGTTTACTGAATGGAAATAAAATACTTTGCTGCGGTAATGGTGGTTCAGCAGCAAATGCCCAACAGTTTGTATCTTGTCTTGTAAACCGCTTTGAAACTGAAAGACCAAGCTTTCCAGCAATGGCATTAACCGCGGATAATTCCACCTTAACCGCCATCGCTAACGATTATAACTATGCTGAAGTATTCTCTAAGCAAGTTAGAGCATTCGGGCAAGCCGGCGATGTTTTAGTTGCAATAACCACCAGTGGCAATAGCAGTAATATAATCAAAGCAGTCGAAGCTGCGGTTACTCGTGATATGACTATCATCGCTTTTACCGGTAAAGATGGTGGTGAATTAGCCGGTCTGCTAGGTGAGTCTGATGTTGAGATTAGAATTCCTTCACATCGAACTCCAAGGATCCACGAAGTACATATGCTCACTTTGCATTGCTTGTGTGATCTTATTGATCAAGTCATATTCCCATCTCATGAAAGTTAGAATTTATGATTTCAGCTAAGCACTACCTCGTTATTGGACTACTATCACTTAGTGGGTGTGCTAACTACTTTCAAGAAAATCAATCAACAAGCACCACTCCGGATGTGCGGAGTGGCAGCCAAATATGGCAAGAACATCAAATTACCTCCGAAGTTGCCGCATTAAATAACTCACCTCAATTTAAAGGTAAAATGCGCGTATCAGCAACAGAAGATCACAGCCGTGTCGTGCTCATGGGGCAAGCCATTAATGATGATACTCGACTCGCTGCCGCCGATTATGTCGCACAGCTTTCTGGTGTAAAGAAAGTATTTAATCAGATCAGAGTGAAGCCTATCTTAAGCTTCAATGCGATAAGCTACGACTCATGGCTCACAACCAAAGTTAAAGCAGAGCTACTGACTGAGCATCGTTTAGATGGCTTAAGCATCAAGGTGGTAACTGAGGATAAGGAAGTGTTTTTATCTGGCCTAGTCAGCGCTGAAAATGCAGAGCTCGCCTCACAGGTCGCGAGCCGAGTATCTGGTGTCAAGCATGTGGTAAAAGCTTTTACCTACACAAAATAATCTCATTGAGTTAGCTAAAAGTGTACTAACAACTCCCTCTTTAAAGTAAAACAAAGATTAACTTGAGTAGGTAACTACAATTATTCCAAGCTATAGGTTGAATTCAAACGCCAATCATCTAGATATGGGATAAGTAAATCGAACGAATCTAGTCCATATTGAAGCATACTGACCTAGTTATACTTATGAATAATTAGAATATATGGAATAGAACACTATTCTAGTTAAGTTCAAATGATCATTTATGATGTTTAACGGATAAAGATTTAGCAACAATTCAAGATATGTTAATGGCTGAGTCCTTACTTAGCCCACTCCCCATGTGACAGGCCGGTTGATTCTAAACAAAAGCAAATCAATTGAACTACCACTCCGCAGTGTCTAGTCTTCTGTATTTCATTTCTTGCAGACATAAAAAAACCCGATCCTTTCGAATCGGGTTTCTTACTCTTTATTCAAGAGATGTAAGTGGCGGAGTGGACGGGACTC
>NZ_AJYK02000072.1 GCF_000286955.2 Vibrio rumoiensis 1S-45
ATCAATCTGTGTGGGTACTCATCAAAAATAAGCTTCGTATAAGGAGGTGATCCAGCCCCAGGTTCCCCTAGGGCTACCTTGTTACGACTTCACCCCAGTCATGAACCACAAAGTGGTAAGCGTCCTCCCGAAGGTTAAACTACCTACTTCTTTTGCAGCCCACTCCCATGGTGTGACGGGCGGTGTGTACAAGGCCCGGGAACGTATTCACCGTGGCATTCTGATCCACGATTACTAGCGATTCCGACTTCATGGAGTCGAGTTTCCAGAGTCCAATCCGGACTACGACGCACCTTTTTGGGATTCGCTCACTATCGCTAGCTTGCTGCCCTCTGTATGCGCCATTGTAGCACGTGTGTAGCCCTACTCGTAAGGGCCATGATGACTTGACGTCGTCCCCACCTTCCTCCGGTTTATCACCGGCAGTCTCCCTGGAGTTCCCGACATTACTCGCTGGCAAACAAGGATAAGGGTTGCGCTCGTTGCGGGACTTAACCCAACATTTCAGAACACGAGCTGACGACAGCCATGCAGCACCTGTCTCAGAGTTCCCGAAGGCACCAATCCATCTCTGGAAAGTTCTCTGGATGTCAAGAGTAGGTAAGGTTCTTCGCGTTGCATCGAATTAAACCACATGCTCCACCGCTTGTGCGGGCCCCCGTCAATTCATTTGAGTTTTAATCTTGCGACCGTACTCCCCAGGCGGTCTACTTAACGCGTTAGCTCCGAAAGCCACGGCTCAAGGCCACAACCTCCAAGTAGACATCGTTTACGGCGTGGACTACCAGGGTATCTAATCCTGTTTGCTCCCCACGCCTTCCGCATCTGAGTGTCAGTATCTGTCCAGGGGGCCGCCTTCGCCACTGGTATTCCTTCAGATCTCTACGCATTTCACCGCTACACCTGAAATTCTACCCCCCTCTACAGTACTCTAGTTTGCCAGTTTCAAATGACCTTCCGAGGTTGAGCCCCGGGCTTTCACATCTGACTTAACAAACCACCTGCATGCGCTTTACGCCCAGTAATTCCGATTAACGCTCGCACCCTCCGTATTACCGCGGCTGCTGGCACGGAGTTAGCCGGTGCTTCTTCTGTTGCTAACGTCAAGCAACGCAGTTATTAACTACGAAACCTTCCTCACAACTGAAAGTACTTTACAACCCGAAGGCCTTCTTCATACACGCGGCATGGCTGCATCAGGCTTTCGCCCATTGTGCAATATTCCCCACTGCTGCCTCCCGTAGGAGTCTGGGCCGTGTCTCAGTCCCAGTGTGGCTGATCATCCTCTCAGACCAGCTAGGGATCGTCGCCTTGGTGAGCCATTACCTCACCAACTAGCTAATCCCACATAGGCGTATCCAATAGCGCAAGGCCCGAAGGTCCCCTGCTTTGCTCCGAAGAGATTATGCGGTATTAGCCATCGTTTCCAATGGTTATCCCCCTCTATTGGGCAACTTCCTATGCATTACTCACCCGTCCGCCGCTCGTCAGCGAAGTAGCAAGCTACTTCCTGTTACCGCTCGACTTGCATGTGTTAGGCCTGCCGCCAGCGTTCAATCTGAGCCATGATCAAACTCTTCAATTAAAGTTTTGTTGGTTT
>NZ_AJYK02000073.1 GCF_000286955.2 Vibrio rumoiensis 1S-45
CACCACGCGTTGTATACAGATCCCAGACAGCTCATTCCTCGCTTCCGGGATGACGGTTAGGCGCACAACAAAGCGTCACGGGACTCGTTACTCTTTTCCAGAAAACAGTTGATCCAACTTATCTTCATAATCATGGTATTTCAGGTGTTCATACAACTCTTTACGCGTTTGCATTTGATCAAGCAGCGCTTCTTGATTGCCCTCTACTAACAAATGTTTATACACATTTTCTGCAGCTTTGTTCATGGCGCGGAAGGCACTTAACGGATACAGCACCATATCGACACCGACAGCTGCGAGTTGTTCACCACTGTACAGTGGGGTTTGTCCAAATTCGGTAATGTTAGCGAGAATGGGTACCGGGCGACCCACAGCTTGTTCTAGCGCCTGAGAAAACTGTTGATATTGTTCAAGCTTATTCATCGCTTCAGGGAAGATCATATCCGCCCCCGCTTTTACATAAGCAATCGAACGTTCAATCGCTTTATCAATGCCTTCAATTGCCAATGAATCCGTCCTTGCCATGATCACAAAGCTGTCATCAGTGCGAGCATCTACCGCCGCTTTCACGCGATCGACCATTTCATCTTGACTAACAATGGCTTTATTTGGGCGGTGACCACAACGTTTCTGTGCCACTTGATCTTCCATGTGTACCGCTGCTGCCCCTGCTTTTTCCATCGCTTTGATGGTACGAGCAATATTAAATGCACCACCAAATCCGGTATCAATATCGACCATTAACGGTAAATCACACGCGTTGGTAATACGCTCTACATCCACCAGTACATCATTTAATGTCGTGATACCAAGATCAGGTAACCCATATGACGCATTTGCAATACCGCCGCCAGATAAGTAAATCGCTTGATGACCAATATTTTTTGCCATCATGGCGCAATATGGATTGATCGTACCGACAATTTGCAGCGGGTTATTATCTTTCACTGCTTGTCTGAATTTTTCACCTGGAGTTAAGCGCTTTTCAAGCGATGCTAACTGATTGTGGCCTTGTTCATTTGCCATTGTGGATCTCCTAATCTGTGTTTTTGATTTGCTGTTCAATCAAGATACGGCTGCCTGAAATATGTCTTCTCATCAGCATTTCCGCTAATTCTTCATCACGGTTTTTAATCGCTTGGAAAATAAATTGGTGTTCATTTAGGGCATCGTTTGGACGAGAATGTGAACGTGGAGACTGATAACGATACATGCGTAACAAGTGGTACAACTCACCACACAACAAGGTGATCAATTGTTCGTTACGACTGGCTTTAATAATGCAGTAGTGAAAATCAAAATCACCATGTTGATGAAAATATGATTGCCCCTCTGAATCTTGTATGTGTTTTGAATGTGTCGACAATACTTGCTCAAGGGCATCAATTTCTTCATCGGTAATAAGCCGAGCCGCTAACCGTGCTGCCATGCCTTCCAATGCTTCACGCACCGCATATAGATCAAGCAATTTCTTGGGTGAAAAGGTGGTGACTCTCGCGCCGATATGCGGAATACGCTCAATCAGCCCCAACCCTTCTACTCGCATAATCGCTTCACGTAATGGCCCACGGCTGACCGAGAAACGCTTGGCCAGTTCAGGTTCAGAGATTTTACTCCCCGGTTCAATCTCACCATTAACAATCGCTTCGATTAAATACTCGGTCAAGCTTTCTGACTTGGTGTTTTCTTTAGGTTCTAACTGCGTTTTACTGGCTACATTCATCGTAATTTCACTCTTACCATCAACACAAAGTGTCAACAATATAAACTTAATGGTGATAAAATAGGCGATCTAAAGTGGTAATGTCAAGAACATTGTCGACACTTTTATGCGTATTGATAAAAAAGAAAGTGCGAATGTGAGCGTGGTGGGGAAAGTGGTGATAACACTGGAGTTCACAGAAAGTAGGGATACAAGTTTTAAGGGAGTTATATGGTGTATTAATCGATAATAATGCCGTGAAAATGATTGTCATCACAACTGGGGACTTTACTCTTGAGGCTCAAAAGTTTGCTTTGAATAAGCCATTTTAACTGATTAATGGTTCGCAACTCCGTCACCAATTACACAAAATTAAAAAACAAAAAGATACTAGCGACGATAAAGTTAGGGTTAATAACGTTTCAACAATACCACAGTGCCCTATTTGTCACTCAAGCCTAGTGCTGAGAACAGCGAAAAAAGGCGCAAATGCTGGTGGTCAATTTTATGGATGTGAAAGCTTTCCGCGATGTCGTTATACTCGATCTTAAAAGAATCAACACACTATTCATATTTAGCTGGTTTTTCAGCTACTAAACCCAATGGTTGACTATATTGTAATGGTTGGCTTGTCGCTAATTCAAAGCTATCTTTTGCCAACCAAAGTTTTGCGCCATTACTGTTTGCGACTTGATAGGCCCAATTACTTACTGCACGAGACTTATCAACATCGCAATGAAAATAGGCACTCAACTCAGATTCAATCGTTGCTTTAAACTGTACTAGGTTTTGGTCTTCCCAGTGCTCTCTATGTTTCTGCGCTGCTAGAAAATCACGTTTATTGTTATTACAAACACGATGAGCGGCAACAAAGTTATGTCCTAAGTCATTGGCATAACGAGCAAACGGAATAAAGTGATCAACCTCTGTGTTGCCATTTAACGGCTTTTGGCAGTAGAAACACAGACCTCGTTGTAATTCTTCTAGCACTGGTTTGGCTTTACCTAATGCGTTGCGGTCTAAGCCAAATAGAAAATCATGCAACTGACTTTGTGGGCCAATTAAACTTTGATTATGCTTAATATTCTGAATTTTTTGTAGCCACGAATTTTTAGCTAAATAAACAACCAAATCATAAAAACGTCTAAAACAGGAAGCAATACCCGGCTTTAACGTAATGTTTGATTGGCCTTTAATATGAGGATAAAGAAAGCATTCTTCCTGTTTGGCGAGAATTTGCAAACGCCAGAGTGGCCCATCTGTTAAGGTTTTCATAGCAGCTTTAAATACACTTGGCCAATACGCACTTTGTTTTAAGGCTCGTAAACTGCGAATATTATTTTGTTGGCATTCATAAAGCACCGAAATAACTTTAGATTGTCCTCCACTATTCTGTTTAAGTAGAGCCATTTCACCAGTGTGTTCTGATGAAAATGGTGCAGCATGGTGCCAATACAACACGATAAGCTTTTCAGCGAGCAAATCGAGTGAAACATTTAATTCGCTATTCTCATATACCAGCGGCTGCTCAACACACACATCAGCTAACGCATGTAATAACGCAAACTTATAAGTTGCAGAAAAGTCACCTTCTACAAGCAAACGTTGAATATAGGCAATAAAATCTAACTGCTGTTGGTGATGAATTAGCGTCATATTCACTCTAATTTTGTTGTCTTAATACAACCGTTTCCCAAATCACTGAGTTACGCTGCAATACATCATCAGAACCAGACTGATGACATATCATCAAGCCCACTTGTCTGGCTAAATTTTCAATTTCTTTCATCGAGACACCGTAGCCTTCTCGTCCATCATCAAAGTCACCATGACGCAGTGTAACTATAATCTTACCTTGAGCATTTAATAATTTAGCTAAAACCTTTAATGAAGCAGGACGTAGCCCAACAGGAATATGCATCCAAACCGCAGATAATAAGATCAAATCAAATTGTCGAGACAAGGCTTCCGCACTGGTGAAATCTGGTAAGTAATCCCCAACCCATTGAATAGAGCTTGGTGAGTTTTTCTGTCCTAATTGGCGCAAATTTTCACAAGGTTCTACTGCCACAACAGAGCAACCTTGATTCACAAACCAACGTGAATCACGTCCAGAACCAGCGCCTATATCCAAGATCTTATAGCCTGACTGAGGCCAATATTCTTGCCAAGATTTATGAACCGATTCAAAAGTAACGGAATCATATTGGTCAACAAATTGCTCAGCTTTTTGGTTATAAACATCGAGGGTTTGAGACATAGAAAAACCATAGGTAAGTCATTTGTTTATAATGATATATGACTCAATTGGATATGGCGATGGGAGATACAGAAAATGTAGAGATCTACATAACAAAAAAGCCCCAGCATTTCTGCTAGGGCTTCGAATGTGGCGGTGAGTGAGAGATTCGAACTCTCGATACGTTGCCGTATACACACTTTCCAGGCGTGCTCCTTCAGCCACTCGGACAACTCACCGTATTTTGGTTAAGCATTAAACTTAACGAGGCGCTAATTTAATGATTCTACGTAGCGAGGTCAAGTGTTTAACTCCATTTTCACCAGAATCATGCTCAAGTGGTTAATATTTGGCTTATTCACAGCAATTATCACTTCAAACTATTTTCATTTGCTTCTAGTTGCTATCATTAAGCCATATTTTGTAAATGAGTAATGACTGTGACCTTAACTGAATTATTGAACCAACCTGAATACGACAATAAATTATTGAATGCCGAGCAAACGCTTGGTTTTGTGACCGCAATGGCCGCAGCGCCTCACCTTCTTGATCCCGCTGAATGGCTACCCTACTTATGGGGTGGTGGTGAAACAGCTCCATTTGAAACGCCTGAACAATTTGAGCTGTATGCTGAATTGGTTATCGAGCAATGGAATCAAATTCACCCAGCACTACTTGAAAATACATGGACGTGGCCAGAAGGCTATGAATTGGATGAAGAAGAAGTGGTGACAGAGTCGGTTCGAGATTTTGCTGAAGGCTTATTACAAGGCTGGCAGTTATCTCGCGATGATTGGGAAACGTTAATGCCTGAAGACAGCGAAGATAGCGCCTTATTAGGTGGTGTTTTACTTTCTATTAGTATGCTTTACGATCCAGAAACGGCCATTATGACGCTTTCTGATCAAGGTTTAACTGGCTTAGATGAATTTCAAGAAATCTACAATGCTATTCCTGTCATGCTATGCGGTTTGACTCAGCGTGGATCTCAACTGGCACATCAATCGAATCATTAATAACGTTTAGCGTAAACACATAACAAAAACGCTCCACTCTGAAATACAGGGTGGAGCGTTTAAAATATGATGGATTTAATTTTGCTCTTTACGCGTTGCCTTTGACTTTTAAATTCAATGATTCAGCAAAGTCTAACATTCGGTTAAGAGGAATTAATGACTTAACACGCGTTTCTTCATCAACAAAGATTTCATGTTCTTCTCCGCCTTCAGCTAATGCACTTTCAATCGCTTTTAAGCCATTCATGGCCATCCACGGACAATGTGCACAGCTGCGGCATGTTGCACCATTACCTGCGGTTGGGGCTTCAACCAGCTCTTTCTCTGGAACAAGTTGCTGCATCTTAAAGAAAATGCCTTTGTCCGTTGCCACAATGAGCTTTTGATGAGGCAACGTCTTAGCGGCTTTAATCAGCTGACTGGTCGAGCCAACAGCATCGGCAAGTTCAACCACACTGGCTGGTGATTCAGGGTGAACCAATACAGCCGCATCTGGATACAATGCTTTCATGTCTTTTAATGCTTTTGCCGAAAACTCATCATGCACGACACATTCACCTTGCCATAACAGCATCTCTGCACCGGTTTGATTGGCAATATATGAGCCTAAATGGCGGTCAGGCCCCCAGATGATTTTCTTATCTTCTGAGTCCAAATGTTCAACGATTTCCAAAGCGATACTTGATGTCACAACCCAATCTGCACGCGCTTTCACAGCAGCAGAGGTGTTGGCGTAAACAACGACAGTATGATCAGGGTGTGCATCACAAAATTCAGTAAATTTATCAGCCGGGCAGCCTAGATCAAGTGAGCATTCGGCTTTGAGCGTTGGCATTAAAATACGTTTCTCTGGCGTGAGAATTTTGGCCGATTCGCCCATAAAGCGCACACCAGCAATAATTAACGTTGAAGCTGGATGGCGGTTACCAAACTTGGCCATTTCTAATGAGTCGCCAACAAAGCCTCCCGTTTCTTCCGCTAATGCTTGAATTTCTGGATCGGTATAATAGTGAGCGATCAATACTGCATCTTTTTCGATCAGTAATGCTTTAATACGTTCTACGTGTTGTGCACTTTGTTCGGCAGTCAGTGGAACAGGCTTAGGTGGAAATGGGTAAACAGTGTCGATGGTGTCTGATATGTGCGCCATTGCTATTACTCTACGCAAATTCTAATAATTTGGTCATTGTACACTTATTGAAATGATTTCTAAATTATTTCACTTAAATCGTGACAGTGAATACGATGACTTAATTTTTAAGGCTTCTGAAACGAAAAAACCATCACAACATAGGCGATGGTTTTTGATTCTATTGTGCCCGCTAACTACAAATTACTTTGAGCTAATTTCGCAGCAGAAGAATTTGGGTATTCTGTGATGACTTGTTGGTAATATTTATTGGCTGCTTTCGCATTATTATTACGCTTTGCAATGTCACCTAATTTCACTAAAGCATCAGCACGCTTAGGTGAATCTTTATCACTCACAACGGCGGCAAAGCTTTTTGCAGAATCAACATCTTGTTTCTTCGCAAAATAAAGCTGCCCTAACCAGTAATGAGCATTTGCTGAATAGCCAGAATTTGGATATTTAGCTTGGAAATCTTTAAATGCCGTAATAGCGCCATCATAATTTCGATCTTTTAGGATTAAATCCACGGCAGATTGATAGGCATCTTGTTCTGAACCCGTTGCTTTTACTGCTTCAGAGGAAACAGCAGCTGAAGCTCCAGAGACAGAAGCTGACGCAGTTGGTGCAGATTTTAAGTTGTTCACTTCGGTGCGTAACTGATCTAATTCAACGAAAAGTTGGCGTTGGCGTTCAACCATCTGCTTCATTTCATAATTATTACGCTCAATAGTGCCACGAAAGCTACTCAACTCTGCCTCTTGATTATCGACCTGTTGCTGCAAGCGAGCCTGAACACGGTTGCTATTATCTAGCAAACGTTGCAAACGCTGAGCGTTGGTTTCTGATTGACCAGAAGCCGTAGGGATAGAGTCATTGAGGTCAGATACTGGAGCAGGTGCAGCAAGCACTGGGCTCGCTGCACTCACTAGTAACGTAAGCGTAACAACTCGCTTTAAGTTACCAAACATAAGTTATCGTCCGTATTAGTAAACGACAACTGCACGACGGTTTTTAGAATAAGCCGATTCTGTTTGGCCCATTTCTAAAGGTTTTTCTTCGCCGTAGCTTACGATAGAGATTTGATCAGCTTGAACACCTAGAGCTTGTAGGTATTTAGAAACTGCTTCAGCACGACGCTCGCCTAGTGCGATGTTGTACTCTGGAGTACCACGCTCATCAGCATAACCTTCGATAGTTACTTTAACGTTAGGCATGTTGCTTAGGAATTTAGCGTGTGCAGCTAGAATATCTTCGTACTCAGAAGAGATTTCAGAGTTATCGAACTTGAAGAAAACAGTCGAGTTTTCACGAAGTTTTTGTTGAAGTTGCTCTTGCTCAGAAAGTGCATCAGCTTTGTCTACTGCTGTCGCTACTGCTGCGTCTTGCGCTGTAGTTTGTGCATCAGATGCGTTTGCTGCGTCATCACTTGAACTACAAGCCGCTACTGTTAATAGTGGTAGTGCGATTAGTAGCCCTTTTAGAATCTTATTAAGTTGCATATATTTCTTCCTTATATTGTCAAACTATATTTATTATAAAAATGGTGACCAAGCAGGAGCTTTTACTCTCCCATTTGTTGCCGGTAGTCTGGCTTTAAATCGACCATCGATAGACACCATGGATAATACATTTTGCCCATTAAACATGGAACTATATACCACCATACTACCATTTGGCGCAAGACTCGGAGACTCATCCAACTGCGTTTTTGTTAGCACTTGAACTGCCCCTGTTTCCAGATCTTGTTTAGCAATATTAAACCCTTCTTGATTACGATTCACCATAATTAAGAATCGGCCATCAGGGGTAACCTGCCCACCAAGATTCTGACTACCTTGCCAAGTCAATCGTGTTGTAGATTGATTCGACAAATTCACTTTATAGATTTGCGGTAACCCGCCCCTATCTGAAGTAAATACGAGTGACTGACCATCTGGCATCCAGAATGGTTCAGTGTTATTAGTACGTCCATTCGTAATTTGTTGTAACTTACGAGTTTGGAGATCCAATATGTAAACTTGTAACGTTCCTGTTTTTGACAATACCAGCGCTAACTTTTTGCCATCGGGCGAAAACTCTGGTGCACCATTATGCCTTGGGAATGATGTTAACACTTCTGTTTTACCAGTATAGATATCCATCATATAAAGTTCTGAGCGCCCAGTTTGGAAACTCACATAAGCAAGCTTATTGCTGTCTGGTGACCAAGCTGGTGACATCAATGGTTGTTTTGAACGTAAAACTAAGCGTTCATTGTAGCCATCATAATCGGCGATTCTAAGCTGATACGGATAGTTACTTTTATTATTAACAACAACATAGGCGATACGTGTTAAAAATGCACCTTTTTCGCCGGTTAACTTCTCATAAACAAGATCTGAAATGCGATGTGCGTATTCGCGTAAACGCTTTTCTGGAACCACTGCGCGCTTACTAAATAAAACATAATCTTTAGATAACACAAGGTTACCCTTTTCATCTAATGCTTTATTTTCGCCATTAGTTAATTGTCCACGAACAATATCCACTAAATGATACTGAATCACATACTGGCCATCCGAGTCTTTAGAAATCGATCCGGTTACGACCGAGTCGACTCCAATATTATTCCACGCTGAAAAGTTAATATCAGAGTCGGTATAAGGTGTTTGTGGCATTTTTGATGTTGCTACTGGGCTAAATTTACCGCTACGTTGTAAATCAGAGGCAATTACCGCTGCAACATCTTGCGAAGGTTGACCCGGGCCTTCCCATTTAAAAGGCACAATACCAATTGGGCGTGCCGAATTCACGCCTTCAGTGATGACAAGTTCAAGTGCTGCATTTGCCGTTTGGCTTGCAGTCATTATGATAAACAATCCTAACAATATGCGTTTTATCACTGATAATTCCTTTTTATTTTGGTTCGACCGTCAGATTAATATTTTTCAATTGGTCGACCACGTCTTGTTCTGTTGGTAACGGGAATGTCCCTACTTGTGCAACAGCGCGTTTTGCTGCTGAACAGAGCCTTGAATCACCGTCTATTGTCGATACTTTACTTACAATAGCGCCTTTACCTGCTTGCACCAGTCGAATATTAATCTTGCATGATTTGCCATTAAATGAATCTTCGGTTAACAATTTATCTTGGATCATTTGGGTATAAATTGCACCATATTCATCTAACTTGCTCTGGATATAACGCTGTCTTGCTACAGAGATTTGCTCATTCTCAGCCTCTAAGCCGGAGAAGATATCATTCAATGCTGCTTCTTGCGCTTTTTTCTCACGAGCTAATTTATCTTTTTGCGCTGCATCGGCTTTTGCCTTGGCATCTGCTTTGGCTTTAGCATCCGCTTTAGCTTTTGCATCGGCTTGAGCTTTCACTTTAGCGTCTGCTTCTGCCTTCGCTTTAGCATCTGCCACAGCTTTAGCTTGATCGGCTGCTTTTTTCTCAGCAGCTGCCTTAGCCGCTAATGCTTCTTTGGCTTTTCTATCCGCTTCAGCTTTCTCTGCTTTTGCTTTTTCGGCCTTCGCTTTTTCTATTCTAGCTTTCTCTTCATCGGCTTGTTTTTGTTTCTCAGCAAGCTGACGATTTTTCTCTTCTTCACGTTTTTGTTTGTCAGCCAACACTTTGTCTTCTTGTTGCTTTCTTAAACGTGCTTCTTCTTTTTTACGGTTTTGTTCGAGTCGTTCAGCTTGCTCTCGTAACTTCTCGACACGTTGTTGTTCTGCTTTCTTCGCTGCGTCACGCTGCTTATTGATGCTTTTCGCTTGTTTTTCTATTGCTTTAGGATCAATAACAACAGCCTCAACCATTTTATGCTGAGGTTTTTTTTCCGAATCAGAAAACCATGAACCACCAAGCAAAAGCACAAATAACACAACATGCAAGGCCAGTGAGATCAATACCGCTGATTTATATTCCTTATTAAGCATCAACAAGTTAGCCGTTCTCTTTAATATCTGTCAACAAACCGACTTTTTCTATGCCCGCTTTGTTAAGCTGATCCAATACTAGTACGATATCGGCGTAAGAGGTTTGCTGATCGCCTCCTACCGCGACAGGAGATTTTGGTGAAATCGAACGCTCGGCCTTCACTCTGGTGATCACTTCATTCATAGATAAGCCACGCACCATATCTTGGTCGTTAACACTCACGCCAAGATTGCCTTGCTTATCCACTTCAACAATTATAAAGCTCGCGTCGGAATCACCTGCAATATCTGATGCAGGTTTCGCTGATTCTGTTTTAGGCAGATCCACTTCAACACCTTGGGTTACAAATGGAGAGGTCACCATAAAAATAATCAGCAATACCAGCATTACATCAATGTATGGAACCACATTGATTTCTGCTTTTAATTGGCGTTTTTTACGAACATAACCCGCCATAATTAATCCTTGTGCTCCGTCATAACTTGACGATGTAAGATACTGTGGAACTCTTCTGCAAACGTCGCGTAATTATGCTCTAACTTTGACACTTGATTACTTAGACGGTTATAAGCCATTACAGCTGGGATTGCAGCAAATAGACCCATTGCTGTCGCTATCAATGCTTCGGCAATACCTGGAGCAACCATGGCTAAGGTGGCTTGTTTTACTTGGCCTAGAGCGATGAAAGACGTCATGATCCCCCACACTGTACCAAAAAGACCGATATACGGGCTGATAGAACCAACCGTGGCTAAGAAAGGAAGTTGATTTTCAAGTTCATCCATTTCTTTAGACAATGTTACGCGCATTGCACGACCAGCACCTTCCATCACGTAGTCGGCAGAAGCGCCATTTGTTCTTCTTAAGCGTGCAAATTCTGTAAAACCAGAGTAGAAAATCTGCTCTGATCCTGTGATGTTATTTTTACGTGCTTTCACTTCATGATACAGCTGCGAAAGATCAACGCCTGACCAAAACTTTTCTTCAAAGTGATTGGCATTTTTCGATGCATTGTTAAGAATTTTACTTCTTTTTAGAATGACCGCCCAAGATAATACTGACATCCCTAAAAGGATGAGCATAACTAATTTAACCAGTAAACTGGCTTGTAAAAAAAGGTCAAAAATTGAAATTTCAGCTGACACTGGCGAACCCCGACATAATTGAGCTTGGAATAGCTTGTGGTTTCATCTTTGTGATGTTGACACAGGCTACCTTAACCATTGCTTTACACAAGATTCTACCATCAAGATTAACTAATTCCTGACAAAATGTGATAGAAGCTTTACGTAAATTAACAATAGATGTTAAGACATTGAGATTTTCATCTAGTTTAGCCCCTTGAATATAATCTATATCAATATGACGTACTACGAAGCCAATCTCTTGTTCAAGTAGAGTGAATTGTGAAACACCTTGAGCGCGCAACATTTCTGTACGAGCACGCTCAAAGAATTTTAGATAATTAGAATGGTAAACGACACCACCTGCATCGGTGTCTTCATAATAAATGGTTATCGGCCATTTAAATGTGCTTTGCAATTGCTGTGACACGTTACTCCTTACCCATTTCATTATTAGTGTGAATCACTATACAGTAAGTTATGTAATTGAATAATAACATAAGCAAGTTTTTTATTTAATTAAGCATCATTTGACTACTTAATATCCACTGAAAGTATCAATTATGTAAAAAATACATCCACGTAAAGTACGTTAAAATAATGCCTGACCAATAAGGACTAAACAGTATTTGCCATACCCATAGGATAGGTTTGAACCCCACACTATAGATTAATGCACTGCAAAGTGACCAAGTAAATAGAACCGTTATCCATAGATTAAACCCGCCAACTTCGTTCGCGTAAGATTTCGGTTCCCACATAAACATACTGATATGGAACACCACTGCAATAAAAAACAGGGCTCTAAAAAGAGCCCTATCCATTGGAGAGTGTATATCAGTCATTTTTTGACTAATATTAATCACGATCCTCGTCCATCATTTCTGAGTGCTCTAACCAAAGAGCATTAATAATACCGAATGCACAGGCAAGTAAAACGCCTAGAATCCAAGCAAAATACCACATATTAATTGCTCCTTAGTATAGTGAATGTTTATTATCTTCAACAAATTTGTTTTCGATACGACCAAACATTTTGTAGTAACACCATGAAGTATAACCCAAAATCACTGGCACCATGACGGCAGCAACTACGGTCATGATCTCAAGGGTTAACAAACTTGATGTTGAATCCCACATGGTTAAGCTGTCATTTGGATTCAAACTTGATGGCATTACAAATGGGAACATTGCAAAACCAGCCGTTAATATGACACCTACAATTGCAAGGCTTGAAAATAAGAATGCAAACCCGCCCTTCTCTGCTTTTGTTGCAAGCAGAACAAGAATTGGCATCACAACACCAAGCACAGGAGCAATCCACATTAATGGATAAGTCGCGAAGTTTGCCATCCATGCACCGGGTTCACGAGCCACTTCTTTTAGAAGAGGGTTCGATGGTGCATTACCATCAATAACACTTTTCACTACGTAGCCATCAATATGTTGAACCCAAAAACCAGCCGCCACAAATAAAACGGTCAGTAGTAGGCCAGTGATCAGTGAGACAGTACGAGCACGATTATAAACATCTCCGCTGGTCTTCATTTGTAACCAAGTTGAACCTTGAAGCACAAACATAGAAACACTGACTAAACCACATAAGAGACCAAATGGGTTCAATAAGCCAAAGAAGTTACCATGATATTGCGACATCATCAGTTCATTCAGTTCAAATGGTACACCTTGTAACAAATTACCAAATGCCACACCGAAGATTAAAGGCGGTACAAAGCCACTGATTGAGATACATACATCCCAAAGGCCACGCCATTTTTCATCTTCTAATTTTGAACGGTAATCCAGTGCAAGTGGGCGTAACCACAATGCCGCAAGCGTTAAAATCATGGCTAAGTAGAAGCCAGAGAATGACGTTGCATAAACCGTTGGCCATGCTGCGAACAAAGCACCACCAGCGGTGATTAACCAAACTTGGTTACCATCCCAGTGAGGTGCAATGGTATTGATCATCACACGGCGTTCAGTATCTGTTTTACCAATAAACGGTACAAGTGCACCAACGCCCATGTCAAATCCATCCATGATAGCAAAACCGATAAATAACACCCCGATTAATGCCCACCAAATGAATCGTAATATTTCGTAATCAAACATGAATTATCCCCTGCTTATGCTTCAACATCGCGAGTCACTTTACCTTCTAAAGAGGTATCGTTTTGCTCGAAATGATAACGTCCTGTTTTTAAGCTACTAGGACCTTTACGTGCGAATTTAACCATTAAGTAAACTTCCGCAATTAAGAAGCACGTATACAGTGCAATTATTGCAAAAATTGACGTTAGAATTTCACCACGAGAGAGTGCAGAAGCCGCTACATTTGTCGGTAGAATTTCACCTACCGCCCAAGGTTGACGACCATACTCAGCGACAAACCAGCCTGTTTCGATAGCAATCCATGGTAGCGGAATACTAAATAGAGCAGCTTTCAGTAATAACGGGTGTTGCCCAATACGCTGACGGCAAGTTTGTACAAATGCAAAGCTAAATACCACTAGCATAACCACACCACAAGCAACCATGATGCGGAATGACCAGAAAAGCGGCCAAACCGTTGGTATAGAATCTTTTACTGCTTTTTGGATTTGAACTTCAGACGCTTGAGACACATTTTCAGTGTAACGCTTCAACAATAAGCCATAACCAAGATCTTTCTTCACTGCATCGAACGCTTCAACATTCGCTTCAGATCGATCACCTGAACGCAGTTTTTCAAGTAAACCATAGGCAATCATACCGTTACGAATACGAGCTTCGTGTTCCACTTCAAGTTCAGAAATGCCTTTTACTTGTTTATCCAACGAACGAGTCGCAATGATACCCAATGCATATGGAATTTGAATGGCGTATTTGTTGGTCATTTCATCTTGGCTTGGAATTGCAAACGCCGTAAATGACGCTGGAGCGGGCTCTGTATGCCACTCTGCTTCAATTGCCGCTAATTTCGCTTGCTGTACATCACCTAACTCATAACCTGAGTCATCACCCAGAACGAGAGTTGAAAGAATTGCCGCCATACCAAATGATGCTGCAATCGCAAACGAACGACGAGCAAAAGGAATATCACGACCTTTAATTAGGTAGTATGCACTCACACCAAGGATAAACATGGCACCACAAACATAGCCAGCTGAAACTGTATGTACGAATTTCACTTGCGCTACAGGGTTAAAGATCACTTCAGAAAAGCTCACCATTTCCATACGCATGGTTTCGTAGTTGAAGTTTGCTCCTACTGGGTTTTGCATCCAACCATTAGCGATCAAAATCCAAAGTGCTGAGAAGTTTGAACCTACAGCAACAATCCAAGTAACCAGTAAGTGTTGACGTTTCGATAAACGATCCCAACCGAAAAAGAATAAACCTACCATGGTTGATTCAACAAAGAAGGCAACTAACGCTTCAATGGCCAAAGGCGCACCAAAAATATCACCGACATAATGAGAATAGTATGACCAGTTAGTACCAAACTGGAATTCCATCGTTAAACCTGTTGCAACCCCTAAGGCAAAGTTTATACCGAAAAGCTTACCCCAGAACTTGGTCATATCTTTATAGATTTGCTTCCCAGTCATTACATACACTGACTCCATGATGGCAAGCAAAAATGCCATACCAAGAGTCAAAGGAACAAATAGGAAGTGATACATCGCTGTCATTGCAAATTGCAACCGCGATAGATCAACAACATCAATCATGGTAACTCCTTTTTACGTCATTATCAGAGGTCGATAAACGAACACAGTCAAACGATCAGGATGGTTAAAGTAAAAGACACGAGCAACTCAGTCTCCCTTGTTGCAAAAATGTGCCAAAATGGTTATTTTTTTGTTAAGCATCGCCTAATATAGTTGTCGCTAATATTACTCACTAAGCACAAATGTTTCAAAAGGTTTCTGCATTATTTTCATCGTTATTTGACCTTAGAAACTGTCTCAATTTCTATCACCTTAACTCACTTATATGAATATAGGCTTCTCATTAAAATTTTTTATTGAAAATAAATGCTTAGTGTCTGAATCTATAATGAAGATGCGAATTTTAGTGCAGCCACTTTGAGATGCAAGTATAAAAAAAGAGTAACAAATGATTCGTTACTCTTTTTACTTTATCGCTCAATAATTTGTGCTATTTATCGATCCCAAAATGTAAGTACGCCCTATCACTGGCGATTCTTCCTCTTGGCGTTCGTTGTAAATAGCCTTGCTGAATAAGATAAGGTTCGATGACATCTTCAATGGTATCTTTTTCTTCACCAATCGCAGCGGCTAGGTTATCTAACCCAACGGGCCCACCACTAAATTTCTCCATAATCGCGAGTAATAACTTTCTGTCCATATAATCGAAACCTTGATTATCAACATCCAGCATATTTAGTGCCTTATCAGCAGTGTCTGGACAAATGTGCCCATTACCTTTGACTTCCGCATAATCACGTACCCGACGTAATAAGCGGTTTGCAATCCTAGGAGTGCCTCGTGAACGGCGAGCAACTTCAAGTGCCCCTTCTTCTTCCATTGAAAGCCCTAAACAATCGGCACTACGCTTAACAATATATTGGAGATCTTTCACTTTGTAATATTCTAACCGTTGCACAATCCCAAAACGATCTCTTAATGGCGAGGTTAGTGAGCCCGCTCGTGTCGTAGCGCCAATCAAAGTAAACGGCGGTAAATCTATTTTTATTGAACGAGCTGCAGGACCTTCCCCTATCATAATATCGAGCTGATAATCTTCCATTGCAGGGTAAAGTATTTCTTCCACTACAGGACTCAAACGATGGATTTCATCGATGAATAAAATATCATTTTCTTCAAGGTTCGTGAGTAAAGCCGCAAGATCGCCCGCTTTTTCAAGTACCGGGCCTGAAGTGGTACGAATATTCACTTCCATTTCATTGGCGACAATATTGGCAAGTGTTGTTTTACCTAACCCCGGTGGTCCAAATATTAATAAGTGATCGAGCGGTTCACTACGTTGTTGCGCCGCTTTAATGAATATCTCCATTTGATCACGGACATGGTCTTGACCTCGATAATCAGCGAGTCGCTTTGGTCGAATCGCGCGATCAATAATATCTTCATCACGAAAAGTTGGATTATCAGCAGCAATTAAGCGATCGGCTTCAATCATTATCAGTTACCTTATACCATCGACTTTAGCGCATCACGAATGATAGCTTCACTTGTCATATCAGCACTTGCCACTTGAGCAACCACTTTAGAAGCCATTTGAGGCTTATAGCCTAAAGAAATAAGTGCACTTACCGCTTCATCTTCTGCGTTATGGGATGTTCTAGAATCTGCAATTGAATCAATTGGGGCGGCATCAGTTGCGGGGGTGAAAAGATCATGGCTGACCCAGCCTTTAAGTCGATCTTTCATTTCAACCACTAAACGTTCTGCAGTTTTTTTACCTACACCAGGAAGTTTAACTAATGTGGTGACATCTTCATGCTCTACACAGGTTACAAATTGAGAAGCCGTCATTCCCGAAAGGATGGCTAAACCCAGTTTAGGGCCAACACCATTCGCTTTAATCACTTCTCGAAATAATGCTCGTTCTTTTACCGTGTTAAACCCATAAAGCAGCTGAGCATCTTCCCTTACTACAAAATGTGTATAGATGATGGCTTCTTCATTAACGTTTGGAAGCTCATAAAAGCAACTCATTGGCATTTGTACTTCATACCCGACGCCTGATACTTCAATTAGCACTTCTGGTGGCTGCTTTTCAACGAGAGTTCCACGTAAACGACCGATCACATTGTTTTCCTTTTTGGGAGGTTACTTGGGTATATCATAATAATTAACTGGATAAACATCCAGTACATATTAATGCGACGACAATATTTTAACGGTATCGCCCTCTTCGAACGTTACTGGCTTTACCGGCCAAAGCAACCAAGGTTTTATTGGTATTGGCATGGCAAATGGCGACACCTAATGCATCGGCAGCATCAGCTTGCGGTCTTGCAGGTAACTTCAGCATACTTTTTACCATATGTTGAACTTGCGTTTTATCTGCCGCGCCAGTACCGACAACCGCTTGCTTAATTAAACGAGCGGCATATTCAAATACTGGTAAATCGGCATTCACTGCCGCAACAATGGCGCTGCCTCTTGCTTGGCCTAGCTTTAGGGCAGAATCGGCATTTTTTGCCATGAAAACTTGCTCTATCGCAAACACATCTGGTTGGAACTGGGTAATGATTTCTGAAACACCCGCATAGATTTGTTTCAACCGCCCAGGCAAAGCATTTTCAGAAGTACGAATACATCCACTTCCTAAATAATATAAGTGACGACCTTCTTGTCTGATCACGCCATAACCGGTGATACGAGAACCCGGATCGATTCCAAGAATAATGGACATTCTGTCCCTTGTTTATTGAATGTATATAAGGAGTATAACGAGCTAAATAAACAAAAACACCCACATCAATCAAATGTGGGTGTTTAAAGGTAAGTTACTGCGGCTTAACTTAGTAACGCAATATTAAGCTTGTTGTTCTTTTGCTGCAGTAACCGCAATTGCCAACTCTTCTAACGAAGCTGGATTTGCAAGGCTTGGCGCATTGGTTAATGGGCAAGCGGCTGCGGTTGTTTTAGGGAATGCAATCACATCACGGATATTATCGGTTCCACAAAGCAGCATCACCAAACGGTCAAGACCAAATGCAAGGCCTGCGTGTGGTGGTGTGCCGTATTTTAGAGCGTCTAGCAAGAAGCCAAACTTCAAGCGTTGTTCCGTTTCTTCAATGCCAAGCAGGTCAAAAACAGCTGATTGCATTTCTGTATTATGAATACGAACCGAACCACCACCTACTTCATAGCCATTAATGACCATGTCGTACGCATTTGAAATCGCTGATGCTGGATTAGCTTTAAGCGCTTCTGCCGTCATGTTGAGCGGTGAAGTAAATGGGTGGTGCATCGCATGCAGGTTCCCTTCATCGTCTTGCTCAAACATTGGGAAATCAATCACCCAAAGTGGTTTCCATGCTGCGCTATCGGTCAATTCTAGGTCATTACCCAATTTAACGCGTAGTGCACCCATGGCTTCTGATACGATGTTGGCTTTATCTGCACCAAATAAAATGATGTCACCCGTTTGCGCACCCGTACGCTCTAAAATACCGTTAATCACTTCTTCATTTAAGAATTTAGCGACTGGAGATTGAATCCCCTCAACACCTGCGGTTAGATCATTCACTTTCATCCAAGCAAGGCCTTTCGCGCCATAAATGCCGACAAAGCTGCCGTACTCATCAATTTGCTTACGAGAGAGTGATGCACCGCCAGGTACACGGATCACAGCGACACGACCTTTTTCATCGTTCGCAGGGCCCGAGAATACTTTAAACTCAACGTCTTTCACTAAATCAGCTACATCGACAAGTTCAAGCGGGTTACGTAAATCTGGTTTATCAGAACCAAAACGACGAATCGCTTCAGAAAATGGCATGATAGGGAAATCACCAAGGTCAACGTTTAGCAGCTCTTGCCACATATCGCGCACCATGGTTTCAGTGACGCCACGAACTTGTTCGGCCGACATGAACGATGTTTCAATATCGATTTGAGTAAATTCTGGTTGACGGTCAGCACGTAAATCTTCATCACGGAAACATTTTACGATTTGATAGTAACGGTCAAAACCAGACATCATCAACAACTGCTTAAATAGTTGTGGTGATTGTGGCAATGCGTAAAAGCTGCCTTTGTGAACACGGCTCGGGACTAAGTAATCGCGCGCACCTTCAGGTGTTGCTTTCGTCAGTACTGGTGTTTCAATATCAAGGAAACCATTATCATCTAAGAAACGACGTACAAAGCTTGATGCTTTCGCGCGCAATTTAATACGATCGCTCATTTCTGGACGACGCAAATCGATGTAACGGTATTTCAGACGCTGTTCTTCTGAGTTAGTTTGGTTGAAATCAAGTGGCAACGCTTCAGAGCGGTTGATGATTTCAAGACCGGTGGCATAAACTTCCACTTCACCAGTAACCATATCTTTATTGATTTGGCTATCCGGGCGAGCACGAACTTCACCACTCAATTTAATACAAAATTCATTACGCAGTTGGTTTGCATCTGCAAAAATTTCAGTCATATCTGGATCGATAACAACCTGAACAATCCCTTCGCGGTCACGCATATCGATAAAAATAAGACCGCCTAAATCACGACGGCGATTAACCCATCCGCAAAGTTCTACAGTTTGTCCAACAAGGGACGTGTTCAGGTGACCACAATACTGGGTGCGCATAATGAATTTCCCAATTTCTTCTATAATTGATGAAAGTGTGCAGGCATAGCGCTACACACAAAAAACTTTTGTTATTTATACTTGGAATGCAGGCAAAAATCGACCACCTGTGACATAAATTCTCAGCTTTTCACAACGAAAGCAGACAAATATGGCATAACCGCTCATAACTTACCCAATTCCTTTCGCCAACATCCACGAAAGTAATCATTAAATTCAGTTCAAAAGGGAATAATAATGCTCAAAAGATCACCTCAGACTGAACAAATTAGGTGCTATTTAGTATGAAGGATGAAATAAAACAAAATAAAGCAGAATCTCAATAGCGCTAGTAGCTGACTTCCCTTAAAATAAACGCATATTCAACGTCGTTCTACCTAATTTGAAATAGTGAGTTGTAATGAGCCAGCGTGATGTAATTTTTTCTGCCCCAATCGAAAAAATGGGTGACTTTACTTTTGATGAAAGAGTCGCTGAAGTTTTTCCTGATATGATCCAACGATCGGTACCGGGTTACAGCAACATCATTTCTGCGATTGGTATGCTTGCTGAACGTTTCGCTAAACCAAATTCAAATGTTTATGATTTAGGTTGTTCATTAGGTGCGGCTACCTTGTCGATGCGCCGTCATATTGACCAAGAAAATTGTCAAATCATCGCTGTAGATAATTCTTCTGCTATGGTTGAACGTTGTAAATTACACATTAATGCTTATCGCTCCGACACTCCGGTTAACGTCATCGAAGCTGATATCCGAGATATTCATATTGAAAATGCCTCGGTCGTGGTGTTGAACTTCACATTACAATTTCTCTCTCCTGAAGACAGGCAAAGCTTACTTGAAAAAATCTACGCGGGTTTGCGCCCTGGTGGGATCTTAATTCTGTCTGAAAAATACATATTTGAAAACAATGTGGCGAATGAGCTTTTAATTGATCTTCACCACGACTTCAAACGTGCTAATGGTTACAGTGAATTAGAAATCAGCCAAAAGCGTAGTGCGATTGAAAATGTCATGAAACCCGATCCTATTAGTAGCCATAAAGAGAGATTCAAAAACATCGGGTTCAGTAGTTATGAAGTCTGGTTCCAATGCTTCAATTTCGGTTCAATGTTTGCGATTAAATAATCACGCATCCAAACTCAACGCACTCATTACACACTTTTACGTTTAAGAAAGAATATTATGTTTAATTTTGCCAATTTTTATCAACTTATTGCTCAAGACCAACGATTACAACCTTGGCTTAATATCTTGCCTCAACAACTGACTGATTGGCAAAATGCAGAGCATGGCGACTTTGAACGTTGGGTAAAAGCGCTTAATAAAATTTCTGATATCCAGCCTGATAATATCGTTCTAGACACCGAGGTTCGTATCACAAACAGCGAACCTTTGATGATTGGCGAACAAAAGAAACTCGAGAGCTTATTAAGAACCTTCCACCCTTGGCGAAAAGGCCCTTACCATGCTCATGGTTTAGATATTGAAACGGAATGGCGTTCTGATTGGAAATGGGATCGTGTACTTCCTCATATCTCCGACCTAACTCATCGTTCTGTTCTTGATGTGGGTTGTGGTAATGGTTATCACATGTGGCGCATGCTTGGCGCAGGGGCAAGAATGTGTGTGGGTATTGATCCATCACATTTATTCTTAATCCAATTTGAAGCCATTCGTCGATTAATGGGTAATGATCAACGCGCTCATCTCCTTCCTCTTGGCATTGAGCAACTTCCTGAATTAAAAGCATTCGATACGGTATTTAGCATGGGTGTGCTTTATCATCGCCGCTCCCCTCTTGACCACCTCCAACAATTAAAGAATCAATTAGTCCCAGGTGGCGAATTAGTGCTAGAGACTTTGGTGATTGAAGGTGATGAAAATGCGGTTCTGGTACCAGTGGATCGCTATGCACAGATGCGAAATGTTTACTTCTTCCCTTCTGCCAAAGCATTAAAAGTATGGTTAGAAAAAACCGGGTTTGTTGATGTGAAAATTGTTGATGAAAATATCACCTCAACAGAAGAGCAACGCAGCACCAATTGGATGACGCATAATTCATTACCCGATTATCTCGATCCCGCAGACCCATCGAAAACAGTTGAAGGTTATCCTGCACCGAGACGCGCCATTTTAATTGCGACCAATCCGTAAAGTTTAAACGTGATAATCACTGAAGCTTAACATTCAAGTGGTTCACGGCAAGATTTAGATACGTTAAACTTTAAACAACAATCACTTATAAAGGTAATAATAGTTAACATGCTCAAATATACGATAACTCTTGCCGTTTTTACTTTACTCTCTGGCTGTGCTCTTTTGGGGAATGAAGAGTATTCGCAAAAAACCATCGATGCTGTGAGTAAAAGTGAACAAAATATTACCAATAGAATTGCCGAATTAGATTCAAACATGGATAAACAAACCGACTATATTGACAGTTTAGAATCTGAGATC
Source organism: Vibrio rumoiensis 1S-45 (assembly GCF_000286955.2). GTDB lineage: Bacteria > Pseudomonadota > Gammaproteobacteria > Enterobacterales > Vibrionaceae > Vibrio > Vibrio rumoiensis_A. The sequence goes on from NZ_AJYK02000073.1 coordinate 21,889, forward strand.
ATTAATTTAAGCAATGAAGTCGAACTCTTAAAGAAACATCAACAACGTTATGCAGTCAGTAAAAAAAGCACTCAAGCTGCAACGACTCCCCCTTCTTCTTCCAATGTTGTCGTTGCTGATTTGGAACCACAAAGTCGACCAGGTATGGTGACATTAGGTTCACTAGAAAAAGTCTATATTGATGTGGTTAAAAGCGATTTCACTGCTCGTGTCGATACCGGTGCGACCACGTCCTCAATTAATGCCGTTGATATGCAAGAATTTGAGCGTAATGGCAAGAAATGGGTTAAATTTCATGTGTCTGACAATGAAACCGAAGCCAAAGATCGTAAATGGGTTGAAGCTCCGATTGTTCGCCATGTGAAGATTCGCCAATCAAGTACCAACTCTTTAGAGCGCCGACCCGTTGTCGAATTATGGATAAAAATTGGTAGTGTGCATGAAAAAGCGCAATTTACCTTAGCCGATCGTTCCCAGATGGATTATCCTATTCTATTAGGACGTGAGTTTATTCAAGATGTTGCGTTCGTTGATGTCAGTCGTGAGTTCATAGAATCGAAATCGACAAAAAAGTAATTCAAACAATAAATTTCAATAACAATAATTAATTTAGACAGGTTTAAGGAAAAGTTATGACGTCTAGAGTGCCATTTTATTTTCTCATCGCCATACTTGTCATCACAGGGATAACTCTGAGCATCATGCGTCATCAAGACTATGGTGTGCCGTGGACTCCAGGTGAATCAAGACAAATTTGGGATATAGAAGCTCGCGTTGAGTTCGTTGCATCTGGAGGTCCTGTTAAAGTATCTTTAGCCGCCCCTCATACACAAGATAACTTCACGCTTATCGATGAAAGTGCTTCATCGCCAGGCTATGGTCTTTCATACATCAACACCGAAACTGGTCGTCGTGCTGAATGGTCGATACGTGATGCTAAAGGTCCACAAACGATTTATTACAAAACCCAATTCTTAGTGGATCCACAAGCGAGCGTTTCTGCTATTCCACCGGTGGAAGAAGACCTTGCGACACCAACCTTTACCGGCCCGCAAGATGCGGCAGTTACAGCGATTAGAGATCAAGCTTCTGAGCGATCAGCAGATAACATCACTTTTACTCGCGAATTAATTAAGCAATTTAACGATCCAGATAACCAAAATGCATCGTTACTTTTGGATGATTTCAGCAAAGTTGAAGCCATTTCTAAATTACTTGCTACGTCTAAAATTTATAACAAAACCGTTGGTGTTGTTGAATTAGAAGATGGACGTCGTCGCCAATCAATCATTCCTATGATCGAAGTGTGGGATGGTAAAGCATGGCAGTTATTCAACCCTGAAAACAATGAGCAAGGCGTTCAAAGCAACATGCTCATTTGGGATGAATCGAACGTGTCTTTATTGGATGTTATTGGTGGTAAGCACAGTAAAGTGTTCTACTCAATGATTTCGCAAGATATCACGCCAAGTAAAGCAACTAAGCAGAAAGTCGTTGCCGATAACTTATTAAACTTCTCTATTCACAGCTTACCGCTAGAAGAACAATCGATGTTTAAAACCATCATGTTGATCCCTATCGGTGCTCTGATTGTAGTGTTCTTACGTGTCTTAATTGGCTTGAAAACCTCTGGTACCTTCATGCCAGTGCTTATTGCCGTTGCTTTCGTTCAAACACAATTATTACCAGGTATTATTGGTTTCTTATTAATTGTCGGAACTGGACTGGTGATAAGAGGCTACTTATCTAAGTTAAATCTACTCTTAGTTTCTCGAATATCGGCAGTAATCATAACGGTTATTTTAATCATATCTGTGTTTACCATTGTGTCGTTCAACATTGGCTTAACTCAAGGTTTAACCATTACGTTCTTCCCAATGATTATTTTGTCTTGGACGATTGAGCGTATGTCTATTCTTTGGGAAGAAGAAGGGGCTAAAGAAGTGTTCATGCAAGGTGGTGGTTCATTATTGACTGCGGTACTTATCTACCTCGCAATGACCAACCCTTATGTTCAGCATGTAACCTTTAACTTCATTGGTACTCAGTTCATTGTTTTAGCTTGTATCTTATCGCTAGGTAACTACACAGGCTATCGTCTACTGGAACTAAAAAGATTCAAGCCACTTGCGGAGGACTAAGCTATGTTTTCAATGTTTACGTCTCCTCAAAAACTGAATGCCAAAGGCATAATGGGCATGAACAAACGTAATGGCGCCTATATTGGGCGCTACAACGACCGTTCAAAGTACCCTTTAGTTGATGACAAGTTAAAAACAAAAATCATTGCTCAAGAACATGGTGCAACCGTACCCAAACTAATTGGTGTGATTGGACAACAAGCTGAAGTCAAACGCATTCATGCCATGGTTGAAAACTGGCCGGGCTTTGTGATTAAACCAGCTCGTGGTTCAGGCGGTAAAGGTATCTTAGTTATTATTTCGCATAAAGATGGGGTGTATATCAAACCATCTGGCCAGGCAATTAATAAAGAAGATGTTGAGCGTCATATTAGTAATGCTCTAGCCGGTTTATTTTCACTCGGTGGCAAGAATGATGTTGCTGTGGTGGAAAACCTAATTAAATTTGATGACGTTTCATTTGATGGTTACAGCTATGAAGGTGTACCGGATATCCGCGTTATCGTGTTTAAAGGCTACCCTGTTATGGCCATGATGCGTTGCTCAACCGCCGCTTCGGACGGTAAAGCAAACTTGCACCAAGGCGCTGTAGGTGTGGGCTTAGATATTGCAACAGGCCGAGCGGTTCGTGCTGTTCAATTTGACCGCCCTATCACCCATCACCCTGATACTGACAAACCTTTAAATGGCTTAGTCGTACCTAACTGGGAAAAGCTGCTTACGTTAGCATCAAGCGCTTGGGAAATGACAGGCTTAGGTTACATGGGCACCGATATGGTACTCGATAAAGAAGAAGGCCCAATGGTACTTGAGCTGAATGCTCGCCCAGGGCTTGCGATTCAAATTGCTAATGGTGCAGGTTTACTGCCTCGCCTGCAGCATATTGAAAGCCTAGGTACACCAGCAGAATACCCTAAAGCAGCAGAACGTGTTGCTTACGCAGCTAAACAATTTGCGGCTAAACCGCAATTCTAAGCGTATAACGGTTCGTTATTCATGTTGTAAAAAAATCCGCAGATATTTTTTATCTGCGGATTTTTAGTTTTAAAGCTTTGGTGGTTAGAAACAGCCGTCGAGACGCTTATTTCCCTAATGCTTCTTTATAATGCAAGCGACATACAGATTCATAACGGTCATTACCACCGATATCCACTTGATCACCTTCTGCGATAGCATTGCCATGCTCATCAGTACGGATCACCATGTTAGCCTTTCGTCCACAATGACAAATCGTTTTCAACTCAATTAATTTATCTGCCCAAGCTAATAGATATTGGCTACCTTCAAATAGCTCACCTAAAAAGTCACTACGCAACCCATAGCAAAGCACAGGAATGTGTAATTTATCGACGACTTCTGTCAGTTGGTAAACCTGTTGCTTAGAAAGAAATTGGCACTCATCAATCATGATGCAGTGAATTTTTTCTTGCGCATTTAAAGTGTTAATAGAATCGAACATGTCCGTTTGATCACTATATAAATGTGCATCAGATTGCAGGCCGATTCGAGAACTAACTTTTCCAATGCCGTCTCTATGATCAATTTCAGCCGTAAAAATGACAGCATTCATTCCACGTTCACGATAGTTAAAAGAAGATTGTAATAAAGTAGTGGATTTCCCTGCATTCATCGCAGAGTAATAAAAATACATCTGAGCCACAAAAATTACCTATTTAGTCAGGTTTTATACTCATAAAAAAGGCCGGTAAGCCACCAGCCTTTTTCAATTAAAGTGATTTGTTATTTACGACGCCAAGTTGTACCGTCTGCGCCATCTTCAAGCTCAATACCGAGTTCATTTAGCTTATCACGAGCTAAATCTGCATTTGCCCAATCTTTGGCCGCACGAGAATCATTACGTAACTTGATCAAAGCTTCTATTTCAGCCACTTCATCATCATTGCCAGCATCACCTTTTAAGAATGATTCTGGATCTTGGTGTAAAATACCAATCACATCCGCAAGTTCACGCATTAGCGCGCCCATTGACGATGCTTTATCCATATCAACCGTTTTTAGGCGATTCACTTCACGCGCCATGTCAAATAATACTGAGTACGCTTCTGGCGTATTGAAATCATCATTCATTGCAGAACTAAATCTCGCGACAAACTCTTCTCCACCAGCCGGCGCAACCGTTAGATCTAAGCCTCGTAATGACGTATACAAACGTTCAAGTGAAGCACGCGCTTGGTTAAGATTTTCTTCACTATAATTAAGCTGACTACGGTAATGGCCCGACATTAAGAAGTAACGTACCGTTTCTGAATCATAATGTTGTAATACATCACGAATAGTGAAGAAATTCCCTAGAGATTTAGACATTTTTTCACGGTCAACCATCACCATTCCGCTGTGCATCCACGTATTTACATACGGAGTATCATGCGCACAACAAGACTGAGCAATTTCATTTTCATGGTGCGGGAACTGCAAGTCGGAACCCCCGCCATGAATATCAAAGTGCTGCCCTAAAATTGATGAGTTCATTGCCGAACATTCAATATGCCAACCAGGGCGACCTGGGCCCCAAGGGGATTCCCACGTAGGTTCACCTGGTTTAGACATTTTCCAAACTACAAAATCCATAGGGCTACGCTTCGCGCTTTCAACATCAACACGAGCACCGGCTTGAAGCTGATCAAGATCTTGCCCAGATAACTTGCCATATTGTTCAAATTTCTTAACTTCGAACATGACATCGCCATTGGATGCAACGTAGGCAAATTCACTCTCAATCAGCTTTTCGACGAGTTCTATAATTTCTTGAATATAATGCGTCGCTCTTGGCTCAACATCTGGGCGTTTAATATTCAACGCATCAAAATCGGTGTACATTTCTTGAATAAGACGTTCTGTTAAGTCATCACAGCTTTCACCATTTTCTGCTGCACGCTTAATGATTTTATCGTCGATATCGGTAATGTTTCGAACAAAAGTAAGATCGTAACCGACGAAACGTAGGTAACGTGAAACCACATCAAAAGAAACAAATGTACGACCATGACCAATATGACAAAGATCGTAAATGGTTACCCCACACACATACATGCCGATTTTGCCAGCGTGAATGGGTTTGAATTCCTCTTTCTGTCGGGTCAATGTGTTATATATTTTTAACATGATCTCTATCTACGTCTGGTGAAAATTCTGATTGGTGATTATACCCAAACCATATTCTAAGTCGATATTTAAGCTTATTTAACTCACACACTTGCTTGATAAAACCACAATACATTTCATCTATAACCAAAAGAGTTTATGCCCAAACTAAAAAGGTATTTAATCAAGATGTTCGTTTAAAGTTGCTTATAACGTCACTTGCTATAAAATTGAAGCTTCTTGTAAAAATATTAAATCCAATGATAAAGGACCAAACCATGATTATCCTTCACACCAACTTCGGCGATATCAAAATTCAACTAAATGAAGAAAAAGCACCTGAAACCAGTGCTAACTTCCTTCAATATTGTCAAGATGGTTTTTACGACAACACACTTTTCCACCGTGTTATCGATGGATTTATGATTCAAGGCGGTGGCATGACTTCTGGCTTAAAAGAAAAGTCAACTCGTGCAACAATCAAAAACGAAGCCAACAATGGCCTAAGCAATAAAACTGGCACACTGGCAATGGCTCGTACTATGGAACCGCATTCTGCAAGTTCTCAATTCTTCATCAACGTGAACGACAATACGTTCCTTGATTTTAAATCTGAATCAATGAACGGTTGGGGTTACTGTGTGTTTGCTGAAGTCGTTGAAGGTATGGACGTCGTAGAAAAAATCAAAGCAGTAAGCACTGGCTCTTACGGCATGCACCAAGACGTTCCACTGGAAGATGTGCTTATCACTGGCACAACTATCGAAGCGTAATTTACGCCAATACACCGTTCACTAGGTGTATGAATAAAGGGAGAGCAGTTCTCCCTTTATTCTATTTTTCAGATTATTGATTGTCTATGACCACATTATTTATTGCTGATCTACACTTGTCGATTTTACGTCCCGATATCACGGAATGCTTTTTAACCTTTATGCGTGATGAAGCCTCTCAAGCAGAAGCTTTATACGTACTTGGTGACTTATTTGAATTTTGGATTGGTGATGACGACAACTCCCCTTTTCACTCTTCTATAAAAGAAGCCTTTATGGCATTAACTCAAGCCGGTGTAGCATGTTACTTCATACAGGGAAATCGAGATTTTTTATTAGGTAAACGCTTTTGTAAAGATACGGGCATAACACTATTACCCGAAACGGCAGTGATTGATCTGTATGGCGTTCCAACCGTCATTTTACATGGCGATACCTTATGTACTATGGATGAAAAATACCAAGAATTTCGTAAAACAGTTCATAAGCCTTGGTTACAAGCTATTTTTAATCGTATTCCTTTGTTCATTCGTCGAAAAATCGTTTCTCACGTTCAAAGTAAAATTCGCGCACAAAAGCAAACCAAACAAATGAATATTATGGACGTCACACCACAAGAAGTGATCACCGTGCTAGAAAACAATCACGTTATACAAATGATTCATGGTCATACTCATAGGCCCAATATCCACCAACATTCGACCATGAATGGCTCAGCGACTCGTATCGTACTCGGTGATTGGTATACACAAGGATCAATATTAGTCTGTACTCCTAACGGTAATACCCTCACCACGAGAGAATTCTAACTTCCTCGAAAAATTATCAGTAAAAATACAATTTATATTTCTTAATCCTCTATTATTAATTGAAATATTGATAAATACGATATTTTAATCATTCAAGTTGGATAAGATTAAGGAAGGGTCTCTACATGGTGAATACCATTGAGCAATTCCCTTTATCTCTCAATATAAACCTTAGAGATTAAACGATGCACTCTTTTATTGCACGACAAGCCATTGTGAATGCGGATAACCGCATCGTTGCCTATGAATTACTGTTCAGAGAAGGTTTTAATAATGTTTTCCCACAAATGGACCCGGACAAGGCCACCAGCCGCTTACTTATTGAACATTTTTTCCTAACCAATGTTCAAGGTTATGAAGATAAAATTTGCTTAGTCAATTTCCCATATCAATCATTAGTCGACCAAATCCCAACTTTATTTCCACCCCATTTATTAATGATCGAAATTTTGGAAGACTGCTCTCCTAGTGATGAACTTTTAGATGCCGTAAAATCTATGCATCACCAAGGGTATAAAATCGCCTTAGATGACTTCATGCCTTCTTCTGCTTGGGAACGTTTCCTGCCGTATGTCACGACAATCAAGTTTGACATCCGACAAATATCAATTGCAGATACTGAAAAATTTATTAACGAACATCCGCATTTAGATCTTTCCTATTTGGCTGAAAAAATTGAAAACCAAGCCGAGCTTGAAGCTTGTAAAAAGGCTGGGTTCCATTATTTTCAAGGTTATGAATTGTACGAACCTGAAATTATATGTAAAAAGCGCATTGGTTCGTCAGCATTCACTGTTGAACAACTCAATATTGCGATTAATAAAAATCCGATTAATTTTGATCTGGTTGAGCGTCTTATAAGACATGATCTGACAATGACGTATAAATTAATGAGATTTATTAATTCTCATCAACCTCAACCGTTTTCATCTTTTAAAAGTGCGTTTGAAGCACTAGGGTATGAACGCATAAAAATGTTCATATCCCTCTCGATTGTTGCCGATCATGAGCTTTCTCCTTCTCATTATTACCAGTCTTCAATGGAAAGAGCCCATTTCTGCGAACAAATCGCGGCCGTTAGTCATATTAATAAATGTATTGATCAAGCCTACTTCGTGGGTATGTTCTCTCAGTTAGATAAATTACTTGAACAGCCTTTATCTTATCTGATTGAAACTTTGCCACTAAAGCCTGATGCGATTCATGCACTACTAGAGCAAAAAGGGATTCTTGGAGACATTCTTGCTTTAGCCATCGCATTGGAGAAAAATGATCAATCGAATATTGAATGGTTTGTGGATAAATTAAAACTCGATCCAAAAATGGTACAAATATACCGAGGAAATGCTCTCGATTGGTCCACTCCTGAATATCACTATTTAAGGCTTGAAGGCACAAAATCCTATCGTCAGCAATAAGCTATACCACTATTAACTAAGAGAATCTTTATGCCTTGCCCATGCGGTCATTCGCAATCTTATGAAGCTTGCTGTCAACCGATTCATCATGACGCTACTTTGGCCAAACAACCAGAGCAGCTAATGCGCGCGCGTTATTCGGCTCATGTGCTTAATGATGTAGAGTTTGTCTTAAACACTTACCACTCATCTTGCCAAGCTCATGCTCAAGCAGAAGCGATTAAACAATCCGTCGATAGCCATTGGATAAAACTAGAGGTTTTAGATGCTCCCGCTTGTGAAGAGGCCGAAGGGTATGTCGAATTTAAAGCTTACTTTGAAGAAGATAATCACGAGTATTGCTTACATGAACGCTCTCGATTTGTAAAAGAAGAAGGACAATGGCGCTATATTGATGGCGTGATGCCGGAAGAAAAACCTATTGATCCTCGCCTTTTACAAACCATTGCCAATACCAAAATAGGCCGTAATGATCCCTGCCTTTGTGGAAGTGGTAGAAAGTTCAAGAAATGCTGTGGCTAAGCTCATTCACTCATTTTAGGACAGCGTTTTATTAACAGAACGCTTTTCAGCCAACTTAAAGAGAGAGAACACACCCAATAAAAAAGGCCAAGCAACTGCTTGACCTTTATTGATAAAAATAAATATTGATAAAAACAAAATTATTTTACTTGTGACGCTCTTTTAGCTTATTGATGACATCGTTAAACGATAAGCCTTGATCTTGTAGTAACACGAACAAGTGATACATCAAATCCGCAGATTCACAGATCAATTCCGCCTTGTCGCCCGACGTTGCCGCAAGCGCGACTTCAACGCCTTCTTCGCCGACTTTCTGCGAGATGCGTTTCGTGCCACGAGCATAAAGGCTAGCGGTGTAAGAGGACTCTGGATCGGCGTCCTTGCGGGCAGCCAGTAGCTGCTCAAGTTGATGAAGCCACACCAATTGGCTTTCATCTTGCTTGTCGGCATCAAAGCATGTTGTGGTGCCGGTGTGACACGTTGGCCCAATAGGATTCACCTTCGCCAATAACGTATCGTTATCACAATCCAAAGCGATATTCACCAGATTCAAGCTGTTGCCAGATTCTTCGCCTTTGGTCCATAAACGCTGTTTGGTGCGAGAGTAGAACGTCACTAGGCCAGTATCTGCGGTTTTCTGCAAGGCATCCACATTCATATAGCCCATCATCAGAACTTGGCTTGATTGATAATCTTGCACAATTACAGGGACTAAACCGTCGACTTTATTCCAATCAATTCGGTCAGAAAGTACTTGTACATCGGACGCTTGAAACGTTGCTTGTGTTGTTACTGCTTCACTCATAAACGTATCTCCACGCCTTGTTGTTTTAAGTATTGTTTTAACTCACCAATATTGATCACTTGCTTGTGAAACACCGATGCTGCCAGCGCGCCATCCACATTGGTTTGTTGATAAGCGTCTTTAAAATGCACCATTTCACCTGCGCCACCCGAGGCAATCAAAGGCACATGGCACACTTCACGTACCATGTTTAATTGATCTAAATCGTAACCATTACGTACGCCGTCTTGGTTCATCATATTTAATACGATTTCACCAGCGCCACGCTTTTGCACTTCTTGAACCCAATCACGGGTTTCCCACTTGGTTGCCTTGGTGCGTTCTTCATCGCCGGTAAATTGATAAACTTGGTATTTGCCCGTTTCTTTATCGTAGTAAGAGTCAATGCCCACCACGATACATTGCACGCCAAACTTATCGGCTAAGTCGGTAATCAATTGAGGGTTCGCCAGCGCTGGAGAGTTAATCGATACTTTATCTGCACCAAACTCTAAAATACGCGCGGCATCTTCAGCTGACTTAATGCCGCCTGCCACACAAAATGGAATATCAATCACTTCAGCAACACGAGCCACCCAGCTTTTATCGACCACACGACCATCACTTGAAGCGGTAATATCATAGAAGACTAGCTCATCTGCGCCCTCTTCGGCATAACGCTGCGCAAGAGGTACTATATCACCAATGATTTCATGGTTACGAAATTGAACCCCTTTCACAACCTGCCCATCACGGACATCAAGACATGGAATTATTCGCTTTGCCAACATGAAAATGCCTCCTCTGCGGTAAACTTGCCGTCTAACAACGCACGGCCCACAATCACGCCAGCAACGCCTGTGCCTTTTAATGCCGCGATATCATCAAGGCTACCGATGCCACCTGATGATTGAAATTGCACCTGTGGGTATTGCTTACATAAATCCACATACAATTCGACGTTAGAGCCCGCTAACGTGCCGTCACGAGAAATATCGGTACACAGAACATGTTTGAGTCCAACCGTTAAGTAATCATCAATCAAGGCTTCAATAGTAACACCTGAATCTTCTTGCCAACCAGAAATGGCCACTTTACGCACGCCTTGCTCATCAATATTAATATCTAAAGCTAAGACGATTTTTTCTGCGCCATATTTCTCCATCCAACCTTTGACCAACTCAGGCTGTTTTACCGCAGTAGAACCCACCACCACACGTTGTGCGCCAGCTTCTAATAAATCCACTACGTCTTGCTCACTGCGTACTCCACCACCAATTTGAATGTTGGCAGGCGTACTAGCAAGTAACTTAGCAATCAAGTCTAACTGGCGAGCAGAGGTATCTTTTGCGCCGGTTAAATCGACCAAGTGCAACCAATTGGCTCCCGCTTGGTGATACAGATTAAATTGCTCTGCAGGGTCGACTTTATATTCTGTTTTTTGTCCGTAATCGCCTTGAAATAAACGAACCACTTGTCCATCAATTAAATCCAATGCAGGAATAATCATTCTTTAGTCCTTTAATTTTATCCGTTCAATTCAAGAAAATTTTGAATCAATTTTGAGCCCGCTTTTGACGAACGCTCTGGGTGAAATTGCACCCCATAATAATTGCCACTTTGTACAGCTGCAGTAAACGGATTGCCATATTCACAACTAGCAATGGTGTACTCACCAACGGGCATGGCGTAACTGTGCACAAAGTAGAAATAACTGTCTTCAGAAATACCTTTAAATAGCGGATGCCCATCCACAGGTTGTACGGTATTCCAACCCATGTGTGGTAGTGGTAGATCGCCAGTATCCATTAAACGAACTTCACCATCACATAAGCCTAAACACTGTACTTCTTCTTTACCTTGTTGGCCTTTTTCTTCCGACAACTTACCCAATAGTTGCATGCCTAAACAAATGCCAAGTAGCGGTTTCTCAACCTTTTTCACTAGGTCAATTAGGTTACGATCTTCTAGATTTTTCATCGCCTCTGAAGCGGTGCCTACGCCCGGTAGAAACAATTTATCTGCCGCAAGTACAATGCTTGGATCTTTAGAAATCGTCACCTGATAACCTAGGCGCTCAATCGCAAAGCGAACGGAAGACACATTGGCGCAACCGGTATCAATGATAACGACTTTTTGCGCAGTAGAGGCTAGCGTGTCTGTCATTACAGCACTCCTTTACTACTTGGCAATTCATTCCCTTCTACTTTAATCGCTTGACGCAAGGTACGACCAAAGGCTTTAAATAAGCTTTCAATGATGTGGTGATCATTATTGCCCGTGGATGACAAGTGCAGAGTACAGGCCAAAGTATCCGTCAATGAACGGAAGAAATGCACCACCATTTCAGTGGAAAGATCGCCCACTTGTTCGCGGCTAAACTGCGCATCGAATTTCAAATAAGGACGCCCAGATAAATCCAAGCCACATTGCGCTAAACATTCATCCATTGGCAAGCTGAAACCAAAGCGACCAATACCACGTTTGTCGCCTAAAGCTTCTTTAAGAGCTTGACCTAACGCTAATGCCGTATCTTCAATGGTGTGATGGTCATCAATGTGTAAATCACCTTGTACGTCGACAACCATTTGAAAACCGCCGTGAGTGGCGATTTGATCAAGCATGTGGTCAAAAAATCCCATCCCTGTTGAGATCTTATTTCCGCCCTGCTCATCTAAGTTCACCGAAATTTTAATGTCCGTTTCTTTCGTGGTACGCACCACGGCTGCCGTACGAGCATTGACGGTGAGATCTTTTAAGATATCCAGCCAGTTCATCGTTTCAGGGTGATATTGAATACCGCGAATCGCCATATTTTCGGCTAATTGCAAATCGGTTACGCGATCACCAATCACAACTGAGGTTTTAAAATCCACTTTTCCCTGTTGCAAATACTCTTTGACCAAGCCTAATTTGGGCTTACGGCAAGTACAATTATCTGCATCAAAGTGTGGGCAAATGAGCACATCATCAAACTTCACACCTTGTGAGCTAAAAATGTCCATCATCATGTTATGTGGCGCGTCAAAATCCGCTTGAGGGTAACTGTCAGTACCTAAACCATCTTGATTAGTCACCATCACTAAACGGTAACCTGCATCTTGAAGCTTTAATAGAACAGGAATAACGTTTGGTTCAAATTTGAGTTTATCTAAACGATCCACCTGAAAATCAACCGGTGGCTCAACAATTAAGGTGCCGTCACGGTCAATAAATAGAATTTTGTTTGCTTGGCTCACATCGATTTCCTTCTCAGAGCAAGGTGAAACGTCAATCACGCTTCACCACTATTATTTGGTTATTAACTTAACGTATTACGAATAAAGCTTAAGGTTTTTTCACATTCAATGCGGTTACCGATACTAATGCGAACACAATCTGGAATCGGTGAGTTACGTAAAATGATGCCGTGATCCCACGCCGCTTTAAATACGGCGTCTCCATCGCTAAATTTCACTAGCAGATAGTTCCCCCACGCATCAAAAATTTCAATACCTGGCAACATGCTAAGTCCAGCCTGTAGATAAGCTCGATTAGCACTCAGGTCTAGCACCTGATACCTCATACGGGCAAGCCCAGCTTCCGATAACGCTTGTATCGCTATATCGGATACAGGTACGGGTACGGGATAAGGTGCAATCACCTTAAGTAATACATTAATCAGTTCTTCATTAGCCAATGTAAAACCGCAGCGTAATCCCGCTAAAGCAAAGGCCTTCGATAGGGTTCGCAAAATTGCCAAGTTAGGATATTGATCAAGTAAATCAACTGTTGACGCTTCCGGACAAAAGTCAATATAGGCCTCATCCATCACCACAATGGCTTTATCTTTAGTTATATCAAGTAAGCGCACGATATCTGCACGCTTAATAAGATTACCGGTTGGGTTATTTGGACTGCAAACAAACACCAACTTAACGTTATCTAAATTAGCGGCTATAGAATCGAGATCAAGTTGCCAATCTGAGGTTAAAGGCACCACTTTACGCTCAACACCAATGGTTTCGGCACTAATTGCATACATGCCATAGGTTGGCGGGCAGTACAAAATCGCATCTTGATTAGGCTCGCAAAAAGCGCGAACTAATAGCTCAATCCCTTCATCTGCACCTCGAGACGTTAAAGTCTGCTCAGGTTTTACCCCAGCATAAGCCGCATAGGCTTCAATTAATGCTGTCGGTTGACACTCGCTATAACGGTTTAAACGTGAAGCGCTAGTTTTATATTCATTATCAAATGGCGACTCATTGGCATTGAGCCAAACATCACCACTACCGCCAATACGTCGAGCTGATAAATAAGGAGTTAAGCCTTGAACCTGCTTGCGAGCTAATTTTTCCATATTCCGTTCCCTATTTATTCCGTTGTTCAAGTTCAAGCTTATCAAGACGAATTGTCACCGCGCGTTTGTGCGCATCTAGACCTTCGGCTTCCGCCATAGTGACAACCGTTTCAGCTAGCCCCTGAAGACCTTGTTTAGTCAATTCCTGCACCGTCATACGTTTTGAAAAGTCAGCCAAGCCTAAACTGGAGTAAGTGCGAGTATAACCGTAAGTTGGCAGAACATGGTTGGTCCCTGAAGCGTAATCACCGACGGATTCTGGAGACCAATGCCCAAGAAAAATCGATCCTGCATTGTCCAATAACGGTAATAACTCACGAGAGTTCTTAGTCTGTACAATCAAATGCTCAGGACCGTACGCATTGGAAATGGTCACACATTGAGTTAATGACTCAGTGATCACAATCACACTCGAACCTAATGCTTTTTCAGCAATATCACTACGAGAAAGTTGCTTTAACTGTTTTTGTACTGCGTCTGCAACTTGATCAGCAATCAAAGGTGAAGGGGTTAATAACACCACTTGTGAATCTGGGCCATGCTCCGCTTGAGAAAGCAAGTCTGCCGCCACA
>NZ_AJYK02000074.1 GCF_000286955.2 Vibrio rumoiensis 1S-45
CCTGCCGAATAGGCAGCTAGGAAACAAAAGCCAAAAGGTAGGCGAGAAACTAAGTCGTGACCTGCCGAATAGGCAGTTAAGAAAAGGGCAGGAAGAAAGCATCCATGCCTGCTGATAAGCAGTAAAATATATAATTAGCCCACTAAGTATGAAGTTGCTTAGTGGGCTTTTGCTAAAAGATTACTCAGCGATATGTATATGGAAAGTGGGATAAACCTTGAAACGTTAATGATTTCTGACATTAATAGATTATTTTCGGTTCTCTCCAATATGTGTTTTCCAGAGTACTTTACCTCCGGCATTTATTAGTTCTTTTATCAGCATTTTTGTTGATTCATGTTGCTTTTCTTTACTGAGTTGTTGTGCTTCCAGAAACATATTTTGGTGCGATATTTCGAGTATAGAATGTGCAATTTCAGCGGCTCTATCCTCGAGGATTTCTTCTATCGATTTTCGAGGGACAACAGCGTACATCAAATCAGCATTAAGTCCTTCAGCAATTTGTTGCAGCTGGTTCAATGTAATAGTGCCCGCAGCTTCTTTTCTTTCAAGAATAGATATCTGGTTTCTGGTCAAATTAAGGCGTTCACCAAGCTGCGTTCCAGACATTCCTAAGGCTTCACGTATAGTCCTGATCCAGCCTGTTTTGGGTGGTGTCGGAGCTTTTAGTTCCATAGTTTTGTCGATTTTTACCACTATCTGCTTTCGTACTACCGCTTGGACGTTAGTAAGTTTTTGAGTTACTAGCAAAGGTAGTTTCATTGTGGCTTCCTGTATTATCATATTGATACAATCTTATTGTTTCGTATCTATATAATAATACATTTTGTTGTGGTGTGTATCGATATATTAATACGAATTTGATCTTTGGTTTTAAGCTTCTTCATAAATTTATCATTACCGTATTGTTAACACGATCTTGCCCCGAAATGAGTTGAGCATTCATTTCAGTCACATTCAATTCAGAGTATTTCACGATACAAAAACTAATGTGATAGGTAAGAACTTGGTTACCTGTCTACTAACAATCAATTGGAGAGAGTGGCCTAATGTTTTAGCTGCTGAGTGGCTACGATTGTGCGTGTTAATCACTAATGTTTAGTTTGTCTATATGTAACATGTTGAAATAAAACTATTAGGTGATGAATGTTTGGGATAAAATTCGAACGATAACATTTATACCAATAGAGGTTTGCATGGCTGACTTGCGATTGATGTCTGGCGATTCTTTAGCTAGAAAACATGTTGTGTTTATTCATGGATTAGGTGGCAATGCTGAAACCACATGGCAATCAAATAATTCAGATAAAGTCTTTTGGCCTAAGTGGTTACATGAAGATATAGAAGATGTATGTATCTGGTCGATTGGTTACGAGGCTCCTAAGTTTACTGTGCGAGATTCGGGAATGGGTCTCCTTGATAGAGCGCAAAACGTACTTGAGACACTGTTAACTGAACAGCAACTAAGTAAGGGCGAGCTAATACTAGTAGGTCATAGTCTAGGCGGACTAATTATTAAACAATTACTTAGGTTAGCAAGCGATCAGAATGGGCGTAAGGGTGCGGTTGAACTTGTAAATAGAGTCACTGGTGTAGCGTTTTTAGGCTCACCTCACACTGGTGCAGATCTAGCGCAAACAGGCAACTCTCTTTTTGGGCGAGTGTTTCTCAAGCTGTTCTTACATCAACCTTCTGCGGCAACGGCTTCATTAGAGCGCAATGATGCCACTCTTCGTGAGTTGAATACTTGGTATCGAGGGTGGTGTCACGATAAAGAAATTCGGCATTTAGTGTTGGTTGAAACCAAGCCATATCTGATATTTGGAAGGATTGTTAAGGCTGATAGCTCAGATCCAGGTTTAAAAGAACGGGCAATTCCAATAGATGCTCATCATATTAATATAAGTAAGCCATTTTCAAAACAAGACGATATATATAAGCATATTAAGAAGTTTGTGGCAGAAGATACGTTATCCAAACAGGCCAGTTGGTTACGAGCTAATTTTGGGAGGGATTATAGCGGCTGGGAAGAGTATGGTAATTTGGGCTAAGTGCCCAAAGGGCATTGAGGAAGAATACATATTAGATCAAGCTGTGCGCCTGCATAATTCTTCCTCTAATAACTCAGAAGGGTTAGCTACAGTTGATGCATTGAATTTGCTTCGAAATCGCTTACTCAAAGCTGGCGCGTCTATTCGTTTGATCGGGTTGTCAGGTGTAGGTAAAACTCGCTTCGTACAAGCACTATTTGATGAGAGAATCGGGGAAAATGCTCTTGATAAAGAGAGCGTGTTCTATTCAGACATTAGCCTATCTCCCTCACCCACTCCACGAGTTTTAGTTGAGCGACTTCTTAGAGACAATATTAAGTCCATTATTATAGTGGATAACTGTGCCCCCGACTTACATCGAGAACTTACTAATTTATGTAAAAGTAACAGCACAGCAAGAATCCTAACTGTTGAATACGACGTTAGGGAAGATCAGCCAGAGCAAACTGAAGTTTATACCTTAGAGCCAAGTTCTAGTGAGCTTATCGAAGCGATGATTTCATCAAGGTTTTCATATTTAAGTAGACAAAATGCTGGGAAAATTGCTGATTTTTCAGGAGGTAATGCAAGAGTGGCTAATGCGCTTGCCTCTACTGTAGGAAAAGATGAAAACATATCCAGATTAAAAGATGAAGAGTTATTCAAAAGACTGTTTCACCAGCGCCATGATTCTGATATTGGCTTAGAAAAAGCAGCCGAGGGCCTATCATTAGCTTATTCGTTTCAGTTGGAATCTGAAGATGACTTTAGTGAAGAGTTAAAGTTACTCGGTGAAATAGTAATGCTTCCTCCTCATGAAATGTACAAGTTTGCTAAAGAGTTGAAGCGACGAAACTTAGCGCAAGAACGTAGTATTTGGATGGCGATATTACCTCACCCTATTGCAAATAGACTAGCCCGTTTAGCATTGCAGAACATCCCAAATTCAAATGTTGTGAAGTTCATAAATAGCAATACACAACCAAGACTGCTCAAATCTTTCTCACGTCGTATTGGGTATCTTAATGATAGCGAAGAAGCCGTAAAGCTAGCATCAGTGTGGCTAACACCTGACGGAATGATAGATTTACTTTTTAAAAAAGGTAATGACGATTTATCGATCTCATTGTTGGCTAATATTGCCCCGATTATTCCAAGTGAAGTACTCACGTACCTAGAGCAAAGAGCAAAATTAGATCCTAGTTTCTTAAGTAGGGAGAATCCACATTACATATCAATTACAAGGCTTCTTCGTTCTCTAGCATATGAAGATAACTTTTTCAATCAATGCTTTGATCTGCTCTGTTGTTTCGCATTATCTGAAAAGAAAGGGGAAAATAATAATTCTATTAGAAGCTTACTTTGTAGTTTGTTTCAGCTTTATCTATCAGGTACACACGCTACATTGGAACGACGAGTTAAATGTATTGGCAAACTCATAGATAGCCCGAATGAAAACAAAAGAGAACTGGGGTATGAGTTACTCGATAGTTCACTAAATACTTCACATTTTTCATCAAGTTATGATTTTGATTTTGGTGCTAAATCAAGAGACTTTGGTTACGAGCCTCAAAGTCGAAGTGATGTGCTTTCTTGGTATCGCGAATACTTATTGCTCATTGATAATCTTGCTTCGCCAGACCAAATTATTGATGAGGG
Organism: Vibrio rumoiensis 1S-45; assembly: GCF_000286955.2. Taxonomy (GTDB): domain Bacteria; phylum Pseudomonadota; class Gammaproteobacteria; order Enterobacterales; family Vibrionaceae; genus Vibrio; species Vibrio rumoiensis_A. The sequence continues at coordinate 3,690 of NZ_AJYK02000074.1, forward strand.
TATCAAAGAGGTTTTTGCTAATCATGTTAGAGGACTATGGCAATTTGCTGAGTTACATGATGATCTCGAATCCATATCCAAAAGCTTCTGTAGTAATGGGAGCTGGCCACGAGGTTGGTTGGCTTTAGGAGAAACATTGCGGTTTGATGCTTCGTCAATGGCGAGAGAACATAAAGACCGACTTGAATTGTTAAGGGCAAATATCGCAGCTCAAGACTTAGACGGTCAAATGGCGCTCTATGTACTTACTGATAACCATAATTACTTTGGCCTCGATGAGGTAGATGAAGAAGGTGAAACAGTAAAATGGGGATATGAAAAAGCTCAAGAACTCGCCGAAGAATTAGGCACACATGTGGCTCAAGAGCACTATGACTATCTTATAAACAAGTTAGCTCAGATTCTTACAACTATAAATACTAATAACCACCTGTTTAGGTTTGGACATGGAGTTGCGAGCGGAGTAAGTGATATTGAAAAAGTATGGTCTGATATAACCACCTGCCTAGAAAAACTAGAAATAAAGAAAGTAAACTCGAACTTTGTTGGAGGATTTGCCAGATACGTTTACGATAATGACTCAGATAAAGCACAACTGCTTTTAGATTTCTTATTAAACAACGATAAACTAAACTATATATTCCCACTGGTGCAGTTTGATTGCCCCTTAGATGAAGGTGCCGTAAATAGGCTCATAGCATCATTAAAAAGTAATACGTCTCCGAGCTGGATGTACCAAAATATGGCATTTGGTAGGCGGCATGAATCAATATCTGACTCTGACTTAATAACCATCTTGGATTTGCTCTGGTTGCAACCAAATGGGCAAAGTGCAGTTATTGAAATACTAAGCATGCGGTTCCATGGATTGAAGAAACAGGTATCTTATGCTCCTAGTGCGGATTTGATCAAAAAATGCAGAGAGTTTTTACTGAAGCATGATTATAGTAGAGATCAACGAGACAATGGTGGGCGAGATTATTCTTTGGCGAAAATAGCTAAAGTATGTTTTTCGGAAGATAAGGCTGAGGAAGATGCTAAAACTTTGTTCAAGAAGCTGTTCGAAGGCATAGCTACTTATAAAGTTTATTCTTTTGACTATGGTGAGTTTCTATCAACTGTAATCGAACTACAACCGACTCAAGCCTTAGATATATTTCTCAAAGAGGACAATGTTTCAGTTAAGATCAAAACTAGTCACTTATCTAGAAAAACGAGTCCATTTTCTAAGCTCCCTCTTGATACAGCTATTGTGTGGTGCAATGAGTCACCAATATACAGATTTAAAGCTCTAGCATCATCGATCACTCCGTATGAAAAGAATGGTGAACACCTTAAACTAACCGACTTGGCAAAAGCGCTAGTCAACGAAAGTCCTGAACCGTTGTTAGTGATTGAAGCTTTCGAAAGGGCAGTAATCCCGATGTCTTGGAGTGGTTCACGTGCATCTGTAATTGAACAAAGAGCTGAAATATTTGAGGAGCTTCTTTCCCATGAAAACCCTAATGTTGTAGAAAGTACGAAAATGATACTTAGCAAGCTAGAAAAAAGAGTAGAACGAGAAAGGGCCGACGAAGAGTTAGAGTCAAGGCAATCAGAAGAACGGTTTGAATGGTGAATTTAGAGGAATACTGGCTGGCTCTAGCTCATTAGAGAGTTAGCCATATATTTCCTAATCCAAGCCTCAAAATCTAGAGCAAAGGAGCTAGCTTGCTTTTGTCCATAGGTGTGCTAACGGGATATGAACGGGGTGTGTGATGAGAGGGGTTTGGTTGAAACACTTCTACCCCAAAGTCATTTAAACCATGGGGTTATTAACATATACCTATAGACATTTTTGACCTAGTTTTCCTAATAGTTGCGTAGTGTCTTAGCTTTGTATGAAGAGTCATGCGTAAAGTATCTTGCTCTTTTGAATTGTTTTATAAAAATCAACGAGTATCCTATTGATTTTTAAGTGTATAATATAATTTTATCTATTCGTTTGAATCAAGAGAAGATACTATGGCTGTAAATCATGTTGAGCATTCAAGGGACTGGTCGAAGATTAAATCTCTTTTGGAGCTATCCACACGAGCCTCCACTGATTCGCAGAAATTCTACAGTTTAGAGCAGCAGAAAGAAGCTGAAGATTTAGCAAAGTTTCTAGCGCACTCATCACTTACGACAGAACCTCTAGATAGAGACTGTGTATCAGCGCTTCTCAATGGAACTAAGTTATGGGAGCGGAATGGCGAACTTGTATCGATTAGCAAAGGAATAGAAATTGAATATTTAGAAGAGTGCTGCCTTGTAATGTTCGAGGCTGATTGCCTTTTACTTACCTGTAACTTAGAAGATCACCTTGAGCAGCACGTCGATGACTCTCTAATTCCTGTAATAGAAACACTCAGAACTTTACAACATATTCAACGTGGTCAGGAAGGCTACAAAAAGCCCAATCTCTTTGTTTCAGAAGAAATATGGAACAGAGAATTCACTAGTACTTCCCTGTTACTCTCCTATGTTGAAAAAGAAGATAACTCGTATATTTTCAACGGAAGAAACCATAATCTTAACCTACTAGTCAGTACCTTTTTATGGCAGAAATTACTTTCTAACTCGACTAGCTCTAAGGAAGCCTTCGAACAGTGGCTACGTATCATGCGTTTTACATGCAGTGCCGCTTTCCCTGTTCTTAAATATGCAACGTCAGATGCAGAGTACAGTGCTTATACAGCAGAATTACAAAAGCACTTATTAAAGCTCCCTGTCCCTAAAGATTTAGCCCGTTCAATATCAAACAGTAACCATTTTTCTGACGTTGTTCTCAATTACACTCAAACGCTAAAATTAACCATATCGATTGGAGGCTCACAAGCTGAGGGGGAATCTAATAACGCAGATGAATGCGTGAAGCAACCTCGACAAAACGTGGTTAAAAAAGACTCTTTGCCTTCCCTCAACTCTCATTCATTACGTAATGTTAGTAAAAACGAGTTTACTGAAATACAAGAGCATTTTAAAAGCAGAACTTATTGGGGAGGAGTCGGCCACTTTTATAGTTGGTTGATTTCGGAACTTTTAGAGGAAAGTATTTGTGTCGATAACCATTCGCTGTTTTACCCTCATGCATTGATAGATCTGATAGAGTTTGCGTTAGAACACCCTTTACTTAAGCATCTATTTTTGGGTAACTTATTTCAATTTCGATTATTACCTAAATATTTCTGCGTTCTCCTATCTCGAATAGACACATGCAATTTCGCAATGTTTTGGTTTGTCCATTTCTATGATGAAATTTCACATCAGATTGAAAATCGAGATGTTGTGGAGGCATTAGAGGTTTCTATCTCTAAAAGATACGCGGAAACGAACTCTAACAATACTGACTGTAGTGAAGAGTTTATTGATATAGTTCTTGTTTTGACTGATAAGTTAGGTCTATATAGAGATAACTTTAAAGATTCAATCTATCTCACCCTGTTTAACAACTTTTTAAAGCATCAAGATCCTAATAAAATACTATCAATGATTGATATTATTGAACGAATTGAGCTAAGCGAACATGCTTATCCGAATCCAACGATTTTTAAGCTACGTAATAACACGTACTTTTTATTATGGTGGCTATATGATTTTATCGACAGAAATTCACTTGATACTGCTCAAGAGCATATAAGTAGATTAGTTAATCTTATTACGAATGAGCTAGAGCAAGATCTGATATTAAATCTTGATGGTAAAAAATCAAACTTAGATGCTTCAATCTTAATTAAACAGTTCCCTTGGCATAAATTAATTATTGAAAATAATGCAGATCGGC
>NZ_AJYK02000075.1 GCF_000286955.2 Vibrio rumoiensis 1S-45
TGGCTATGACCGCCGCTTTTTATCTGACAAAGCCGCGAAATGGTTTGCTGAAGTCTTAGCCGCCAATGGGGTAAAAGTGAGTTTTATTAACCGCTTTGTACCAACGCCGATTGTGATGTTCAAAGCAAAAGAAATGAACTGTCATTATTCAGCCTGCATTACCGCCTCGCACAACCCTGCCGATTACAATGGCATTAAAGTGTTCATTCAAGGTGGACGCGATGCCGATGAAGTGATCACACAAAAGATCGAATCTCAAATTGCCGAACTCAAAGAATCGGATGTTCAGTTAGTCGATTTTGATGATGCGCTAGACAGTGGCAGCATCGAAATCATTAACCCAATGAACGAATTTGTCGACTCCATCATTAACTTCATTGATATGGAATCGATCAAGAAAGCCAATTTACGTGTGCTTATCGATCCTATGTTTGGTGTGGCAAAAAATGCCCTGCAAACGGTGCTGATCAATGGTCGCTGTGATGTGGATGTGATCAACGATGGTGAAAACCCATCCTTTGGCGGCTTAATGCCATCACCAAACGCTGCTACCTTATACCGCTTAAAACACTTAGTGGCGGCAGAAGGTTACGACATCGGTATTGGTACGGATGGCGACGCGGATCGCTTGGGTATCATCGATGAAAAAGGCCACTTTATTCACCCAAATGAAGTGCTACTTCTACTGTATTACTACATGTTGGAATACAAAGGCTGGAAAGGCTCCGTGGTTCGTAACATCGCCACCACTCATCTGTTGGATAAAGTCGCAGCCGATCACGGTGAAAAAAGCTTTGAGGTTCCTGTAGGCTTTAAACACATTAGTAGCCAGATGGAAGCCGATGATTCTTTAATTGGCGGTGAAAGCTCTGGTGGTTTAACCATCCGTGGGCACATTAAAGGTAAAGATGGTGTTTTTGCATCCACCCTATTAGTTGAAATGATCAGCGTAACCGGTAAAAAACTATCGGAAATGCTCGATGAAATTTACAGTAAATATGGTTATGCCTATACCGCAGAAGGTGATTGCACCTTTAAACCTGCGCAAAAAGAAGCCATTTACAATAAGATTTATGTTGAAAAGTTAATGCCGGAATTTGAGTATGACGTTGAGCGCATCAGTTATGAAGATGGCGCAAAAGTCTACTTCCGCAATGGCGGCTGGGTAATTGCTCGATTCTCTGGTACTGAGCCTTTACTGCGAATTTTCTCTGAAATGGAAGACCAAGCAACCGCCGAAAGAGTGGTTGCTCAAATGAAAGCATTTTTGGCGTTATAAATGAAAGGGAGCTAGTCTCTACCTCTAGTGTCAAAATTTAGAAGAGATCGTGGTGAGAGCTACGGTCTCTTTTTTATTGCTCGTCTATTGGGTGCTACGCTTCTCGTGATTTGAAAAAGAAAAAATAGCTTATCGAACAGCGAAGAGTTCAAGCAGTGAAGCAACCTTTTTATCATTAGAAAAACTAATCCTTTCCATTGATTTTCATCTTGCTAAATTGATCACATTTTTATTGCTGAGATGTCGCCTTCGCACTAATATCCCCGCCATTATTATGGTCACTCATTCGAACCATTTTCATTATCAATAGTTACTCATTTTTCATTGGAGAAAATGCATGTCTGCGCCTCTTAGTTTTATCAAACTAACCTTCTTGATTGCTATTTTGGCAGCAGTTGGGCAAATGACGCAAACCATGTACGTGCCTTCTATGGGCTACATGGCACATGAATTTCAGGTCTCTGCGGCATCTATGCAAGCAGTGATGGCTTGCTACTTGATCCCTTATGGATTATCACAATTTATTTATGGTCCATTATCGGATCGTTTAGGCCGCCGCCCTATCATTCTGACAGGTTTGATGATCTATATTGTCGGTTCAATTGCGGCGTTATTTGCGCACAGCTTCACTTTATTCCTTGTGGCAAGCTTCATTCAAGGTATGGGTATTGGCTGTGGTGGCGCAATGGCTCGAACGCTGAGCCGGGATTGTTTTTCTGGCTCAGAATTGCATAAAGTAAATAGCTTGATCAGCATGTGTTTAATGTTCTCACCATTAATGGCTCCTTTGATGGGTGGCTATTTAACCGAAGCATTTCACTGGCGTAGCAGCTACTTATTTTTAGCGCTCTTCAGTATTGGTGTCACCATCATCATGTTTACTCACATGACGGAAACCTTACCGAAAGCCAAGCGCCGTTACGATTCAGTAGCCACCAGCTATCGCTATGTATTTGGTAATCGTCAATTCCAAGGCTATTTACTTTGCCTTGTCGCGACCTTTGCCGGAGTCGCATTATTTGAAGCCGCTGCAGGTGTATTACTGGGCGGTAAATTAAAACTTCCAGCCACTACCGTAAGTTTATTGTTTATTGTGCCAATTCCGGGCTACTTATTGGGCGCGGCAATGTCGAGCTGGATTGCGTCACGTCACTCTGAAAAGCGTGCATTAAACTTTGGTTTGGTCGCAATCGCGATTGGCTCATTAGTGATTTTTATTCCGGGCGTATTTGGTTACACCAATGCCGTAAGTTTAGTGGGCGGTGCAACTATCTATTTCTTAGGGGCTGGAGTGTTGTTTCCTGCGGCTACGACAGGTGCCATTTCACCATTCCCTCACCATGCAGGGACAGCGGGAGCCTTACTCGGCGGTATACAAAACTTTGGGGCAGGCTTAGCCACTTTAGTTGCTGCAATGATGCCAGCACAAAACCAATTGCCACTGGGCGCATTAATGTTAGCCATGTCTTTATTAGCCGTGATGGGCTTGTACCGAGTGAATAAAACACCAATGTCGCCAGATGCTCTGGGCAGTACGCTGTAAAGCCTCTGCTCACATAACAAAAATAATAAAGCCGCAGCAGAGTAATGAAGTGACCCCATAATCTATTGCGGCTTTATTTTATGAAGGGAATAATCGCTGGTTGCTAAGATAATGCAGGCGATGAGAAATGAACACCTTGCCAGCCATGAGTAATGAAATTACGAATATTTTGATGATCGTCATTTTCAGGATGTTCAAGCACATCTTGTCGATAGAACTTGCCGAAACAAGCCAAGGTTTGCGCTTCAGTTAAATTATGCATTTGGGCAAACGCAAAGATTTTGCATGATCCATTATTTTGCCCTGCCTCATTTTTCACATCGCCATTAGTGAATGCCGTCGGGGTGAAAGTAAAACAAGCATCAATCACAGCAATCGTTTGTTCAAATTCAACCGACAGTGGCTCAGTGGTAACTTGGTGCAAAAATTCCGTTAATTCCATCATTTTCTCCTTTTTAACTATTGTGCCAGTGTAAGGGAGATAAGCCTTCATTCCAAGTCAAACGATTTGCCATTTATCCGACTAATGTCGTAATAAATTCATACACCAACAAGATAAATAGCAACTAAGATTGATACTTAAGTAACTGTATTTCCCCTATCTACTGAAAGGATACAAACGATGGCAAAAGTATTAATTATCGCAGGTGATTTTGTTGAAGATTACGAATTAATGGTGCCGTTTCAAGCGCTGAAAATGGTCGGTCACTCTGTGAGCGTCATCTGTCCTGACAAGCAATCTGGTGATACGATTAAAACCGCTATCCATGATTTTGAAGGCGATCAAACCTATACCGAAAAGCCCGGGCATTTATTTGCCCTTAACGCCAATTTCTCAGACATTAATGGCGAAGAGTTTGATGCGCTCTTGATCCCCGGTGGACGCGCACCTGAGTATCTCAGGCTCAACCCAAAAGTCATTGCCCTAGTTCAGCATTTTTCTCAAGCGAATAAACCCATTGCCGCGGTTTGTCATGGTGCCCAACTGCTTGCTGCAGCAAACGTTATCGAAGGTAAAAAGATTTCAGCCTATCCTGCATGCGCGCCAGAAGTGCAACTTGCCGGTGCGCAATACGCCGAGATCGACGTCACCGATGCCATTACGGACGGTCATTTTGTCACGGCTCCTGCTTGGCCCGCTCACCCTGCATGGCTTGCACAATTTAATAAACTACTAGGCGAATAATCAAACCACCATTTATTAAACACAAAAAAGCGCAGATGTAGATCTGCGCTTTGAATGTCTTCTCTGCGAGTTTAATACCTTAAAAAACCAATGCGCCTTCGCTGACAATATCAACACGGACCGTTTGCCCTACGTCTAAAGGAGCGTTACATTGCGCCAGTAAATGCACACCTTGAATATCAATCACATAACGACAATGATCGCCCATAAATTGCTGCTCGATCACGTGGATTTCGCTACTGTCATCAGGATGTAATAACACCTGTTGAGGCCGTAATAAAATCTCGCAGGCTTGGCTGATCTGAATTTCATTTTTTGCAGTAATGGTTAATATCCCGAGTACCGTATCAAAAGTGTCATCGGATAATTTCTCTGCAGGTAAATAACAGCCACCACCAAGGAAGTTAGCGACAAACTTACTCGAAGGGTGATAATAAAGCTGCGCGGCGGAGCCAAATTGCTCAATCACACCATGGTTCATCACCGCCATTTTGTCAGAGAATGCGAACGCTTCTTCTCGTGAATGCGTCACAAAAATAGCCGTCACACCTTGTTGCTTAAAGATCTTACGAATATCACGGATCAGTTCATGGCGAACTTGAGTATCAATGTTTGAGAAAGGTTCATCCAATAATAATAAGTCTGGCTGACAAGCTAATGAGCGCGCTATCGCGACACGTTGCTGTTGCCCACCGGACAACTGATGAGGGTAACGATCCCCAAGCCCCGTTAAATGCACCAGCTCTAACATGCTTTCAATGATGGTTTGTTGTTGATCTTTGCTCTTATCTTGTAAACCAAAAGCCACATTTTCAGCTACCGTGAGGTGTGGAAATAAAGCATAGTCTTGAAAGATTAATCCAATATTACGTTGCTCTGGAGGTAACCAATTTTCACCATCGTCAATCACTTTTTGGTTTAGCACCATTTCGCCTGAAGACAAGGGCAACAAACCCGCAATCGCTTTTAATAAGGTGGTTTTTCCGCAGCCACTCGCACCGAGTAAACAGACGATTTCCCCTTGTTGTACTGATAAGCTCAAGTTCTCTAAAACCGGTGCAGATTGCCCCTTCGCCGAGCCGTGCCCAGTAGCATAACGACAGGTTAAATGATCAATCTTCAACGCAGTCTTGTCAGAAGACGGATCAGGAGAAATGGAATGAGTATGCAACGTCATTTAATGCACCTTTTCTAAAGAACGATTCACAACAATAAGTGGCACTAACCCAACTAATACCAACAATATGGCAGGTAAAGCGGCCAGCTCTAATTGCTGATCAGAAACAAAGTTATAAACGTAAGTGGCGAGAGTTTCAAAATTAAACGGGCGCAGTAAAATCGAGGCATTCAACTCTTTCATTGATTCAATAAACACTAATAATCCCGCAATCAAAGCGCCACGCATCACCAACGGAAAATGTACACGCTTTAACATGTTGCTCGATGTGCAGCCCATAGTTCGAGCGGCCATATCGAGACTTGGAGAGACCTTACTCAAGCCACTTTCAATGCTGCCCACAGCCACGGCAGCAAAGCGTACTGTTAAGGCAAAAATTAAAGCAAACATAGTACCCGAAAAAATCAGTCCCGGTCGTCCCCAATCCATCCATTTCGCAATGTCATTAACCGTGTGATCTAAAGTTAAGACCGCCACCATAATACCTATCGCCAATACCGTGCCAGGAACCGCATACCCCAAAGAAGACAGGCGCATTGGCATATGGCTCAAACTCCCTCGAGCCTCACCACCTTGCGTGACTAAACGGCGATAAAAATTCACCACCAATGCCAACACAACACACACTGCCGCAACACTTAAAGATACTTGTAAGCTATTGATAGAATAAGCTTTAAACTCAACAGTCCAACTCTTTGAAAAGTATCGCGAAGCATAGCTCACCAATTGCATTAACGGCAATAAAAAGCCAGCGAACACTAAGCCCCAGCACCATGCAAGAGACAGCCACTTCTGCCACCCCGATAACGCATATCGATTATCTTCATGGCTAGAAAATTGTGCTTGGAAATGCTTTTGTTTGCGGCGGCTATAACGCTCAGCACTCAGCAGTAAAATCACCACCAACAGCATGATGGCAGAAATTTTAGCCGCAGCCGTTAAGTTCGAATAGCCAAGCCAAGTATCGTACACCGCGGTGGTTAACGTACTCACGGCAAAATAGCTCACCGTCCCAAAATCACCTAAGGTTTCCATCGCAACTAAAGACAAACCGACCGCAATCGCGGGGCGAGCGAGTGGCATAGAAACACGGTAAAAGCTTTGCCATGGGGTGCATTTTAATAAACGAGCCGATTGCAAAAGAGAAGTGCTTTGCTCCATAAAAGCAGAACGAGCAAGCAGATACACATAAGGATATAGCACCAGAGCAAGTACGGTCATCGCACCGGGCAAGGTACGAATATCAGGAAACCAATAATCTTGAGGCGTAAGATGAAAGGTATTGCGTAGCCATATTTGGATTGGGCCGGCAAAATCAAACCAGTCAGTATAAATATACCCAACAATATAACCGGGCATAGCCAATGGCAACACCAAAGCCCATTGCAGCACTTTCTCTCCGGGCAAACGGCACATCGCCATCAACCACGCACTCGGCAGACCAAAAATTAAAGCCAGCAACATGGTGCCAGAGACCAATAAAATCGTATTGAGCGTGTAAGTAGGCAAGACCGTCGAAAATAGGTGAGCAAACAATTCGTCGCTCTCCCCTATGGCGGTGTAAAAAATTGCCAAGATCGACAAAATCAGCAGTGCAGCCATGCTCCAACTACTGATCTTCCAAGATGAATATTTTTCTTTCATTGCGACCACTTAACGCTTAAATCAATAAATTATGTAAAGTAAGAATACTAAGGGTGAATTTAACACATATAAGATGAAATCATCTCGAATTAAATAGCGATAAAGTAAAAACGACAAAAGGGAAGCCGAAGCCTCCCTTAAAATTCAATCAGTAATAAAAGGTATATTACAGGTCGAATTTAACTTCATCCAACAACTTAACTGCTGCTTCGTGATGCGCTGCAATTTCATCTAACGATAAAGTATCCGCTTTATATTCACCCCATGATGCCACTAATTCAGACGGAGCAACACCTGGTTTTACTGGTGATTCAAAGTTATCTTCAGCATACATTTTTTGTGCAACATCACCAGATAAGAACTCCATTAATTTAAGCGCATTATCTTTATTTGGTGCGTATTTGGCCATCGCCATGCCGCTGATGTTTACGTGAGTACCAAACGCTTCTTGGCCTGGGAAGTTAATGTAAACGGCATCAGCCCATGCTTTTTGCTCTTTATCATTAATCATTTGACCGAAGTAGTAGCTGTTACCTAAAGAGTAATCACATAGGCCTTCTTTAATCGCTTGTACTTGGCCACGGTCACTACCTTGAGGTTTACGTGCTAGGTTCGCTTTCAAACCTTCTAACCATTGCTTAGTATCCGCTTCACCGTGATGAGCAATCATCGCTGAAACCAATGATACGTTATATGGGTGCTTACCTGGGCGAGTACAAATTTTTCCTTTGTATTCCGGTTTTGCAAGATCCATGTAATCAAAAGAAGCAGGCAATTTACCAACACGATCCTTTGATGAATAGACCGCGCGAGCACGTGTAGTCACACCAAACCACTCACCTTCTTTATCACGATACTGAGCAGGAATGTTGCCATTAATAACATCACTATTTACTGCTTGAACTACATCTTTATCCGTTAACTCAGCTAAGCGGCTGATATCAACAGTCAAAACCACATCGGCAGGGCTGTATTCGCCTTCTTGAACTAATTTTTCTGCTAAGCCATCTTTAGCAAATTTAACATTCACTTTAATACCTGTTTCTTTGGTGAACTCTTTTAGCATAGGTTCAACAAGAAAAGGTTGGCGGTAAGAATAAACATTCACTTCTTCTGCAGCCATCAACACTGGAGAAAAAGTAGAAGCAGCAAATACAGAAGCAAGAAGTAGCTTTTTCATTGGTACAGTCCCTTATAGAAATACAAATGATAACAATTATCAATGTGGTTATTATATAGAGCTATCACTTTTTCTCAATCCTCTTAGTTCAAGAAAAAGTAAAAAGCCCCACTTAAATAAGCAGGGCTTTGTAACAAAGTATAAACTTTGAAGGAATAGTCTTATCTCTCTAATCTTATTCCTTCATTTGATATTATTTGTTTGAAGTGAACTCTGGATAAGCGGCAACACCACAGTCGTGCATGTCCATGCCTTCAAGCTCTTCTTCTTCGGTAACACGAATACCCATAGTCGCTTTTAGGATTGACCACACCACTAAACTTGCACCGAATACCCAAGCAAAGATAACAACTGCACCGTAAATTTGAGCACCAAATGTCGCATCTGAGTTGCTTACAGGAACCATCAGTAGACCAAAGATACCACACACACCGTGCACTGAAATTGCACCCACTGGATCATCAATCTTAACTTTATCAAAGAACAAGATACTGAAGATAACTAACACACCAGCAATCGCACCGATAACCACTGACATAACAGGAGATGGCGACGCAGGGTCAGCGGTAATCGCGACAAGACCTGCTAATGCACCGTTAAGAATCATCGTTAAATCAGCTTTGCCCCAAATAAGCTTGACTGTGATTAAAGAAGCAATCGCACCTGCTGCTGCTGCTGCATTGGTATTAAGGAAGACTTCACCAATCGCGGTTGCATCATCAGCAGAAGAAAGTGCAAGTTGTGAACCACCGTTAAAGCCAAACCAACCAAACCATAAGATAAATGTACCCAATGTTGCTAAAGGCATATTTGAACCTTGGATTGGGTGAACTTCACCATTTTTACCGTATTTACCTTTACGAGCACCAAGTAATAATACGCCCGCTAATGCAGCTGCGGCACCAGCTAAGTGAACAATACCTGAACCTGCAAAGTCACTAAAACCAGCGGCTGATAAGAAACCACCACCCCACGTCCAATAACCTTCAATCGGGTAAATAAAGCCTGTTAGAACAATGGCAAAAATCAAGAATGTTGAAAGCTTCATGCGCTCAGCAACAGCGCCAGAAACCACTGACATTGCTGTTGCAACAAACACAACTTGGAAGAAGAAATCTGATCCCAAAGAGTGAGAAGCATCATCGGCTTGTGTGCCAATCAAAGCGCCAAAAGAAGGTAAGAAACCGCCTTCATCGTTACCAACATACATGATGTTGTAACCAACAAATAAGAACATGGTGCAAGCAACTGCAAACAAAACAAAGTTCTTAGTTAAAATTTCCGTTGTGTTTTTTGAACGTACAAGACCCGCTTCAAGCATTGCAAAACCTGCGGCCATCCACATGACTAGCGCACCAGATATCAATAAAAAGAAGGTATCTAAAGCGTATTTGATTTCTGTCATTTCTGTAATTTCCATATAATTTTTCTCCAATCCCTTCGCTTAAAGTGCTTCGTCATCCATTTCACCCGTACGAATACGGACAGCTTGTTGCAAATCAAAGACAAAGATTTTACCGTCACCAATTTTTCCGGTTTGCGCCGCTTTGGTGATCGCTTCAATCACACGATCCACATTGTCACTTTGTGTCGCAATTTCGATTTTCACTTTAGGTAGGAAGTCGACTTGGTATTCTGCACCACGGTACAGTTCAGTGTGGCCTTTCTGGCGTCCAAATCCTTTGACTTCAGAGACGGTCATCCCTTCGATACCCACATCCGCAAGTGCTTCGCGGACATCGTCCAATTTAAATGGTTTAATAATGGCATTAATAAGTTTCATTGCATTCCCTCGTAATGATGAATTCTGTCTACATTAAAAGAGTAATCAAGTTACGTGCCAACTTTTTAATGCCTTATAAACAAAGGGATTAGCCTGGTTAGGTTTGATTGATAGGATTTTTAACGCACCAAGAAGGTGCATCAGATTCACTAATAAAAAGCAGAGGGGTCAGAAAAGGGAAATCAATTTACAAATGCACGCCAAGAAAGCAATACTTGTTGAAAATCTTCAATACCGCACCATGATTCACTCTCTTCTTCGTAGGCAGATAGATCATCATCAAGATCATCTTCTTCCATACTTAACAAATGGTTAGAACTAATGTGAATTTCATTTTGCTCAATGAATAAGCTCCAATCTTGCCCAAGTAACTGCCATTCTTGATTGATATTTTTTTGCGCACCAATTTGTTGCATCACTTGATCAAGCTTAGCAAGGTCACTGCCAATCTCTTCAATTAGCCAATGGCCAATCGCTTCATGTCCAGATGAGAACACCACTCGATAGCTGCCATCTAACGTGTTTTTCTTAAATTCAAAGTCCATAATACATCATTATTTTTTATTGGATGATAAATGAAGTTTACTTGGTTTTAGCCAATGTTGCTTAAGTTTGATTTATTTTCTAACAAACAAAAAAGCCGCTGAATCATCAGCGGCTTTGCTATTACTTATTGTCCATCACACACTTATTGCCATTAGGCTAAGCGTGTCAACCTTATGCAGGTTCTTGGAAAATAACGGTATCGGCTTTCTTAGTGTAATGTTCCATATTATGGAAGTTCAGGTAACGATAGGTATCTGCTGCGGTCGCGTTAATTTGATCCGCGTACTGCATGTACTCTGCCATAGTAGGAATACGACCTAAGATTGCACCTACTGCCGACAATTCAGCCGAAGCTAAGTACACGTTAGCGCCTGTACCTAAACGGTTCGGGAAGTTACGTGTAGAGGTCGACATTACTGTTGAATTATCTTCAACTCGTGCTTGGTTACCCATACATAATGAACACCCCGGAGTTTCGATACGAACCCCCGCGCGGCCAAAGATGCCGTAGTAACCTTCTTCTGTCAGCTGATCGCGATCCATCTTAGTTGGTGGTGCAACCCAAAGGCGCGTATCCAGCGATCCTTTGTGCTTCTCAAGCAGTTTACCTGCCGCACGGAAGTGACCAATGTTGGTCATACAAGAACCGATGAACACTTCATCAATTTTTGTGCCTTGCACTTCAGAAAGCAGACGAGCATCATCTGGATCGTTTGGTGCACAAAGAACGGGTTCTTTAATATCGGCCAAATCGATCTCAATCACATGCGCGTATTCAGCGTCTTTATCCGCGGTCATTAACTCAGGATTCGCTAACCACTCTTGCATGGCATTAATACGGCGCTCGATAGTACGGCGATCGCCATAACCTTCCGAGATCATCCACTTCAGCATCACGATGTTAGAGTTTAAGTATTCAGAAATTGATTCTTCTGAAAGCTTAACCGTACAACCGGCAGCTGAACGTTCTGCTGACGCATCTGATAACTCAAACGCTTGCTCAACAGATAAGTGCTCAACCCCTTCAATCTCAAGGATACGACCAGAGAATTCATTGATCTTACCGGCTTTAGCAACCGTTAATAATCCTTTTTGAATCGCAACATAAGGAATGGCATGCACAAGATCACGCAGTGTGATACCCGGTTGCATTTCACCTTTAAAGCGAACCAAGATTGATTCAGGCATATCCAATGGCATTACGCCTGTTGCCGCAGCAAACGCGACCAAGCCAGAACCCGCTGGGAATGAAATGCCTAATGGGAAACGTGTATGTGAATCACCACCCGTACCAACGGTATCAGGAAGAAGCATACGGTTTAACCATGAGTGAATCACACCATCGCCTGGGCGAAGTGACACACCACCACGATTCATAATGAAATCAGGAAGTGTATGGTGAGTGTTTACATCAATTGGTTTCGGGTAAGCCGAAGTATGACAGAAAGACTGCATGGTTAAATCAGCAGAGAAACCAAGACAAGCTAAGTCTTTCAGTTCATCACGCGTCATTGGGCCAGTGGTATCTTGCGATCCTACTGTGGTCATTTTTGGTTCACAGTAAGTGTCTGGACGAACGCCAGCAACACCACACGCTTTACCCACCATTTTCTGAGCAAGGGTGAAACCTTTACCAGAATCCACTACAGGAACTGGACGACGGAAGACTTCTGAAGGCTCAAGACCGAGAGAAGTACGAGCGCGATCCGTCAAGCCACGACCAATGATCAATGGAATACGACCACCAGCACGAACTTCATCATAAAGGACGTCGGTTTTTAATTTGAATGTAGAGATAACGTCATCAGTGCCGTGTGTGCATACTTTTCCTTCGTGAGGATAAATATCAATCACGTCACCCATGTTCATTTTAGACACATCAAGTTCGATTGGCAGCGCACCTGCATCTTCCATTGTGTTAAAGAAGATAGGAGCAATTTTACCACCAAGACAGAAACCACCCGCACGTTTGTTTGGTACGAATGGAATGTCATCACCCATAAACCAAAGCACTGAGTTAGTCGCTGATTTACGAGAAGAACCGGTACCCACAACATCACCAACGTAAACTAATTGATGGCCTTTTTCTTTCAGAGCTTCAATTTGTTTGATTGGGCCGATGTTACCAGCATCATCAGGTTCAATCCCTTCACGTGCATTTTTTAGCATAGCTAAAGCGTGAAGTGGGATGTCAGGACGAGACCATGCGTCTGGAGCGGGAGATAAATCGTCGGTATTGGTTTCGCCTGTCACTTTAAAGACAGTTAGCGTTACCTTGTCTGCAGTTTGCGGTTTTTTCAAGAACCAATCCGCATCTGCCCACGATTGAAGCACTTGCTGCGCAGAAGCATTACCTGCTTTGGCTTTTTCTTCAACATCATGGAAAGAATCAAACATCAGTAACGTATGGGATAAAGCTTCTACTGCAATCGGTGCAAGTAAATCATCATCTAAAAAGCTAATTAGTGGTTCAATGTTATAACCACCTTGCATGGTGCCAAGCAGTTCAGCTGCTTTTTCACGGCTCACTAGTGGTGATTCACACTCACTTTTTGCAACAGCCGTTAAGAACCCAGCTTTCACATAAGCGGCTTCATCTACACCAGGTGGAATTCGGTTGATAAGTAGGTCAAGAATAAACTCTTCTTCACCTTTAGGTGGATTTTTTAGCAGTTCTACCAAAGCAGCAACCTGCTCTGCGTCTAAAGGTTTTGCGACAATTCCTTCAGCGGCACGCTCTGCGACGTGTTTACGGTAGGCTTCAAGCACGACTTATTCCTCTCATTGCGGTTTACCCTTTTGATAAGATTAAGGGGAAACATCCTTGGAAACTTGGCTTCCTGCCCATTTTCATTAGGAACTAGTGTGATGGCTGATTCTTAATAATCGAATACGGTCGGAGCCAAAATATGGGTTAAAGAATAACAAATTTAATGAAAAATTAAAATCTTGCGAGTTTGACCAACCTAGCAAACTGCGAATTAAAGTTGTGAAATCCTACACTTTAATTGGCAATTCACAGATTGTTCGTCTAGCAAAGGCAGACATCGATATTAAAATGTCGAACCTACAATCAAATAGAGTGACTTATACTGCTCCTCAGTTTGTCCATACGCAAGGATAATTGGCCCCAATGGCGAATCGACCCCAGTAAACATCGAGCCGGCCAAATACATTGAATCCTTATCCCATTTTTTATTAGTGCCAGACCACACCCCGCCATACTCCAGTGAGGCGCCGAGATAAACTGGAGATTTAAACAGCCCAAAGTCATTATCAAACCATTTATAACGATACACCAAACTACTGAAGGCTTTATTTCGCCCAGATAAACTGTCTCTTGGTATGCCAGATAAATTTAAAAACCCGCCTAATTCTTTTGGATCAATCGGTACAAATGAGTTCTCACTATCAACGATGCCGTAATCAATTTGTCCCACTAAAGAATGTTTACCTATGCTTTGTGCTGCCATCACTCTAGATGTGACTTCCGATACAGTATCATCTTGTGCACTACCGCTATCATCAGTTGTAGTATCTTTTGATAACAGATATTCAAAATCGACAAAAAAACCTTTTGTAGGGAAACTAATATCATCTAAGGTATCAAATCGATAGCTCAGATAAGCGCCTTGACGGGTATAATCCGTTTCACCAAAAGAGGGTAAACCGGTCAAACTCGTTTTACCGTCGGTATAACGAAGACCAACACGAAACTCTTGCCATAAGGCTGGTTGTAAACCAAACGCAATATCACCTATCCATTTCACATAATCGACAGGCAATGAATTTTCGGTATCTGATAACTGCGTATTTATATTGCCATCAATATCTCTTTCAAGACTTTCAGAAATAAATAGATTGGACTTTTCATCGCTATAAGTGCCCGATGCGACAAAGAAAAGAGTTTGATCATAGGTCATCGGGATATAAAGCTCCACCCCTAAAAGCTTATCTGAACCTATTTCAAAGTTGGTTCTAAGTTCGGCGCCATTATCACTCAGGTCGGTAAAATTACTGGTAAAACCTATCGAGTATTTACTGGAATTACGAAAGTTGTCTTCCATGAAAAAACGAAAATCGAGATAATTCGGCCCCCATTCTTTTTCATCCACATCCACAGTTAGGTTTGCAGTACCATCATCATTATTTTGATATTCATAAGAGACACGTTCAAAGCGATCTAAAGCGTATAAATCACGCACTCTTTGTTCGATTTCTTCGCTGGTGTACTTCTGACCGGTATGAATATCCAAACGATGTTGCAACAGCTTTTCATTGTAATGACTGTTGTTGTTGATCGTAATTTGATTAATGGTCAGATCGGCGCCACTTTTAAACTCGGAACGGCGAGCTTTTTTACGCTTTTGATAATTCAAATACGTTGCTTCACTGACGGAGTAACGATGCAATTCATCTTGTTGCAATACCGCAGATTGATAACCGAGATCATAAGCTTCTGGCATTTTCGCAAAATCTGTGGTGCTCATCTTGCCAACCGCAGGATGCAGCAATACATCTGTATTTTTCAATAATGCCGATTGTTCTTGAGTACTACGACGCACTAAATAATTAGACAGTTGATCGCCGACACTTAAAAAAGTGCTCAGTTGTTCAGCGGTTTTATAATCCGTACTGATATCAACCGCAATTACGATATCTGCGCCCATAGAACGCGCCAATTCAACCGGCATGTTATCGGTAACGCCACCATCCACCAGCAACATGCCATTGTAATTGTATGGCGGCAGCGCCCCTGGTACCGACATACTGGCCATCATAGCGTCGACTAACTCACCGTCTTTCAATACCACTGGCTTTAAATGAACAATATCAGTTGCGACAGCGCGATAAGGAATGGGAAGCTCATCGAAAGATTCAAACGCAGGTAGGTTGCCCGTACTTTGGCGCAAAATGTGCAGCATATTTTGCCCTTGCACCACACCTTTGGGAACCTTAACCTCCAACCACCTTAAGCCAAGATCGGTATGCAGTTGATAGCGATCATCGTACTCTTTATCACGAACGCGACGCTCGCTTCGGCTAACTCGATCGTTATAGCCCGTATTCCAATCAATACTATTAACGGTATCTTCGATTTCTTGTGCACTCATCCCTAAGGCATACAAGCCGCCAACATAGGAACCCATGCTGGTGCCTGTCACAATATCAACAGGGATTTTCATCTCTTCTAGCGCTTGCAATACACCAATATGCGCAGCGCCTTTGGCACCACCACCAGCTAAGACGACGGCGATAGTCGGACGAGTCGACCCATCTGGCAACGTTTCCCTTGCTTCAACTTCTGGAATAGCGGCAACAAAAGGGAGCAGCAACACTCCCAACAATAAACGGTGCATGTTCAACAATCGATATCCTTATCTCATCATTTAACTTCTCTTTCATCCAAAGTGGATTAGTCACTGAGAAGATTTTTTGGCGCTGATTTAAAGCAAGCTTAGACTAACGCACTGCTTATTAAACAATAATTATCATTAATTCACCCAATTAACTGAAAATACATTGAAAATGGGGTGAAAGCGATGACTAAAAATCAAATAACGATTTCAACCAACGTTTAGGATTGTTTTTACATGCGTCTTTTAAATTCCCATTGATATCCCATTGAGGCAAATCAATATTACCTGAACAATCCGCTTCATAGCCTCCAGCTTGGGTTTGATCAAAATGTGTGGTGACTATTTTACTTGGCCAAGGCAACGTTAAACGCTCTGGTGCACGTTGTGCTAAGTAATTTGCGTAAGTGCGTAAAGAACCGCTCGCCCCTGTCAGTTTGGTTGGTTTATTATCATCTCGCCCGGTCCAAATCGTCACGACTTCACGGCCATCAACCCCAACAAACCAGCTATCACGGCTGTCATTACTGGTACCTGTTTTTGCTGCAAGCGTTGCCCAACCATAATTAGATTGTAAAGCGCGGCTCGTTCCTTCGGTCACCACTTTTTTCATAATATACGTCGTAAGCCATGCGGCTTGCTGCGGTACTTGTTGTGAAGCTTTTGGAATACTTTCATACAACACGTTGCCATCCACATCCATCACGGTACGCAACGCGGTTAAAGGCGCACGTTTACCTGAATTGGTTATCGTCTGGAACATTTGTGACACTTGATACGGCGTTAAGGAAAACGATCCCAAAAACATCGACGGTACAGGGCGGATCTCTTGTTTATCTATCCCCAGTTTACTTAATGTATCGACCACGGCAGGAATGCCTAACTGCATACCTAAGTTAACCGTGGGTACGTTCATCGATTTCGCCATCGCTTTGTACAAAGGCACTTCACCACTGAACTTTCGGTCGAAGTTCTTTGGCGACCACGTTTGACCTTGCTCATTGGTTAAGGTAATAGGCTTATCATCAATTGTTGTGCCCAAATTATATTTTTCTGGGCTCTCTAATGCGGTTAAATAAATTGAAGGTTTAACCAATGAACCAATTTGACGGCTAGCACTTAACGCTCGATTAAAACCATCGTAACCCACTTTTCTGCCACCGATCATCGCACGGATTTCCCCGGTTTGACGGTCAACCGCGACAACAGCTGTTTCCAGACCTTTCCCTGAGCGTTGCTCTAACTGAGGTAAGGTTTTGTTCACCGCATTTTCTAAATAGGTTTGAGAAACCGGATCAAGGGTCGTAAATAAACGTAAGCCAATATCTGACTTAAACTTATCGCCAACTTTATCTTTTAACTCGCGTTGTAGCTGTTCAAAATAAGCTGGTTGACGCTTGCCAAGATGAGGATTTTTCTGCAGATCTAAATTACGGCTGGCCGCTTCATTTAACTGTGAAGGCGTTAAGATATTTTGATTCATCATAAGCTCTAACACCAAGTCACGACGTTCTTTAGTTCGCTCAGGATGACGCATAGGGTTGTAATATGATGGACCTTTCACCATACCCACCAGCATCGCCAGTTGATCAATACGCAGTTCTTGCAAAGGTTGACCAAAATAATAGCGAGAAGCCAAGGCAAAACCGTGGATCGCTTCCCCGCCATTTTGCCCTAAATACACTTCATTTAAATAAGCTTCAAGAATGCGATCTTTACTAAAGCGATAATCTAAGATCATCGCAATATAAGCTTCTTTGAACTTACGCCATAAGGTTTTTTCGCTGCTTAAAAACAGGTTTTTTGCCAATTGTTGAGTTAAGGTACTCCCGCCTTGTACCGCGCGCCCCGCGCGTAAATTCACGACAAAAGCACGAGCAATGGCTACCGGTGATACGCCACCGTGTTGATAAAAATCACGGTCTTCTGTCGACAATAATGCTTCTACCATTGCATCTGGAAATTGTTCTCGTTTTAAGAATAAGCGAGATTCTTCCTTCTTCGCTTCCAACATTCCAAGCATTTTCGGTTCAATACGCAAAAAGCCAAGATCGGCCTTTGAATCTAACGATTGAATACGTTTTAAGCCGTTATTATCAAAATAAAGCATCACATGACGTGATGGTTCTGGCCCATTTTCAAATTCAAATGGACGTCGGAATAATTCAATTTTGGTCGAGGATGCTGAATATTCCCCAGCTCGAGATGGGTTAGAAACTTTGCGATAGTTCAAGACATCGAGTTCTTGACGTAATTTTGTCACCGTCACATTACTGCCCGGCTCTAGGTTCAGCACACGAGCGTACACCACGGTCGGTAACTCAAATAACTGACCAGCAAAGCGTTGTGTGACAACGCCGTTAAGATAAAAACCAGCAGCCACCATTAACGCCAAAAAGACTAAGCCGAGCTTCCAAGCCAGACTCCATGCTTTTCTTAACCATGTTTTTTTTGCAGCAGGCGCTTTTCGTGCGCGAGCAGGTCCTGCCTTACGAGGAGATGACGCAGAGGTTTTACGGCCAGTTGTCGTCTTAGTTGATGGCGTTTTCCGTGGAGCCATCTGTTTTGGTGTATTCAATGCTTTGCCTTTTGCTTATTTTTTGTGGCTAATATTGAGCCACAAATGTCCATTATGTATTAACAGCACTTGCTATCAATCTTCAATTATCGTTTAACGCTTACTTATTTAGGCTGAAAGTGCCGTTTGGTTTTGGTTGTTGCAACATGATTGGCGGGATCATCAGGCCAAACATGTTTCGGATAGCGTCCTTTCATTTCCTTTTGTACTTCTTTGTACGAACCTTGCCAAAAACCGGCTAAATCCTGTGTCACTTGTAAAGGGCGCTGCGCCGGTGAAAGTAATTCCAACACCAACTTTTTACGCCCTTGAGCAATCACAGGAGAGTCCGATTCACCAAAGACCTCTTGCATCCTAACGGATAAGACAGGTTCACATTTTTCCTGATAGCGAATCGCCTTACGAGTTCCGGTCGGCAACTGGTAATGCGTGGGCAGATACGCATCTATATCTTGATTCAAAGGCCAAGCAAGATAGCTATTCAATGCTTGGTAAACATCAATCTTTTGTATCTTACTTATGGTATCTATTCCTACCATGAAAGGTTCAAGCCATTGTTCGAGTTTTGCTAAAAGAATGTCATCACTCACCCCTGGCCACTCTTTATCTGGCAGCCATTCACTCGCATTTCTTATACGTTGCAATAAGTTAATGCTCCTCTCACTCCAAGGTAAGACCGACAAACCTTTACGACGAATATAGTCAGAAATAGCCGCTTGGATCAGTTTAGGGTCGATCTGGGTTAAGCGACGTCGCGACAACACCAATTGACCAAAACACTGTTGCTGCTCTGCTATCATTTGTCCTTTGTTGTCATCCCAGCGGACTACTTCTTTGTCTTCAATTTTATCAGGAAGGATCTCAATCAAGGTTGACCAATCAATCTTAATTGCGCGAAAAATTTGGCTGCTCATCGACTGCGCGTGACGCATTAAATCTACCACGACCAAACCTTCTTGGTTCGATAAAGGATTGGATTCATCCATGCTCGCGCCATGCCCATTCGCCAGCAAATATTGCCCATTTGATTGAGATCGGCGCATCGCAACTCTATCCGGAAAGGCAAGTGACAGACACAAACCTAATAATTCCGAGTCGACTTGCTTTGCATCAAAACTCGTTCCGCATAATCGAGCTAAATGCTGGCTACGACGATTGAGTAATGACACTTTAGTATGCTGTTGTTGTTGCCAACGGTGCCAGTCATGGCTGATATCGAGCGTATGACGTTCTGGCTCTTCGAGCATAGAAATGGCAGCCAATGCTGTTTGTAAATAGCTTGCCCCCAACTTCTTGGCTTGGAGCAACATCGAGGCGTAACGTGGCTCAACGCCCAATGTTTGGCTTTGTGTCGCAAGGCTCGTGAGCTGACCTTGGGAATGAAGTAAACCGAGTTCCGTTAATAATTGTTTGGCTTGTTGTAAATGAGGAGCGGGCGGCAGATCAAGCCAGCTTAACTCATCAGCTTGCTGAGCGCCC
This sequence comes from Vibrio rumoiensis 1S-45, assembly GCF_000286955.2. Classification (GTDB taxonomy): domain Bacteria; phylum Pseudomonadota; class Gammaproteobacteria; order Enterobacterales; family Vibrionaceae; genus Vibrio; species Vibrio rumoiensis_A. The sequence goes on from NZ_AJYK02000075.1 coordinate 19,753, forward strand.
CACTGCAATAATTCCATTTGTAATGAGGTTAAGTCACTGCGAAGAATTTCAGCTTGCGGTACGAGAGGCTGTCGTTTTAAGTGCTCTTCACTGTACATACGAATGCAAAGACCGGCCTCTAAACGTCCAGCACGACCGGCTCGTTGCTCGGCAGAAGATTGCGCGATCATACCTTGCTGTAAGCGCGTGATGCCTGTTTTAGGATCAAATATCGCGGTTCGTTCTAATCCACTATCGACCACCATGCGAATGCCTTCAATGGTCAAACTAGTTTCCGCAATATTAGTGGCTAACACAATTTTACGGCGACCGGGTTGCGCTGGTGCAATCGCCATTTGCTGGGCTTTATTGTCAAGCTGACCATACAAAGGACAAACATCTACGTTATGACTCAATACTGTAGACTCTTCCGTTAAGCGCCGATGTAGCTGTTTGATATCGCCCACACCGGGTAAGAAAACCAGCATTGAACCATCTTCATCTTGCATCCATTGCGGAATCACTTGTGCAAGTCGAGACACAATATATTGATTGGCTTGTAAAGGCGTATAGTGATACTCAATTGGAAAGCCACGTCCTTGAGATTCAACGTAATGCGCTTGAGGTAATAAACCACATAGCGCCTCTTGATCAAGAGTGGCAGACATCACCAGTAAGGTCAGATCATCACGCAATGCTTGCTGGATTTCCAAACAAAATGCCAACGCGGTATCCGCATGAATACTACGTTCATGAAACTCATCAAAAATGACCAAATCCACTCCCGTTAATTCAGGATCGGATTGGATCATGCGGGTCATCACCCCTTCTGTCACAATTTCTAGACGAGTTTGCGCACTGACTTTACTTTCACCGCGAATACGAAAACCAACGGTTTCACCCACCTGCTCGCCCAACTGCTTTGCTAGATAATAGGCAATATTGCGCGCCGCCAAACGACGTGGCTCCATCATAATGATCTTGCCTTGCCCGGATTGGCCGTTCTTCATTGGGTGTAAGGCCGTCAAGCTTTGTAAAATCTGCAAAGGCAGGTAAGTTGATTTCCCCGCTCCAGGAGCGGCTTTTAAGATCACTTGTTGATGACTATCTATCGCACTGAGTAATTCAGGCATTACGCTAATGATCGGCAATTGTGACAATCCAAAGTCCTTATGTCATGATGAAAACCAATCAATTCTACCGAATAACAGCGATTGATATAAGCCAACCTTTTGCATTACCTGAATAAACTACTGAACATAGATGGATAACACATGAATTTTTCACCGCCATTACAACCTGCCACCTTAATAAAACGCTATAAGCGATTTTTAACGGATGTCACCCTACCCAATGGTGAGGAAAAAACCATGCATTGTGCCAATACAGGGGCCATGACTGGATGCGCAGAACCCGGTAACACCATCTGGTATTCCACCTCAGATAATGCCAAACGAAAATACCCCAATAGTTGGGAGATTTCAGTGAACAGCAAAGGCGATCATATTTGCATTAATACCGCGCGGGCCAATGGTTTAGTGGCGGAAGCAATTAATCAGCAACGCATTTCTGAATTGGTAGGCTATGATGTTCTACGTACCGAAGTAAAATATGGCAACGAAAACAGTCGCATCGACATTTTGTTAGAAAGTACCTCTTCTGTCCGTGCACCTTGCTACATTGAAGTAAAAAGCGTGACACTATTAGATGAAAAAAACACCACAGGACAAGGATATTTCCCTGATGCCGTCACATTACGAGGCCAAAAACACTTGCGGGAATTAATGGAAGTGGTTAAATCGGGACAAAGAGCGGTACTTTTTTTCGCTGTTTTACACACAGGGATTGAAAAAGTCTCTGCCGCACACCATATCGATGCGGATTATTCACAACTTTTAAAACAAGCAAAGGACATTGGGGTCGAGGTGATCTGCTATCAAGCCGAAATATCACCAAAACAAATGCAATTAACCTCTGCCATTGAATTTATAGACAATTGATTCTGTAAATAAAAATCTTGGTATGTAAAATCACATTCGACAATTTATTTGTTTGCCAATGATCATTCTTTCTGCTATATGTACCGCCCTTAATTAACCAGCCATTGGTTAAAGGGAGCAAGTAGGAGCGCTGTATGCCAGAACTAATTAAGAAAAAAACGCTAGGCATTCTAGCCATTGCGGGTGTTGAGCCATACCAAGAAACTGCCGGTGAAGAATACATGTCACCAGAGCAAATGGCTCACTTTACAAAAATTCTAAAAGCATGGCGTGACCAACTTCGTGAAGAAGTTAGCCGCACCATGAGCCACATGAAAGATGAAGCAGCAAACTTCCCAGATCCGGTTGACCGTGCATCACAAGAAGAAGAGTTCAGCTTAGAGTTACGTAACCGTGACCGCGAACGTCGCTTGATCAAAAAAATCGAAAAGACGTTGATGAAAATCGAAGAAGACGATTTCGGTTTCTGTGAATCTTGTGGCGTTGAAATCGGCATTCGCCGTTTAGAAGCAAGACCAACAGCTGATCTCTGTATCGACTGTAAAACACTTGCAGAGCTTAAAGAAAAGCAAATGCAAGGTTAAGGACTTAGCCACGCATAAAAACCCGACAAGCGTCTATACCCTGTCGGGTTTTGTGCCGAGTCGCACCTTATTTTTTACCATATCTGATTGTCATTACCCCCCATGACTTACATTGGTCGTTTTGCTCCATCCCCTTCAGGGCCACTTCATTTTGGCTCGCTTATTGCCGCATTTGGCAGTTATTTCCAAGCAAAATCCCAGCAGGGCCAATGGCTCGTACGCATTGAAGATCTTGATCCCCCACGCGAAATGCCCGGCGCATCCAGCCTAATCTTAAACACCCTAGAATCTTATGGTTTGCATTGGGATGGTTCAGTTATTTATCAAAGTCAGCGTCATCAACGTTATCAAGAACAAATCGATAGCTGGTTAGCTTCTGGACTGGCTTATTATTGCCAATGCACTCGTAAACAAATCAAGCAAGGTGGCGGCTTCTACCTTGGCACTTGCCGCCATAAAAGCCAGCTCACACCTGAGGGTTGCTCCGTTCGACTGCATGTAAAACAAGCGATAGAGCAATTTACCGATCAAAAACATGGCGTGATTACAATTCCCCATCAACTTGCACAAGAAGATTTCATTATCAAACGTCGAGATGGCTTATTTGCCTATAACCTTGCCGTAGTGCTTGATGATATCGACCAAGGAGTGACCGAAGTAGTCAGAGGTGCGGATCTGATCGAGCCAACCGGTCGACAAATTAATTTATATCGGTACTTAAACCAACCAGAAGTAAGTTATATTCATTTGCCGCTCGCGCTGGATGAACATGGCAATAAGCTCTCAAAACAAAATCATGCCCCCGCTGTTGATACCCATTGTGCCAAAGAAACCTTAATCAAAGTCATGCTGTTTCTTGGCTTTACCTTACCGGATGATTTTCAATCGGCCAGCATTGAACAAATGATTGAATGGGGATGCCAACACTGGTCATTGCAACAATTGCCTAATTCACTCGCTTCTAGCACCCTATAATCCAAGTAACCATTCTAAAATAGGCCAACCTAGGCTATTATTGGCGCAACTTTTTCTGTATTAGATATCGATACAGTTATAAAATTCTATTCTCGCTTTGAACGAATTCACTTAGAACGAATTCATTTGATCATCGCGGCGTTCAGTTAACGAAACTACCGAGGTGGGTTATTTTCACTCAAGCTGCTAATTTGTGTCGTAAGCTATTTACAAACACAAATAAAGACCAAAAAAGTTCAAATCAAGATGGCTCAAATGGAGAAGTTAATCTGAACATTATCACTCGCCAAGAGCATACTGTCTCACGCTCACACATCAGTGAAAATGCCCTGAAAGTGTTGTATCGATTACATAATCACGGCTATGACGCTTTTCTTGTCGGTGGTGGTGTACGTGACATACTGCTCGACAAACAGCCGAAAGATTTTGATATTGCAACCAATGCGACCCCAGAACAAATCAAAGAACTATTTCGTAATTGCCGATTAATCGGACGCCGTTTCCGTTTAGCTCACATCATGTTTGGTCGTGATATTATTGAAGTCGCTACTTTCCGTGGCCATCATCAAGAGCCAGAAAAAAATCAATCGGCTCAATCAAAAGAAGGCATGTTACTTCGAGATAACGTGTACGGCACGGTTGAGGAAGATGCTGAGCGTCGTGATTTCACCGTTAATGCCATGTATTACAACATTGCCGATTTCAGCATTCATGACTATGCCAACGGCGTAAACGATTTAAAAGATGGTATCATCCGCATGATTGGTGATCCGGAAACCCGTTATCGTGAAGATCCGGTGCGAATGATCCGTGCAATCCGTTTTGCGGCCAAGCTAGACATGAGCATAGCGCCAGCAACTGCAGCGCCAATTAAAGAACTGGCACATTTAATGACTAGTGTTCCCGCGGCACGTTTATTTGAAGAATCCCTAAAATTACTTCAAGCAGGCCAAGGCCTAGCCACTTACAAGCTTCTTCGTCAATACGATCTGTTCTCTGCCTTATTTCCAACGGTTGCTCGTCACTTTACTGAAGCGCAAAATTCCGATGTCGAGCAGATGATTGAGATCGTGTTGAACTCAACCGACAAACGCATCAATGACGGAAAACGTATCAACCCTGCCTTTATGTTTGCAGCCTTCTTATGGTACCCATTGCAATACCGTGCCAAAGATTTAATGGAAGTGCGTAAGCTCAGCTATTACGACGCCATTATGATGGCCAGTAATGAACTACTCGATGATCAAGTTAAGCAATTAGCGATCCCTCGCCGTCATACCGCAACCATTCGTGATATTTGGCAACTGCAACTGCGCTTAACACGCCGCACCGGTAAACGAGCATTCCAAATGCTGGAGCTAAACAAGTTCCGCGCCGGTTTTGATATGTTAGAAATGCGAGGACAAATTGAAGGTGGTCCAACTGAAGAGTTAGCTCTTTGGTGGCACGAATTTCAAGATGCCCCTTCGGTTCACCGACAAAACATGGTGCAAACCTTGGGCAATCCTAAACCAACTGGTCGCCGCCGAAAACGCCCTCAAACCAAGCGAAAAACAACCAAGCCAAGGTCTCAAGAATGATCACTGTTTACCTTGCTATTGGCAGTAATTTATCTAACCCAGTTGAACAAGCGCAGCAAGCAATTCAAGCCCTGCGCCAACATCCCCATATTGATTTACTTGCGTGCTCTTCTTTGTACAGCAGCACGCCAATGGGGCCACAAGATCAACCGGATTACATTAATGCGGTGGCAAAAGTTCAAACCCAATTATCCCCTTTAGCCTTGCTCGACTGCACTCAAGCCATCGAGCAAAATCAAGGGCGTGAACGTAAAGAAGAACGCTGGGGACCACGCAGTTTAGATCTCGATATTCTCTTATATGGTAATGAAATTATCGACAACGAGCGTTTAACCGTTCCCCATTACGGTATGAAGGTACGTGAGTTTGTTCTTTATCCGTTACATGAAATCGCCCCTCAATTACAACTTCCTGATGGAACTGAGCTCGCCACGTTACTGCACCACGTCGATCGCAACGGGCTTACGATTTGGCAAGCACAATAATAAGTAATCGCTTATGTGCCGCGCCTATCTAATAAGGACAGAATGATGAAAAAAGTTTCAATTAATACCTTAATGAAGTGGAAACAAGAAGGCCGTAAATTTGCGACCTCTACCGCTTACGATGCCAGTTTCTCTCAACTCTTTGAGCAACAAGAAATGCCCCTTCTTTTGGTTGGCGATTCATTAGGCATGGTATTACAAGGTCAAGAAAGTACTTTGCCGGTCACGGTTGAAGATATTGCATACCATACTCGCTGCGTACGTGCTGGTAGCCCTAATTGCTTATTAGTTGCCGACATGCCGTTTATGAGTTACGCCACACCAGAGCAAGCTTGCCAAGAAGCAGCCACATTGATGCGCGCAGGTGCCAACATGGTTAAACTCGAAGGTGGCAGTTGGTTAATTGAAACCGTCAAGCAGTTGACTGAGCGTTCTGTTCCTGTTTGTGCCCACCTTGGATTAACGCCGCAATCGGTCAATATTTTTGGTGGTTTTCGTATTCAAGGGCGTGAACAAGAAAAAGCAGAGCAAATGGTTATCGATGCGATTGCACTTCAAAATGCCGGAGCACAACTTTTAGTGTTAGAATGCGTGCCAACTAGCCTTGCTCAGCGTATTACTCGTGAATTGGATATTCCAGTGATTGGTATTGGCGCGGGGAAAGAAACAGATGGGCAAATTCTTGTCATGCATGACATGTTTGGTATCTCAGCCAATTATATGCCTAAATTTTCTAAAAACTTTTTAGTAGAAACTGGCAGCATGCAAAAAGCCATTCAACAATATATCCAAGATGTTGAGGCGGGAGTATTCCCGGGCGCAGAACATAGCTTTGAATAACCTCAAATAATACTTATCGTAGTAATTGGTATAGAACAAGGAACAAACATGCAAACTTTTGCTGATGTTGTCTCATTAAGAGACCAGCTAAAAAGTGCTCGTCGAGATGGTCGTCGTATCGCTTTTGTCCCAACAATGGGCAACTTACATGAAGGTCACTTGACCTTAGTCCGTAAAGCGCGTGAACATGCCGATCTCGTTGTAGTCAGTATTTTTGTCAATCCGATGCAGTTTGAACGTGCCGATGACTTAAATAATTATCCAAGAACATTAGATGATGACTTAAGCAAACTCAATGGTGAAGGTGTCGAATTCGTTTTCACTCCAACACCTGAAGTCATGTACCCTGACGGACTTGATAAACAAACCTTTGTCGAAGTTCCGGGTCTATCGCACATGTTAGAAGGGGCATCTCGCCCAGGTCATTTTCGTGGCGTAAGCACGATTGTGACTAAATTGTTCAATATCGTTCAGCCAGATGTAGCATGTTTTGGTGAAAAAGATTTCCAACAACTCGCCGTCATCCAAAAAATGGTGACCGATCTTGCGATGGATATTGAAGTGATTGGCGTACCAACAGTACGTGAAATGGATGGCTTAGCCATGAGCTCACGTAATACTCGCTTAACATTAAGTGAGCGTCAACGAGCACCGGTTTTAGCGCGCACTATGCGTTGGGTCGGCAGCCAATTACGTGGCGGTCGCCAAGATTACACATCGTTGATTGAAGACGCTCAAGATCAATTAAGAGCCGCCGACTTAGAACCTGATGATATTTTTATCCGCGACGCTAACACCTTGCAACTTGCTAACGAAGAAAGCAGTAAAGTTGTGGTGTTAATGGCTGCACATCTTGGTCAAGTACGCCTGATTGATAACATAACGGTTGAGCTGTCTAGCAGTGCAAACGATGGTGAAGAAGAATAAGCTAGGTTTGAGACCTTACTTCTCTTAAAACAATCCCGCTATGGTTCATTCCAACCATCGCGGGATTTTTATTTCCAATACGACTTAAAGCGGAAAATAAGGTAAACGTTAGCTACGTAAACCGATTCCTTTCGATACCAAACGATAAGCAATGGTATACAGCACAACAATAAATGCTAACAAAACGCTAAATGAAGCCACTATCCCCACATCAGACACCCCTAAGAAGCCATAACGGAACGCATTCACCATATAAACGATTGGGTTGATCTTCGACACACCTTGCCAAAATTCAGGCAATAAGCTGATCGAATAAAAGACACCACCAAGGTAGGTCAAAGGCGTTAAGATGAACGTTGGGATGATTGAGATATCATCAAACGTATCAGCAAATACCGCATTAATTAATCCGCCAAGAGCAAAAACAACCGAGGTTAAAAATACCGTTGAAACAATGATAAACCAATGATGGATTTGCAAATCAACAAAGAACAAGGAAACCGCCGTCACCATCGCGCCCACCATTAACCCACGGATCACCCCACCCATCACATAGCCACAAATAATGATGTGGTGTGGCACGGGAGCCACTAACAATTCTTCAATATTCTTTTGAAATTTCGCACTGAAAAACGACGAAGCCACATTCGAATAAGAGTTAGTGATCACCGACATCATGATCAAGCCCGGAACAATATATTCCATGTAGCTAAAACCGTTCATCTCACCAATACGAGAACCAATTAGATTTCCGAAGATAATAAAATACAACGTCATAGTGATTGCGGGAGGCACAATGGTTTGTACCCAAATACGCATAAAGCGGCGAATTTCTTTGCTGACCAAGCTTTTAAAAGCGGTCCAATAGAGCTCAGCCATTATTGGTTTCCTTCTTGTGATTGCGTCTTCTCACCATCGCGAACAATCGTGACAAATAACTCTTCTAACCGGTTGGCTTTATTTCTCATCGAGAGCACTTGCACACCTTGCTCAGTCAATTGCTCAAATACACGATTTAGCCCCTGCGTTTTATCAATTTCCACTTCCAAACTATTACTGGAGAAGTGCGTGATTTTGGCATCAAGCAACTCAGGTTTGCTCTCACACCCCTGTAAATCCAAGATAAAGGTTTCAACATGCAGTTTATTTAATAACGCCTTCATCGACGTATTTTCAATCACTTCCCCGCGATTAATAATACCGATATTACGACACAGCATTTCCGCCTCTTCCAAATAGTGCGTCGTTAGAATAATCGTCACACCTTCTTGGTTGATTTGCTTTAAGAACTCCCACATCGAACGGCGAAGCTCAATATCCACCCCTGCTGTTGGTTCATCAAGGATCAAAAGCTTAGGTTCATGCATTAAAGCACGAGCAATCATTAAACGACGTTTCATGCCACCTGAAAGGTGACGTGCACGTTCGTTACGCTTTCCCCACAAGTCCAATTGCGTCAGGTATTTTTCAGCTCTTTGTTTGGCAAGCTCGCCAGATACCCCGTAATAACCTGCTTGTTGCATTACAATTTGATACACCGTTTCAAACGGGTTGAAGTTGAACTCTTGGGGGACTAAGCCTAACTGTTGTTTCGCTTTAACCAAATCGGTGTCGATATCGTAGCCAAACACTTTCACCTTGCCAGAGGTTTTATTCACTAACGAGCTGATCACACCAATCGTGGTCGATTTACCTGCACCATTAGGCCCAAGCAGTGCGTAAAAATCGCCTTGTTCTACGCATAAAGACACCCCCTTCAACGCTTCCACGCCACCGGAATAGGTTTTACGTAAGTCTTGAATTTCTAATGCATTCATAATTAAAATAATTACCTTTGATAAATAGATCACAAATCGGATTTGATTTTTATCAGTCTTGTGTATAGTAAAGCAGGTTAATGAGGAACATAACATGCCAGATATTAAACAGTTATTTCAAAATAACTCGACGTGGGCTGAGTCGATTAAATCAGAACGCCCAGAATTTTTCACTCAATTAGAAGAATCGCAACACCCTGAATACCTATGGATTGGATGTTCAGACAGTCGAGTACCAGCAGAGCGCCTTACCGGGCTTTACTCTGGAGAATTGTTTGTCCACCGTAACGTTGCAAACCAAGTCATCCACACCGATTTGAATTGCTTGTCTGTTGTTCAATATGCGGTCGATGTATTGAAAGTAAAGCATATCATCATCTGTGGTCACTACGGTTGTGGTGGTGTGCAAGCCGCCATTGATAACCCTAATTTAGGATTAATCAACAACTGGTTACTGCATATTCGAGATCTATACTTAAAACACCGTAATTGGTTAGGTCAATTCCCTAAAGAAGAATGGGCTAACAAACTTTGTGAAATCAATGTTGCCGAACAGGCATATAACTTAGGTAACTCAACCGTGCTACAGCAAGCATGGGAAAGAGGCCAGAAAATTGAAATTCACGGCTGGGTTTATGGTATTGGTGATGGTGTATTAAATGATTTAGGTGTTCGCTGTCATAGCCGCGAAACACTCGAGATCTCTCACCAAGCATCGATTGCGAAAATTTTGCATGAAGATAATCCCAGCAACCTTTGTGGATAAACCTTTACGCAAGACCTTTCGTCACGATTAAACCGATAAAAAGAGCGACCATTGAGTCGCTCTTTTTTATTTCAGCCCAAGCCAACAGATTTAAGCTTAGCCAGTTGCGGATCATCATTCCAATGATCAATATTCATGTGCGGTATCGCATTCAAGAATAATGAGGAAATGTTGATATTATTCTTGTGGAACCACTTTGCCTATGAAAGGTAAGTTACGATATTTTTGAGCATAATCAATGCCCACACCGACTACGAACTCATCTGGAATTTCAAAGCCAATCCATTTTGCGTCAACATGCACTTCACGGCGAGATGGCTTATCTAATAAGGTACAAATTTCAATCGAATTAGGCTCACGAATTTCAAGGATCTCACGAACTTTACTCAAGGTATTACCGGTATCAATAATATCTTCAACTAACAGAACATCTTTCCCTTTAATATCATCATCTAAATCTTTAAGAATACGCACATCACGAGAGCTGGTCATGGCATTACCATAGCTTGATGCGGTCATAAAATCGATCTGATGGTTTAAATCAATCGCGCGTGACAAATCAGCCATAAAAACATAAGAACCACGTAATAACCCAACAATCACTAAATTCTCCGATCCTTGATAATGCTCAACAATAGACTTGCCTAGCGCTTTCACTCGATCTTGCACTTCCTGTTCAGAGATCATTACTTCTACAGTGTGTTTCATATTTTTCTCAATAATTAGATTTTGCCACAAAATAAGTTTAGAAATTTCGACTAAACTAAAACCATAAGTTGCCTATTCTATCACTGCAAGGCGTGTTCGTTAACTTTTAAACTGTTTCTTGGTTTCTGGGCTCATTTTTAATTCATTGACACGACCATAGACAAGGGTAGACTTATTCACATAATAAATATAATAATCAAAACTTTACATACAACCTTTAAGCTAGGATTCGAATATGGACATGATGACAAAACGCCCAAGGACCCGATTAAATCCTGAAAAAAGAAAATTACAACTTCTTGAAATTGGAATAGAAGTGTTTGCTAAACGTGGAATTGGTCGTGGTGGCCATGCTGATATAGCCGACATTGCACAGGTATCGGTCGCGACAGTATTTAATTACTTCCCTACTCGTGAAGATTTAGTCGACGAAGTTTTAAACCAAGTTGAGCAAAACTTTTCTTCGTTTCTTCAAGAACACATTGATCCATCTCAGCCGGTAAAAGACAACTTATCAACAATATCCAACCGTTTAATCGATTTAGTATTAGAAGACACTCAATGGATTAAAATTTGGTTTGAATGGAGCACCTCAACCCGCGAAGATGTTTGGCCACTGTTTGTAGCCACTCATGGGCAACATCAAAAATATTTCCGTGAATTGTTTAGCAGCGCTATCAAGAGTGGAGAGTTATGCAACGATCATAACCCCGGAAATATCGCCAAACTTTTCCATGGCATTTGCTATTCGATCTACGTTCAAGCAAACCGTCGCCCAGATAAAGAATACTTAACCCAGTTAGTGACTAGCTTCTTAGACATGTTGTGTATTTATAAAAACAAATAAGGTACAGGGGATATTGGCCCCTGTTCCATAGAATAACCGTCACGGATAGCGCTTTTTGCGCTTCCAATCCAAAGCCATCCAATCTTTCATTCCATCGATGAGCTAAGCACATAGACAGAACATTTTTCTTTACACCCTTCAACACAAATACAAGAAGGCCGCATGCTCAAACAAGCATGCGGCCTTCTTTACTGCTTCTAGGAGCTAGAAACCAAGAACTAGAAAACTAATCGCGGCTCTATCCCTTAGAAACGGCTTTATTACTTCTTACGCTTTAGTGCTTTTGCGTTTGGAAGGTCGGTAATCGTACCTTCAAACACTTCAGCAGCTAGGCCAACAGATTCGTGTAGTGTTGGGTGAGCGTGGATAGTTAACGCGAGATCTTCAGCATCACAACCCATTTCAATCGCAAGACCGATTTCACCTAGCAATTCACCGCCGTTAGTACCAACGATAGCACCACCGATAACGCGATGAGTGTCTTTATCGAAGATAAGCTTAGTCATACCTTCAGCACAATCAGATGCGATTGCACGGCCTGATGCAGCCCAAGGGAAAGTAGCGGTTTCGTAGTTGATGCCTTCCGCTTTCGCTTCTTTCTCAGTTTTACCAACCCACGCAACTTCTGGCTCCGTATACGCAATTGATGGAATAACTTTAGGATCGAAGTAGTGTTTCTTACCAGAAATCACTTCAGCGGCAACGTGACCTTCATGCACACCTTTGTGAGCAAGCATAGGTTGACCAACGATATCGCCGATAGCATGGATGTGAGGTACGTTTGTACGCATTTGCTTATCGACATTGATGAAACCACGCTCATCAACTTCGATACCCGCTTTTTCAGCGTCCATTAGCTTACCGTTTGGTACACGGCCAATTGCAACAAGAACGGCATCGTAACGTTCAGCTTCTGCTGGCGCTTTTTTGCCTTCCATTGAAACGTAAATACCATCTTCTTTCGCTTCAACAGCCGTTACTTTGGTTTCAAGCATTAGGTTGAATTTGTCTTTAATTTGCTTGGTGAACACTTTAACAACGTCTTTATCAGCCGCTGGGATCACTTGGTCAAACATTTCAACTACATCGATTTGAGAACCTAGAGAGTGGTACACCGTACCCATTTCTAGACCGATGATACCGCCGCCCATAACAAGCAGTTTCTTAGGCACTTCTTTCAATTCTAGTGCGTCAGTTGAATCCCAAATACGTGGGTCTTCATGCGGAATGAAAGGCAGTTTAATTGGACGAGAACCCGCCGCTACGATTGCATTATCAAAAGTAACAGTTGTTGTTTCTTCGCCAACCACTTCAAGCGTGTTTGCACTCGTAAATTTACCGAAGCCATTCACTACGGTTACTTTGCGCATTTTAGCCATACCAGCAAGACCGCCAGTAAGCTGAGTAATCACTTTATCTTTCCAAGAACGGATCTTGTTGATGTCAGTTTGTGGTTCACCAAAAACAACACCGTGTGCAGCCATTGCTTTTGATTCTTCGATCACTTTAGAAACATGTAAAAGCGCTTTCGATGGGATACAACCCACGTTCAAACAAACACCACCAAGAGTGTTATAACGCTCAACGATTACCGTTTCTAAGCCTAAATCGGCACAACGGAATGCTGCTGAGTAACCAGCAGGACCTGCACCAAGTACAACTACTTGGGCTTTAATTTCTTTGCTCATTTTGACCTCGTTATAGTCATTTATCCCTGACAAGCTGACGGTTTCCCACTTTTGGATTAATAACCGCAATGGGAGTGAATTATTAACTTCAGAATTGCAGTCAGTCTATCGACTTGTACACACCCTGAAAAGTCATTCACGCGAGCCTGTGAGCTAGACAACATTCTTTATCTTTTTGAGTCCTATTGCGCCTTTTTCCATACTGGCTTTCGATGCAATAAGCCGAAATTTATAAAAAATAAGGTGGCCGCTGAGCCACCCTATTTCATTCCATTACAACACTAAACGACGGATGTCAGATAAACAACCATTTAGGTAAGTAATGAAGCGTGCACCTTCAGCACCATCGATCACACGGTGATCGTAAGATAAAGAAAGTGGAAGCTGTAGGCGTGGTTCAAATTCTTTACCATTCCATACAGGCTTCATTTCAGATTTAGATACCCCTAGGATACCCACTTCTGGTGCGTTCACAATTGGCGTAAACGCTGTACCACCAATACCGCCAAGGCTAGAAATAGTGAAACAACCGCCTTGCATATCAGAAGCCGTTAGCTTACCTGAACGTGCTTTCTTAGAAATAACCGCCAGTTCTTCAGAAAGTTCGTAGATGCCTTTTTTGTTTACATCTTTGAATACTGGAACGACTAGGCCATTTGGCGTATCAACCGCGATACCTACGTTCACGTATTTCTTAAGAATGATACTTTCGCCATCATCAGAAAGAGATGAGTTAAACGTTGGGAATGCTTCTAGTGCTTTAGCAACCGCTTTCATGATGAACACAAGTGGTGTGATCTTCATGCCAGTGTCTTTCTTCGCTTCAATCGCATTTTGCTCTTTACGGAACGCTTCTAATGCCGTGATATCTGCGTTGTCCCACTGTGTAACGTGCGGGATCATTACCCAGTTACGATGCAGGTTAGCGCCAGAAATTTTCTTGATCTTAGAAAGCTTTTGAATTTCAGTTTCGCCGAACTTGCTGAAATCCACTTTTGGCCAAGGAAGTAGGCCAAGTGCTGCGCCATCGCCTTTACCTGATGCTGCTGCACCAGACTCAAGACGTTTAAGTGCCGCTTTCACGAAATCTTGTACATCTTCTTTTAGGATGCGGCTCTTACGACCCGTTCCCTTCACTTTAGCCAGATTAACACCAAACTCACGAGCAAGACGACGAACCACTGGAGACGCATGAGCGTACTCATTGTTCTCTTGGAAATCGTTGTTTGCCGCTGGAGCTTGAGATGCTGGAGCCGCCGCTTTTGGAGCAGGAGCAGCAGATGTTTGAGGAGCTGCGGCTTGTGCTACTGGAGCAGGTGCTGCGCCGCTGTTATCTTGCGAAGAAACAACGTCGAATACCATAATTAGAGAACCCGTTGTCACTTTGTCGCCCGCAACAATCTTAATCTCTTTAACCGTACCAGCGAATGGTGCAGGAACTTCCATTGATGCTTTGTCGCCTTCAACCGTAATCAAAGATTGCTCTTCTTCTACTGTATCGCCAACCGCAACCATGATTTCAGTCACTTCAACTTCATCACCACCGATATCAGGAACGTGAACTTCTTTAGAAGCAGACGCTGCTGGTGCCGCAGATGAAGCAGGAGCTGCTTGTTCCGCTACAGGAGCTGGAGCCGCTGCGCCAGAGCCAGCAACTTCAAATACCATAATTAAAGAACCAGTCGTCACTGTATCACCAGTGTTCACTTTCAATTCTTTTAATACGCCCGCGAAAGGTGCAGGTACTTCCATTGAAGCTTTGTCGCCTTCAACCGTAAGAAGAGATTGTTCTTCTTCAATGCTGTCGCCAATAGCAACCATGATTTCAGTGACTTCAACTTCATCACCACCAATATCTGGTACGTGAACTTCTTTTAGCTCAGCTGCAACAGGCGCTGCCGCTGGAGCTGCCTCTGCTTTTGGTGCTTCTGCCGCTGGAGCCGCTGCTGCGCCTTCCGCTTCAAAAACCATGATAAATGAACCAGTCGAAACTGAATCACCTACGTTAATTTTGATTTCTTTTACGATACCCGCTTGAGGAGCCGGTACTTCCATAGAAGCTTTATCACCTTCTACTGTAATAAGAGACTGTTCTTCTTCAACTTTATCGCCAACGTTGACAAGAATTTCAGTTACTTCAACCTCATCGGCACCAATGTCAGGTACGTTAATTTCGATTGTCATTGTTCTTTCCTAATTAATAGATTGGTTGCAACCGCTCACAGCCATTGCAACCAATTGGATTATGCGTATAGAGGGTTGACTTTATCTGCGTCGATGTTGAATTTAGCAATCGCTTCTGCAATCACTGATTTCTCAACATCACCACGCTTAGCAAGCTCAGTCAGCGCTGCAACCACAACATAACCTGCGTTCACTTCGAAGTGAGT
>NZ_AJYK02000076.1 GCF_000286955.2 Vibrio rumoiensis 1S-45
CTCTACCTACTGAGCTAAGTCGGCGCAAGTGGGGCGAATTCTATTGAATGTTCAGAAAGCTTGCAAGGGTAAAATGCAAAAAAACACCATTTTAAATAATGGAATAGTATTTTAGGGGCAATTTTAGGAAAAAATCATTCATTTGCTGCGAAAGTGATCCATCTGTTATTTGAAATCCATCAAGCATGGTGTATCTTTCTTCATCCTTTTTGGTCATTTTCGAGTCTTTTATGAATCCGTATCTATCATACAATAGAGTGCAGTGGTCTGAATTAAGAAATTCTGTCCCTATGACTCTGGCTCCTGAAGACTTAAAAGTGTTACAAGGGATCAATGAAAGCTTATCAATGGATGAAGTCACGGAGATTTATCTTCCTCTTTCTCGATTGCTCAATTTATACGTCGCTGCACGACAAAGCCGCAACCAAGTGCTCCATCAGTTTTTTAATAAAGAGGAAAAGTCTCCTCCATTTATTATTGGTATTGCCGGCAGTGTGGCGGTAGGAAAAAGCACAACTGCTCGTCTTCTTAAAGCGCTTTTATCTCGTTGGGAAAATCACCCAAAAGTCGAGCTAATTACTACCGATGGATTCCTTCGCCCTAACGAAGAGCTCCTTTCCAATAATTTGATGGCGAGAAAAGGATTCCCGGAATCGTATGATACGAAAGCGTTAGTAGAGTTTCTCAGTGATGTTAAGGGATGCAAACGTAACATTCAGGTGCCTGTCTATTCGCATATCACCTACAACGTTACCGATGAAGTCAAAATCGTTGATCAGCCTGACGTGTTGATCATTGAAGGGTTAAATGTTTTACAAAGTGGAAGTGATTACCCTGATAACCCATTTAAGGTGTTTATTTCTGACTTCCTAGATTTTTCAATTTATGTTGATGCTGAAACAGCAAAAATTGAAGAGTGGTATATTTCAAGATTTATGAAGCTACGAAAGGGTGCTTTTACTAAGCCAGGTTCATACTTTAGCCATTACACTAAACTCACTGAGCAAGAATCCATTGCCAAAGCCAAAAGTATTTGGCAATCAATTAATGGTGTTAACCTCGAACAGAATATCTTACCTACTCGAGATAAAGCCCAATTGATTTTACGCAAAGGTAATAAACACATGGTCGAGGAAGTACTACTGCACAAATGAAAACCATTTATTTACGGTACTTATTCCCCCTTACGCAAAGAAATCTCACCTCCAATATACGTTTCAAGCCCATTCGCTGTTTCAATTTTCACAGCCCCTTGTTCGGTAATACCTTTGCCGACACCAATCACTTCTTTGTTTCCCATTAATAATTTAATCGGCTTATCTTTAAAGTTATCGAGTTGATTCCAACGCTCAACAAAGCTGCTCATTCCTTGTAATTCATACTGATCCAATACTTTTTTCCATGCATCTATCAATGCGATTACAATGGTGCTCCTAGATGGCATTTCATCATCAAATACGTGTGATAAATTTGCCCATGGTTGGTCAATATCCACTAAATCTTTAGCCATATTAACATTGAGCCCCATTCCAATCACAAGGTGGGCAACACCACCGGTTTGCCCAGACATTTCAACCAAAATACCGGCTAACTTCTTATCGTTAAAATATAAATCATTAGGCCACTTTAACTTTAAGTCTTTCGCACCTAGTGATTCCAATGCATCAACAATTGCGACACCAATAGCCAAACTCAATCCCATTGCAGCAGCAACACCAGCTTCCAATTTCCAATACATTGAAAAGTACAGATTAGAACCGTATGGAGAAGCCCATTGGCGGCCACGACGACCACGACCATTTGCTTGATATTCGGCTATACACACAGATCCATTAGCTAAATCATCAACATTATCTAATAAATATTGATTGGTCGAATCAATAACAGAAAAAAGCTCTACTGGCGCAGATGAAGACTTTTGAATAATAGACAAATCCAATAAATCGATAGGTGCAGAGAGTTGATATCCCTTTCCTTGAACTCGATAAACATCAAGCCCCCAGTCCTGAATTCCTTTAATGTGCTTACTAATCGCCGCCCGCGAAATGCCTAAACTACCCCCTAACATTTCACCTGAATGAAATTCACCATCAGATAAATATTGAATAATTTGATGTTTAACCGAATGCTCTTTCACCTTTTTTTCAGACATTAATCCAATCTCTCATTTTAAATTTAGACATGATTCTCTGTGAAAATATTATTCAGATTTGTTTCATGTTCTGAATCAAAAAAGCGGACTTCATGCTCTAAGTCCACACCGTATTTATGGCTGACTGTTTGCCTAATAAACCAAGCAAGATCCAATATGTCTTTTGAGGTTGCTTCACCAGCATTCACTATAACGAGAGCCTGCTGTGGATGTACTTGTGCTCCACCAATCTGGTGCCCTTTTAAGCCACATCGATCAATTAACCACCCTGCTGCAATCTTAACCCCACCTTCTGTCATTGGATAACCGGAAAGCTCTGGGTAGGCTGTTTTTAATCTGTTGAAATTTTCCGTCGTAATGACTGGGTTTTTAAAAAAGCTCCCAGCATTACCAGTGACCGATGGGTCCGGCAGCTTAGAACGTCGTATATCGCATACGAGATCAAAAATAGCTTGAGGGGTTGTTAAAATATCTTTTTCTGCCTGCAAAGGGCCATAGGATAAGTTTGCTTTCCAAGCCTTATTTAACTTTAACCCCACAGCAACAATGACAACCTTACCTAAAAGGGATTGCTTAAATACGGAATCCCTATAAGCAAATAAACATTGATCTGAATTTAAACGAGTAATAGTCAATGTGTCTAAATCTAGATATTCAACATATTCACAAACATCTTTAAATTCAACTCCATAGGCACCAATATTTTGTATGGGAGCGCTGCCAACACAGCCAGGAATAAGCGCTAGGTTTTCCAGCCCATAAATGCCTTGGCTTAATGTCCACTCCACTAAACTGGGCCAATCTTCGCCTCCAGCAATATGAAGATGAAATAGCTTATCGCTTTCCGTCACTTTTTTACCAAGTAACTGATTAGTGATAATCACACCATGAAATGGCTCTGTAAATAAAACATTACTTCCTTTGCCCAAGATTAATTTGGGTAATTGTTTCCATTGAGGATTTTGATACGCATCAATCACATCATCAACATTAGCGGCTTCGACTAAAAAGTCACACGGGATATCAATACCAAAAGTATGGAAAGGTTTAAGGTTTACGTTTACTTGCACATTCATAGACTTGGTTACCTAAACTTGTATTATGCTATTCTACCTTATCCATTTAACAAACACAGTGCTTCAATGAACGAACTTATTTTTCAACAACTTGATCCAATCAAATTGCCGTTAATCAAGCCCATTTATAAAGCCTTTTATCCATCTGCTAAACCTAAGAAAAATGAAGCAATTATTGTTGGATATGCGGAATCAAATATAGTGGCTATCGTTCGATTTAGACCTATTGGTGAGTACTCCCTCTTAACCGGAATGCTTGTCATACCAAGTTTTAGGCATTCAGGTATTGCCACTGATCTCTTAACTTTCTGTAAGACTCAACATTTAAACAGCTCTTGCTTTTGCTTTGCTTACACTCATTTAAAAAACTTCTATAAAAAAGCAGGCTTTGAAGTGAAAACTATTGTTGAACTTCCTCCGCCACTTCAACAATTATTTCAAAGATATACATCAAATGGTAAAAATCTGCTACCAATGCAGTACAAATGCACAGATATGACATAAGATATCAAGCATATATAGGAATAGTTTCACCTAATTTGATAAAGTAGCGCCTATAGATTTAGGCAGCATTAAGGTTAATTAATTAATATGATAGCTAGTAAGAATTTACTCGAACAGCTACCAACCATAGCTCAAGATCCAAACGCATTTGAAGTGTTATTTACTGCACAACAATTTCGTGAACGACTGTTGTCTGAAATAAAGCAAGCTTCCCATCGAATTTACCTCGTTGCCCTGTACTTAGAAAATGATGAGGCTGGTAGGGAGATTCTCACGGCTCTTTATGAAGCGAAACAACGAAACCCTAAGATAGAGGTGACAGTTTGTGTCGATTGGCACCGTGCTCAACGAGGGTTAATTGGAGCCGATCAAAGCGAAGGTAATGCAGCTATTTATAAAGAGTTTGCAGAAAAGTACCAGTATCCGATCTCGATTCTCGGTGTGCCAGTTCGAAGTAAAGAAGTGTTTGGTGTTCTTCATCTAAAAGGCTTCATCATTGATGACACCGTTATTTATAGTGGGGCAAGCTTAAATAATATCTATTTACATCATAGTAATAAATATCGTTTTGATCGCTATCATGTAATTAAAAACCCTAAGTTAGCTAACAGCATGGTTAATTATATTACTCAATATATTACCCTAAACCCTGCCGTAAATTGTTTATCCCAAAATGAGCGCCCAACGACTAAATCATTGAAACTTGAAATCAAACAATTTCGAGCTTTACTCGCTCAATCAAACTATGAGTTTGATCCAGAAATCATAGAGCCAGGCAAGGTGGGTATCTCTCCTTTAGTCGGGGTAGGAAAGAGAAGAAATAAATTAAATCTTCATATCAATAATCTAATTGCTTGTGCAGAAAAAGAAGTCACTATCCTGACACCTTACTTTAATTTTCCAAATAGCATCGCTAAAGAAGTTAAACGAGCTATTAAACGTGGAGTGAAGGTAACAATCATCGTAGGGGATAAAACTGCTAATGATTTCTATATTCCCCCAGAAGAAAGCTTTAAAACCATCGCTGGGCTACCTTACTTATACGAAATGAATTTACGCCACTTCGCTCGAATTAATGAAGCTAATATTGCTAGCCGACAACTTTCGATTTTTTTATGGAAGCATGAAAAAAACAGTTTTCATTTAAAAGGTATGTGGATCGATAAAGAATACATGCTGCTCACAGGGAATAATTTTAACCCTAGAGCTTGGAAGCTAGACTTAGAGAATGGATTACTCATTAAAGATCCTGAACATTTACTTGTGGATCAATTTGAGAAAGAAATAGAGTCTATTTTAAAACACACCAATCTAGTCGGCAGTTATAAACAACTAGAAAGCATTGAGCACTATCCTGAAGAGGTTCAAAGGCTCATACGTAAGATAAAACGAGTTAAAGCGGATAGGATATTAAAACAAATCCTTTAAACTACCTACTATTTACAATAGCCCGGGATAACCTCTCGGGTTTTTTTATTCTATCTTATCTATAGATCAAAACAAAACCACTGACAAAACTACAACTTAAAATTTCTATATAATTTTCGTTTATTGTTTTCATTAAACGAAAAAAGCCTGACTCTTTATCCAATAAGTCGGGACTTCCTAATACCTTCCTTGCCGCGTCACAGGTCTGCTGCATCTAAACAGAAGCAATCAATTGAACTACCACTCCGCA
>NZ_AJYK02000077.1 GCF_000286955.2 Vibrio rumoiensis 1S-45
CGTCACATTGGCAAGCCCTTTTTTTACTTTTTTTGTTTTTATTTACCTTTCGAGCGAAAAACAAACGAAACCGTTAATAATTGATGGTTTCCTCTACAAATCATCCACTTTACAGGTAAATTGAGTTACCTTTTCCCAATCTGTATATTCAACTTCTTTGGTGATGTCTGTTTCACCACCTGTCATCGTCATAATAAATCGAATCATAACGCGATCAAACCAGCGGTAACGAGGATAATAAAGAGCACCTGCAAATACTCCTATCAAATCTGGAGTCCAAGGTGATTTTTTCAAAAAACTTTGAATATATGCGCTTCCTTCCGGAGTATCCTTTCCTTCTTTACGTGCGGTTAAATTTACACAATAAAAAACAGCTTTCGCTTTTTGCAACTCATCGAGATTAATTTGAATAAATTGATAAAGTTTTTTATGAAAATGACCATAGCGAATAGAAGCGCCAATAATCACTTTTTCATATTGGCGTAAATCCATTTCTTCAGCTTGATGCAAATCCACCAAGTCACAACTCTGCAGCCCTAACTGTTCAGCTATGTAGTTGGCAATTTTTGATGTTTGTCCTTCGCGGGTAGAATATAGAATGATATTTTTTTTCACGTAATGCCTAACTTTTCCAAAATGTCGGTGTAAATAAAATGAGTAGAGTAAATACTTCCAGTCGGCCAAATAGCATCGATAAAATTAACACCCACTTAGCACTATCATTAACATTAGCAAAATGAACGGATACTTCGCCTAAGCCTGGGCCTAAATTGTTTAGTGTTGCTGCTACCGCAGAGAAGGCACTTAATTCATCCATACCAGAAGCAATAAGCCCCAACATGCATAATACAAAAACCAACGCATAAGCAGAAAAAAATCCCCACACTGCATCAACGACTCTTTGTGATAGTGCTTTTCCTCCGATTTTAATCGGATAAACAGCTTTTGGATGCACAAGACGCTTTAACTCCCTCCCTCCTTGTAATGTTAATAACAAGACACGGATAACTTTTAAGCCTCCTCCTGTAGAGCCGCCGCACCCTCCAATAAAAGAAGAGAACAATAATAAAACTGGCAGGAATAACGGCCACTGAGAAAAACCTGTCGTGGTAAAGCCCGCCGTCGTAGAAATTGAAACGGTTTGGAAAAGAACTTGATCAAAGGTTTCAAATGTTGAAAGTGAATTACTGTGGTTCAGCATAATGAGAAAACATAGCAAAAATAATAAAACTTGGATGATGATGAATGCTCTAAATTCAGGATCTTTCCAATAATATTTAGGATGAATACCGCCAGAAGCAAAAGCAGCAAAATGAAGAGAGAAGTTACAAGCCGATATTAATAGGAAGACCACGGTAATCATATTGATTACAGGACTATTAAAATACCCCATACTGGCATCATGCGTCGAAAACCCACCAATAGCGATAGTGGAGAAGCTATGACAGATGGCATCAAACATACTCATTCCAGCAAGCCAAAATGCCACTGCGCAAGCGATGGTTAGGCTTAGATAAATATACCAAAGTACCTTTGCGGTTTCAGCAATTCGGGGAGTCATTTTTGTATCTTTTACAGGACCCGGGATTTCAGCTCGATAAAGCTGCATACCACCAATGCCAAGTATTGGTAAAATGGCCACGGCTAATACAATGATCCCCATGCCACCAAACCATTGTAAAAATTGACGATAAAACAAAATGGCTTTTGGCAAGTCATCCAAACCGACAATAACGGTTGCGCCCGTCGTTGTTAAAGCCGAAAAAGATTCAAAAAATGCATCGGTCACCGAAACATTAGGATCATGTGCAAGCCAAAAAGGTAGCGCGCCTGCACTGCCGATTACCGTCCAAAATAACACAACAATTAAAAACCCATCTCGCGCTTTTAGCTCTGACTTTTGATCTCTGTTTGGAAACCAACTCGCACCGCCACATAATAACAATACAAAGAAAGTCGTTATAAACGGAACGCCAGCACCATCACGATATAATAAAGCCACCAGCGCAGGCGCTAGCATCGATACACTAAATAAAGCGAGTAAAAGTCCGACGATGCGGATAATTGAACGAAACTGCATACTAAATGAGAAGCAAAGCTTCTGACTTCCTTTTTATGTATAAGCTCTATGATTGAAGCTTAGAGATCTCAATTTTGGCGGAACTTTTGTTGACCAAAGTTTGAATAAATACCTCAACATCACGCTTATCAATTTCAATCGATAAGTTGACTTGAGAACTAAACTCAGCATCCAGTTGCTGAGCTTGATATTGAACCATAATTGATTGTGCTAACGGCATGAGAGAGTAGTCTAACCTTAGGTTCAATTGCGCGGTGATTTTTTTTTCAATTGTTTGAAGTTGCTTGAGAGCTTGTTGCACCCCGCCACCATAAGCTTTCACCAATCCACCAGTGCCAAGTTTTATTCCACCAGAATATCGAGTCACAACCGCCGTCATCTCCCCAACACCAGAACCCGCTAGCTGAGCTAAGATAGGCTTTCCTGCTGTTCCTGAAGGTTCACCATCATCACTGAACCCCCACAACAATGAATCTTCCGCCCTGCCCGCCACAAAGGCCCAACAATTGTGTCTTGCAGATGAATGTTTTGATTTTATTTTTTCGACAAAAGCTTTAGCGCTGTCCATAGTTGGAGTGTGAGCTAAATGGGTAATAAAGACACTTTTTTTAATTTCTTCTTCAAAAATGGTGTCATTAAGTGGGATTAAATAAGGCTGTTCATTCATAGAAACAATAAAAAATCGAAATAATTAGGATTTAGTCTAACACGTAATCAAATACTTATTGATGCACAAAATGACCTTGCGCACATAATTCAAACAATTGTTTGAAAAATGTATTGCAGTTAATTATTACTCGATCAACACTAATGAAACCTGGTCAAACCAGAGCAAAACGATAATAAGTTCTCTACAACAATACCGTTTGTTCGTCATGGAGATAGACAATGATTTACCAAAATACGTCCCTACACGTAAAGGCATTACAAGATGGCATCGCTGAGCTTACTTTCAGTGCAGATGCCTCTGTAAACACACTTAATTCAAAAACATTATCTGCATTAAACGAAGCTTTAGATGCAGTTAAAGCTCAACCAGCTATCACAGGATTAATCATTTCCTCTGATAAAGATGCCTTCATTGTAGGTGCTGATATCACTGAGTTTTTAGGTTTATTCGCCAAACCAGCGGAAGAGCTCGATCATTGGGTAAAATACGCCAATGATATTTTCTGTAAATTAGAAGATTTACCGTTCCCTACCGTCTCGGTTATCCGTGGATTCGCATTAGGCGGTGGTTGTGAATTGGTTCTTTCAACTGATCTACGCATTGGTGACAATTCTGCCGTTATCGGCTTACCAGAGACAAAGCTCGGAATTATCCCTGGCTTTGGTGGTACGGTTCGCCTACCTCGAGTCATTGGTGCGGATAATGCAATGGAAATGATAGCGACCGCCAAACAGCTAAAAGCAAACGAAGCAATTAAACTTGGCCTATTAGATGCCATCGTTGATACAGAAAAATTACATGAGTCAGCGATTGAGACACTAAAACAGGCACAAGAAAATAAAATTGATTGGCAAGCTCGTCGCCTGCAAAAAACTTCAGCATTGTCATTAAGCAAAATTGAATCATTGATGAGTTTTAGCATGGCAAAAGGCATGATTTCTGCCAAAGCTGGTCCTCATTATCCAGCACCAATTGCTTCAGTTAAAGCCGTAGAAGAAGCATCAACGTTAGGCCGCGATGGCGCGCTAGACATTGAACGTAAATACTTCATCAAAATGGCACAAACTGAAGTTGCTCAATCTTTAATTAGTTTATTCTTAAATGACCAATACATTAAAGGTATTGCCAAAAAAGCTGGAAAAGCAGCACCAAAAACTGAGCGTGCGGCAGTACTAGGTGCAGGAATCATGGGTGGCGGTATTGCCTACCAGTCTGCCTCTAGAGGTGTGCCAGTATTAATGAAAGACATCGCTCAAGCCTCTCTTGATTTAGGCATGAACGAAGCATCAAAATTATTAAATAAACAATTAGAACGAGGCCGTATTGATGGCTTCAAGCTATCTAAAATTCTAGGCTCTATTACTCCTAGCTTGCATTACGCGGGTATTGAACAAGCCGATATCATCGTTGAAGCGGTGGTTGAAAACCCTAAAGTTAAAGCCGCTGTATTAGCGGAAGTCGAAGCAAGCGCAGCAGAGGGTGCCGTTCTTGCATCCAATACTTCAACGATTCCAATTAACCTATTGGCTCAATCGGTGAAACGCCCAGAAAACTTCTGTGGTATGCACTTCTTTAACCCTGTACATCGTATGCCTTTAGTGGAAATCATTCGTGGTGAGAAAACCTCTGATGAAACCATCAACCGTGTGGTAGCTTATGCCGCGCAAATGGGTAAGTCACCAATCGTTGTCAATGACTGCCCAGGCTTCTTTGTAAACCGTGTTTTATTCCCATACTTCGGTGGCTTTAATTTGCTATTACGCGATGGCGGTGATTTCACTCAAATTGATAAAGTCATGGAGCGCAAGTTTGGTTGGCCAATGGGCCCAGCCTATTTATTAGATGTTGTGGGCATTGATACCGCACACCATGCTCAAGAAGTGATGGCGCAAGGCTTCCCTGAACGTATGGGTAAAGATGGTCGCGATGCGATTGATGCTTTATTTGAAGCGAAAAAATATGGTCAGAAAAATGCCAGTGGTTTCTACACCTACAGTATCGACCGTAAAGGCAAACCAAAGAAAACCTTCGACAAAGATGTCTTAGCGTTATTTGAAGGCATTACAGCACCAAGCCAAGCATTCTCTGATGAAGACATCATCAACCGCACCATGATCCCTATGATTAATGAAGTGGTATTGTGTCTACAAGAAGGGATTATTGCATCGCCTCAAGAAGCCGATATGGCATTGGTTTACGGACTAGGCTTCCCTCCATTCCGTGGTGGGGTATTCCGCTACTTAGACAGTGTTGGTATTCAAAATTACATCCAATCCGCGTCTCAATACCAAGACCTCAGCCCTATGTATCAAGTACCGCAATTACTCCTTGATATGGCCGAGAAAAATGAGACTTTTTACTCTAGCCAGAAAGCGGCTGTTTAAGACTTTGGATAAGGACAACTAAAATGAATAATGTAGTTATTGTTGATTGTATTCGTACCCCAATGGGCCGCTCTAAAGCAGGTGCTTTCCGTCATGTACGAGCTGAAGATTTATCAGCTCACCTGATGAAAGGGATTTTGAAACGCAACCCTCAGGTTGACCCAACTCAAATTGAAGATGTCTATTGGGGTTGTGTGCAGCAAACACTAGAGCAAGGCTTTAATATTGCTCGTAACGCTTCTTTATTAGCAGGTATACCAAAAAATGTCGGAGCAGTGACGGTCAATCGCCTATGTGGTTCATCGATGCAGGCTTTACATGATGCATCTCGCGCCATTATGGTGGGTGATGCAGAAATCTGCCTAATCGGTGGTGTAGAACACATGGGTCACGTACCAATGAACCATGGTGTCGATTTTCACCCAGGGCTTGCTAAGAATGTGGCAAAAGCAGCGGGTATGATGGGTTTAACCGCAGAGATGCTAGGTAAAGTTCATGGCATTAGCCGTGAAGCACAAGATGAGTTTGGAGCACGATCTCATCGACGCGCTCAAGCCGCAACGGTAGAAGGCCGTTTTAAAAATGAAATTCTTCCAACCGAAGGTCATACTGCCGATGGATCATTAAAGTTATATGATTTTGATGAAGTTATTCGTCCAGAAACCACGGTCGAAACACTATCGCAACTGCGCCCAGTGTTTGACCCTGCTAATGGTACGGTAACGGCAGGTACGTCATCCGCTCTTTCTGATGGTGCTTCTGCAATGTTAGTCATGAGCGAGAAAAAAGCCAAAGAATTAGGTTTGCCTATTCGTGCACGTATCCGCTCAATGGCAGTTGCTGGTTGCGATCCGTCCACCATGGGTTATGGTCCGGTGCCTGCAACACAAAAGGCACTTAACCGTGCAGGGCTTTCTATCCAAGACATGGGAATGATCGAGTTGAATGAAGCGTTTGCCGCTCAAGCTCTACCATGTGCGAAAGACCTTGGTCTTTTGGATGTGATGGAAGATAAAGTAAACCTTAACGGTGGTGCCATTGCATTAGGTCACCCATTAGGCTGTTCAGGTTCTCGTATTTCAACAACCTTGATTAACCTAATGGAAAGCAATGATGTTCAGTTCGGTTTAGCGACCATGTGTATCGGCCTAGGCCAAGGTATCGCAACCGTCTTTGAACGTGTTGAAAACTAAAAACACTGACTTTTCATAGTAAATAAAAAGGCTTCTCACTCGAGAAGCCTTTCTTTTAACGTTAATTTATTGCGTCAATTTGCAGCTGTATTTATCGGTGCTGCTGTACATCCACTGCGATAAGGCACAACATAACTTTCACCTTGATTTGGATGAATCACTTGATAATACTGCGGTAAATTAAAGTTACATTGAGATTCTGACTCAATATCATGAGAATTATTCGTATAGAAGCGATTTACCGTACGAATCATGTCATCTTTATTACCATCAAACTGACGATAGACTTCAACACGATTGGCTTCATCTAACACGTAAATATTAAAGCCTTCATCATCGTCTTCAAAAAAGAACTGAATCAACCCTTCACTCGCAAAAGCATCCACAATATCAGGCGGTGGTAATTCTTGATTTTTACCCACCATGACTAAAGGTGCGCCTTGCAACTTATTACTTGAAATACTGCTATAAAAATCGATCGAATTTTCTAACTTCATGACCGACACACCACGTCGCTCAAAAAATAGTCCGTACATTTGATCTGCGACTTTTACCACTTTAAAACGGCGGCGCTTTTCATTTTCTACAGGTTTTAAGCGTAGCTCTATACACTCCGCCAGTAATTGATACACCATATTACGCATCATGCCGCGTAAGTTTTTACTGTAGCAAAATACATCTACCGACTCTGGCGGCAAAGCATCTTGGTGCATTTTTCCTAGAATCGTTTTTAAAGCATCAATAATGGCGGTTTCACCCGAAAAGTGTAAGGTTCTAACTTCATGCCATGAGTTTCTATAAACCAAGTCAACACTAGCAACTAAGCACTGTTGATCACCTGAATAACTAAACACATCAACATTATTCTTTAGATCAACTTTGAGTTGGTTTGGTTTTAAGTTAGCTGTTGGATCGCTTTCTAAATTAATGAAAATAGAAAGTTGACTTACTTCACAAGGACTTGCCAGTGCTTGCATCGTTGGTCTGCGCTTACGTAAAGAGAACGTATTGCGTAAATCACTGACCATTTGATACAGCTTATCCATATCTAAATCAGCATTTCGAACTACAGCCTCTAAATGAGTCGCTTCTGTAATTAAGCCATTAAAAAATGACCATGCAACTAATTTACTAAGGTATTGATTGTGCTCTAAAGGAGCTCGGCCAATAATCTTATGAGGATCAAGTGGTTGTTTATAGAGATACCATCCAGCTTTATTTACACGCCCTTCAGGAACCTCAATGAAAGTTAAGTTTGGTTCATGCAAATCTGGTGAAATTTGGGTATTAAGTAATGTCACCTTACCTGGTAAGGTTTCAAAAGCGGCATATAACTTACGCGCTAAAATACTAATATCTTGAGGGCTGATCGCTGAGGTAATATCGTGACGACGAGCAAATTGGATCAGATTACGGTAACTCAACATCAAAGCATCGAGTAACTCGTGATGCACTTTTTTAACTTGTTCGACTTTCCAATGACGACGATTATCAAGTTCCGCGATCAGATCATCACTCCAACCCCATTTAGAAACGAGATCACGTAAAGCAGAATGACGCCATTCAACAAAGTGAGTACCCGGTTCACGAGAAAGCTTTTCATGGGTTTTTAAATAAAAACACCGACGAACCAATTCCAAACGACGAGTATCACCAATACGCTCTAAATAACGCGTCACTTTCTCTAACATAAGATAATAACTATCCATGCCATATTCTTTTTGCTCACAAGCAAAGAAGCGACGTTTGGTATCAACACTTAATAATTGTGGGTGAGGATATTCCCAAGAATAAGACTCTAGCAATATCGCTTTCAATACGGATTTATAAGGAGAATCAATACTCTTATATAATTGCCAAAGATTGGAGCCAAAATACTCTTCCGCAGGAATATGATGAAGCTTTCCAAAATCTATCCATTCAGAGCAATCTAAATGCCCACTCGAGCATAATTGAGTGACATATTCGTCATAACATTCTTCCATTTCAGGAGGAACAATTTGCCACAAAAGTCTTTGCCCTGCCAAGCGCACCGCTGAACGATAAAACTCATCAAGCAATAATAAATGCTGTGATGACCCACAGTTATCACCCGTCATTTCTTCAGATAAATTACTGCGAAAACGTTTTTCATCCATCAAGAAGAAGTTAGCTTCAACGCCAAGGCTTTTCGCCCAATCAGTGATTAATAAACACTTATTACTCAAATGCCCACGATCTAGCGTTGACATCTCTGGTGAAATACAAACCCAAATATCTAAATCACTTGATGAGCTTTGCCCAACCGAAGAAGTGCTCCCCATAGTATAAAGTGCCAATATTTCAGGCAAAGCGGGCGCACTGTTTAATATTGAATCAATATCAGAGGCATCATTAATGGCAAAGCTTGAAATAACTTGATGCTGTATATCACTTACTTCAAAACGAAAGATGCCATGAGGCGTACCTTTGTCATAATAGCCAGGCAACGACAGGTGGTTAAAATGCAACAATACGGGCAATAGATGAAATACTTGCTGACTTTGCTTATCCATAATAGATAAAGCACGCTCAATTCTTTGTTGATTAAGCGCATCAAGCCTTTCAATTAATGTGTGTGTGTATGTCTGCAAGATAGCTTCCTAGCGACGCCATAAATAAAATAGTTATTTTTTTGAGGGTTTATTCATAAAACAAAAACGTGATCAATCTAACACTTTTTTAAGGGCGGGTAAACATTATACAAATCGATGACACCTACTACTTTAGTCCTGTATCGAGCCCATAAAAAAGAAAACAATCCTTTATCAAAAATAAACCTCTAGATGGTAAGAATTTTCAGCAAGGAATGATAGGATTAGCATCAGATTTTGGTCAATAAAAGGTCGCTTTATGTCAACCCCAATTCGCATTGCTACTCGTAAAAGCCCTCTTGCTCTATGGCAAGCCTATTTTGTTAAGGATGCCTTGCAAAATGCGCACCCAGGGTTAGAAGTCGAACTTGTTACCATGGTAACCAAAGGCGACATTATTCTTGATACCCCTTTAGCTAAAGTTGGTGGTAAAGGCTTATTCGTAAAAGAATTGGAAGTGGCCATGCTAGAAGGTCGAGCTGACCTCGCAGTTCATTCAATGAAAGATGTCCCTGTAGACTTCCCCGAAGGCTTAGGCTTAGTAACCATTTGTGAACGAGAAGATCCTCGAGATGCATTCGTTTCAAACACCTATGACAATGTTGATTCACTTCCACAAGGAGCCATTGTCGGAACTTGTAGTTTGCGTCGTCAATGCCAACTAAAAGAACGCCGCCCAGACCTTATCATTAAAGAATTACGTGGCAATGTCGGTACTCGTTTAGGCAAGCTCGATGCTGGCGAATATGATGCTATCGTTTTAGCCGCAGCCGGATTAAAACGTTTAAAATTAGAAGAACGTATTCGTAGTTTCATTGAGCCGGAAGAATCGCTTCCAGCCGTTGGACAAGGCGCTGTTGGGATCGAATGTCGCTTAGATGATGAACGCCTACGTGAATTGCTTAAACCGCTTAATCACCTTGATACTGCTGATCGCGTGATGTGTGAACGCGCAATGAACTTAACACTAGAAGGCGGATGCCAAGTACCTATCGGAAGCTACTCATTACTCGATGGCGATCAAATTTGGTTACGTGGATTGGTTGGAGAGCCTGATGGAAGCACAATTATCCGTGGTGAAGTCAAAGGCCATCGCAAAGATGCAGAAACATTAGGAATTAGTCTAGCCAACCAATTACTTAATGATGGCGCTAAAAGCATTCTCGAAAAACTGTACGCTGAACACGACTAATAATGAGTGTTCTGGTTACCCGCCCAGGAAAGGATGGAGAAGCATTATGTCAAATGCTTAAGAGACAAGGCATAGACAGCTTTCACCATCCTTTAATCCAATTAGAGCAAGGAGCAGGTTATACAACGCTACCTGACGATATTCAGCATTGCGATATTATTATTGCCGTCAGTCAACATGCTGTTCATTGGGCTCAACACTGTTTACATAACCACCATATCAATTTTCCTCAGCACACGACTTACTTTGCTATCGGGGAGAAAACAGCTCGAACTTTAGAAAAACATATTAAAAAAGAGGTTATTTCGCCTTTAATAAGTGACAGCGAGCACTTACTGGACTTACCAGCTTTGAAGTTAGTGAAAAATAAGCGTATTTTGATACTAAGAGGGAATGGTGGGCGAGAGCTGATTTATCAAGCTTTGCAACAACGTGGCGCTCAAGTTCATTATAACGAAATCTACCACCGAAAGCCGTGTCCAGTCGATGATCTAACAATATGGTCTCACTGGAAAACATCAGGGATAAAACACATAGTGATAACAAGTGGCGAGCAATTAGACCATTTGTTAAAACAAACCCCAAATCAATATTTAGATTGGCTAAAGCAACTCAACCTCTACATTCCAAGCCAACGTATTAAACAACAAGCAGAAAAAGTTGGTTTTTCACATATAATCAATACAGGAAGTGCTGCTAATCCCATTTTACTGGATTATCTCAGTGGGAAATTTATCACAGGACAACAACATGACCGACAATAACAAAAATAAAGTAACCTCAGCCGATACAGGTACTTCGACTCCAAAAGCGCCTGAAGCCCAAAGCCCCTCATCGCCTAAAAGTAAGGGGAAAAAGCGAGCCACAGCAGCTATTATCCTTTCGTTATTATTAGCCGGCTCGGTCGTTGCTTTTGAAGCTTATCAATACACCGAAAATCAAAAGATAATCAACCAATTAAAATTACAAGTAAACCGATTAAACACCGACCTTGCAAACCAAGTTGAAGTCAGCCAAACCGCACAAAAGAAAGAAATTAAGACGCTGACAAACAAGCTAGACACTCAATCTGAACAGCAAGAAAAGAGTATTAAAAGCTTACAAGTTGCCATCACTGATATAAAAGGCAGACGTCCAAATGATTGGCTATTAGCAGAATCAGATTATCTCGTAAAAATGGCAGCTAGAAAGCTTTTTCTTGAACATGATATAGAGTCCGCTACTGAGCTCATGGCATCAGCCGATCAACGAATTGCTGCCCTTAACGACCCTAGCCTCGTCCCTCTGCGCAAAGCAATGGCTGAAGATATCACCCAACTAAAGTCATTGCCGATTATTGATCGTGAAGGATTGATTTTAACTCTTATCAGTTTACAGAAGGAAGTCGATCAACTTCCTCTTGCTAACGCATTGCTGCCTAAAGAAGAGAAACAAGAAGTTGAAGTGGTTTCTGAAGACATTAATGACTGGCAAACCAATTTAACCACTTCTCTTAAAGATTTTGCAGGCCATTTCATTACCTTTAGAACTCGTAAAGGTAATACCACGCCACTGCTTTCACCTGAGCAACACTTTTATCTAAGAGAGAATATCAAAGCAAAATTAGAAACCTCAATCAAAGGCGTGTATGCCGAAAATAATGACATCTATCAAACATCTCTTACCGTTGCCAATGATTGGTCAAAAGAGTTTTTCAATCAAAACTCAATTAAAGTTAAGCAGTTTGAACAACAACTTGAACAATTAAAAGCAAAAGACATCACGGTAGACTACCCTGTCAAACTGAAATCTCAAAAGCCACTGACTGATGTGATTTCCGATCGCCTTCGTCGTTCAATATCAGCCGTGGGTCAAGGAGATAAATAATGTTTAGAATAATTTTTATCTTTGTCACTTTGGGTTTAGGCCTTTTTGTTGGTACCCAATTTTCTGATCAACAAGGCTATGTATTAATCTCTGTTGCTGACACAACAACAGAAATGAGTGTAACAACCTTAGTCATCTTTATCGTTGCTGCGCTCGCGGCACTTTTCTTACTCGAAAACATTATTAAACGCGGCTTTCGTGCCACCAATGCAACGTGGAATTGGTTTAGCGTCCGAAAACTTAAACGAGCTCGACGCTATACCAATGAAGGTATCATCAAATTGCTAGAAGGTGATTGGAATGCAGCAGAGAAAAAAGTTACACGCTGGGCCAACCACCATGATATGCCACTACTCTGCTATTTAATTGCATCAGAAGCCGCTCAAGGCATGGGTGATGACAAGAAACGAGAAAAATATATCAATCTAGCTTTGGAACATGACAAGAATTCACTTGCTATAGAAATGACTCAAATTAGACAAATGGTACGTAATAAGCAATTTGCCGATGCTCACAGTAGCCTAGAGAAGCTAAAAGGCCGCTATCCAAATAACACCATCGTCATGAACTTATTAAAAAAAACGTATCTCAATCTAAAACTTTGGAGCTTATTAGATGAACTTTTACCCAAGTTAAAAAGAGCCAATGTCATTTCAGATACAGAGTTTGATCAATTATTTTATCAAGCCCAATTAGGCAAAATGGAAGAAGTCGGGGAGCAAAAAGGCATTAATGGCCTTCTTTCTTATTGGAGTCATTTACCCAAAAAACTCAAGCAGGATGAAAACATTGTTGAATTGCTCATCAAACAATTGCTAGTTCAAAATGGTGACTCTGAAGCGTATGTGATCTTACGTGATATTCTGAAACAATCCCCATCAGAACGCTTACTGCCGTTAATTACACAGATTCAATTACCAGATATTCATCCTGCAACGTTATTATTAGAAGGGATAGTGAAGAAACATAAAGAAAGTGCTGAAGCTCACAGTGCACTTGGAGAGTTATATTCACGAGAATTAAGATGGAAAGATGCCCAGCAATCATTCGAAGTTGCATTACAACAACGTATTAGTATCTCTGATTACTCTCGCCTTGCTGATGCTTTAGAGCAACAAGGCATGAAACAAGCTGCAGGTGAAGTGTCACGTAAAGCATTAACTTTGTTAGAAAAATAAAGGAATACCAAGGAAAAATCACTATACCTCCAACCGTTGATTAAACAACATTGGGGGTATTTTTATACCCAAAGTCAACAGCGCAACAAACTCCCATCTTGACGTAAATAAATCAGTAGCCATCCATGATGAAATTTAATGGTGCACTAAAAGAGCCTTTATACCTGTATTTAAAAGAATACAAGTGGCAATTTAATAGCAGCAACCCATTTAGCTTATTAATTAAATCAATAGCATCAATAAGTTAAAGTTAATGCGGGCTAATTAAGGAGATCTCCTTTGGGAATTATATATGCTAAGCAAGAACCATTGGACCTAGCATATTGAATAGGCTCAAAGTTGATTATGACAATACTGTATTGAGCACTTCAGTCTTACTGATTAGATGATCATCTGTATAAGATTTCATGCCATAGCATCAATTTTCAAGTACATACTGCAAGTTAATCAAATAGACATAAGGGACAAGATACAGTTAAGCCGTTGCTTTTCCTGATTGGTATTTTGTACAACAAAAGCAAATAGCAAAAAACCCGCTGATTAATCAGCGGGT
>NZ_AJYK02000078.1 GCF_000286955.2 Vibrio rumoiensis 1S-45
CACCATATCGGGAGCAAACAATTTACCACACCAATAACTAATGACTTAATACGAGTTTAATCTATATTTATTAATGTATTTGTTTACAAATGACTATTATTGGCAATAATGTATAGGAATAATCTTTATTTGTTATATGAATTTACTAAATGCATGACATTCGGTAGATATGATCTAGTTAATTATGTGGGGAAAAGGATGAAACAACATAAAGTTAAAATACTTTCAATATTGATCGCAAGTGCAGTGTTATATGGCTGTAACGCTAGCAGCGATGATGACACCGCAACGTCACCAGAGGCAGCATCAAAAGAAGTGCAGGCTTATGATGGCCCAGTACGTGGAATGATAGCAACCGCTACATGTGATGATGAAACTACTGGTGAATATGAATTTACTGATGATGAAGGTAACATTGATATAACTTTACCAACATTTGTTACTGCTCCAGAAACCTGTAGCGTTGAATTTGTCGGCGGCCCTAATGCCGTTGACATGGAAAATAACAAAAAAATGACTGGTGTTACCTATAAAGCACCAAAAGGTTTATTTAAAGCTGGCGAAAAAGCAACTGCTTCCCCTCTTACAACCCTTATTGCAAATAAGCTTGGTGGCCAAGCATATAATGATAGCGCTGCAAGTGAAATACTTTTAGCGTTAGGTTTGGATGTGGAAAATACAGC
This sequence comes from Vibrio rumoiensis 1S-45, assembly GCF_000286955.2. GTDB lineage: Bacteria > Pseudomonadota > Gammaproteobacteria > Enterobacterales > Vibrionaceae > Vibrio > Vibrio rumoiensis_A. Next base: position 684 of record NZ_AJYK02000078.1, read on the forward strand.
GGGAATTTCAATTAAAGAGTTCTTAACGAATACTGCTGAATCTGTAGAAAAAATCAAGTCATCGAACAAATCTTTTTTTAGTAAGGTAGCTGCAACTAAAATGATTCTATCTGATATAATTACAGCCCAACCAGATGCAGACCCTACTAAAATTGCAGCAGTTACTAAAAAGCTATCAGAAGTGATCACAAATAAGTTCCCTAATTTCCCAGAAAATAATGGGACGGGTACAGACAAGAAAGAAATATTTTTTGATTTTAAAGAAGCTGTAAAAGATTCCGCTGCTTTGGACAAAATCCAAAATGAAGATATTGCTACAATTTTAGATAATATACCTGCAATTAAAGACGTTATTGATAAACCTACAGACGCCACTATTCCAGAACCGACAGATCCAACCGATCCCGATCCAACAGGCACAGGTACCGGTACCGGTAGTACTGGTGGTGGTACTGGCGCATAACGTCTAGATTATTGTAAACATCAAACGCCGCTACCCTTTAGCGGCGTTTTGTTGATTCCCCTGCATACATTTACAAGGATTTTATATGGTCATGCAGAAGCCTTTTGCTTATGTAGTCCCTTTGGCCTATCTAGCGCTTTTTTCACCATCCGCTTTTTCAGATAACCAGGTCGATGCACTATCTTCTCATCAAAGTTTTACGGGGTTAACCAATACTCCAAATGCACAAGTAGTAAATACAGGTGATTTCAACTTGTACTATGGTCAAGGTTTGCCATATAAAAATGGTATTGGTGAACTGGATGACTGGGTTGGTACTATTGGCTTATTTCAAGGTTTAGAAGTCGCTGGTCGCATTGTCACTCAAAGCTATGATTGTAATATATACACAGATCAAGATTGTGGTATTCGTGATTTGTCTGCCTCTATTAAGTACCAATTACCTTTTGTTTATGATTACACAGGTTTTAACTTAGCCATAGGTACTCAAGACTTAGGTGGTGCAGCTAATAATTTCCAAACAACATATATTGTAGCGGATAAAAAACTTGAAAACTGGCCAGTTCGTTTTTCGGCTGGTTATGGTCAATCAAAATTATCTTCGGGCATTATGGATGGTCCATTTGGTGGTATTGAAATTCAACCATTTTCATTTTTACAACTCACTGGTGAATATGATTCAACTGAGTTCAATTCCAGTATTAAAGCCGTTACACCTCAAGATCTTTTACCGTATAACATCCGCGCTAGTTTAGATTATCAAGTCTATACAACGCGTGAAAACACGGATAGAAACATTTGGGGTCTCAGCTTCACCGTACCTTTAGTTGGCTACTTGGACAACAAGCCCATTGACCTTGCTAAACAAACTCCAGATAAAATGCAGCTATTACAAGCAAAGCTTTCTACTCACGAGTCAGTGGGAATGACAGGATTAATTCAATCACTTGAAAAAGAAGGCTTTATCAATATTCAAATCGGTAAAAATGATAATAACAAATTGGTTATCGCTTTAGAAAACCGACGCTACAATCGTAACCAAATTGATGGTGCTGGTGTGGCACTAGGGATCATTGCAGCTAACGCAGGAAAGTCTCTTGTAGCTGATCTGGAATTAGGTGAACAAGAATCACCAGACATTGAAATGGTAATCCTAACAAATGGCATTCCAATGCTAGCCGTCAGCACTAACACTCAATGCTACCGCGATTTCTTAACAACAGGCATCGCTTGTGAGCAAACTCAAATAAACACTACAAATTTAGCGAATACACTCAACAGTACCCAATGGAAACATGAAAAAGTGAACAGTGGGTTTGGTCGTAGCCAAGTAATTGTTTCGCCTGCTACTCGTTATGCTTTCGCAACAGAATATGGTGTCATTGATTATTCACTCGCACTCGCTACAAACCTTTATGTTCCACTATGGCAAGGTTTCGCGGTCGATGTACGCTACCTACTCCCTATCGATGATAGCGACGATTATAAGGAAGGTGGTTACTGGGAAAACCAGTCGTACGAAAGTGAAATAGATCGTGCCGTGGTTCACCAAGCGTTCAAATTACCTTTTAATATCATGACTCAATTTTCTGCGGGCTATATTTTTAGTGGTTATATTGGTGCAGAAAATGAAACTGTCTGGAACTCTCCTGAAGGCTACCATTCAGTTGGGGTACAATATAGTGAGTTTACTTATAAAAATGACAAGGATGAATTTGGTAACACCATGGAAGATAGAGGAACGCTCCTTGGTAGTTATACCCTTTCAGTACCAGAAATTAACTGGCAGTTAAAATTGGAAGGCGGTGAATTTTGGCAAGGCGATAAAGGTTATCAGGTCACAACAAGTCATTGGCTAGGCGATGCTAATGTGTTTGCTTCTTATTTAGACAGTGACGATGAGCAATTCGTCAGTATTGGTGTTTCATTACCGCTAACATTTTGGCGTGACATGAAGCCTGGTTATGTACAAGTTAGAGGAATAGATCAATACACAATATCAGCCCAAACTAGAGTCGGAGAGACGCACAATTACATTAATAATGGTCTTGGCGCTCAATTGGATTTTCAACATAACTTGGGAAGACAATATTTCAGTCGAAATCGTCTTACACCAAGCTACTTTGAAAACAATCTACAGCGTTTAAGAAATGCCTATCTCCGTTATTTAAGCATAACGAACGACTAGGTTTTCCTGAGCTCTGTTGATTCTTTGTGATGAGTGGTGAGTATTAACTCGCCACTTTCACTTTGATTTTACTGCCAGCAATTTCTTTACCATTTAAAGCAAACATGGCCGTTTTAGCTTGATCTAAATCAGGCATATACACAAAACCAAAACCTTTTGATTCACCGGTTTCTTGATCCAAGACTAAGGTACACTCACCCACCTCACCGTACTCTTCAAATAACTTGCGCATTTCAATTTCAGTGGTGCTGCGATCAAGATTTCGGACTAAAAGTTTCATATCATCTCTCTTTAGTTGAGTTTCTGGGTTTAGAATCTCTTACTTGCTTTAATAATGACACATAAACAGATTGAGGCGAGACAAGAATCTCTTTAATCTTAAGTTTGGCAGTAAAAAGAATCATCTTTTAATGGATACAATAAGGATGTGATATGAAAATTGGTATTTATATCTATGATAATGCAGAAGTTTTGGACTTTTCTGGGCCGTATGAAGTTTTTACGACCGCCAACCGTATAAATCACAACGATACGTTGTTTGAAACGTTCTTAATTGCAGAAAGAAATGACATCGTTACCGCAAGAGCAGGCTATCAAGTTCTCCCTCACTTCGATATAACAAATCATCCTGAATTGGATGTACTGATCATCGTGGGTGGTGTTCATACCAATGAGATGACCAAGCACAATGTCATTCATTGGATCTCAGAACAACAGAAAACCGTTCCTTTAATTGCTTCAGTGTGTACTGGCGCATTTTTACTAGCCCAAGCACAAGTTTTCACGCATCACAAGGTGACAACGCATTGGGAGGACATTCCGTCATTACGCCAGCTATTTCCTAGTCTTGATGTTCAAGAAAATGTCCGCTGGGTGCAAGATGGCAATAAAATAAGTTCTGGGGGCATTTCTGCCGGCATTGATATGAGTTTATTTATTGTAAGCCAATTAGCCAATGTAGCGCTTGCTGAAGCGACGGCTAAGCAAATGGAATTTAGGTGGGTCAAGAATGACTAAGCCCTTGTATTATATCAACAACACAAGGGTTAGGTTTTCTATTTACACTGTAAAGTGAGTGTATAAAGTAAAGTTCGCTTATGCAGCTTGCTCTTCTTTTACTTTACTCTTCACTTGAACGCCATCAATGAATGCTTCATGTAACGTGCAAATTGCCGCTTCATAGTTTTCATCATCCACAACAAACTGCACGTCTACATTTCGCATCGATGAGTGGGCAGCTTTTGGTGTAATATCTTGATTCATTAACGCAATCATACCGTGGCTAAGTGCTTTATTAGTATCAATAGATGCACCAATCACAGAAATTAAAGCAACCATCTTTCCGGTAATTTTTGCATTCGGGAAAGCTTTTTCAGCGCGAGACAACACTTTATTTTTACTCTTAGAGTTACCACTTAAATAATAGGTAATCGAGTTAGCATTCATCTCTTTACCAACTAGCTGAACATGCTCATCATTAATGATTTCCATTAATTCATAACTGACATTATCCGCTTGCCCAACCATCGCTTGATCAAAAATATGCAGCGCAAATACTTTGTTTCGACCTGCAATAATCTCAACTTTATCGCTATTGCCCGCATAGCTATGTGGGTCGAAAGCATGTGAGATTAGCGTACCTTTATGTTCAGGTTCAAAGGTATTTTTAATCACTAGCTCAATCTCACTACGACGTAAGCCTGATGCCGCATTAGGATGAATCGCTTCCATACCTAAGTTAGCAAGTTGGTCTGCAACATCATAGTTAGTTTGCCCCATTGGACGAACTTTTTCTGGCCCAACAATACGAGGATCTGCCGTACTTAAGTGATATTCTTTATGAATCACCGCTTGCTTCGCTTTAGACAATACCGCTAAACGACTGAATGTCATTTCACTATAACCACGATCATAGGTTTTCATTAAACCTTCAGCGCAATAAACGTATCCAGTAACAATAGGCAGCTCTTTAGTGACATCAATATTCATTAACGCTTGTTCAATAATACTATCTAAATCACCAGAACCTAGATTTTTCTGATCAAGATCCCAGCCTGATAAATCCACAAACGTTGAGTTAATACCAAGAGTTTTTAGCTTCAAACAAGTATTGTAGGCACTATGTGCTTCACCGATGGAAGATAAAAACTCTCGGATTTGCGGCAAATAATGCTGCATAGAAAACTGACCATATTGGCATGTTTCCATAATATTATTAATACAGTTTGTTGCTTGAGCAATTCTGTCTTTTATAAAATTATCCGCACGACGTCGACTGATCGGATCGGCAAACATATTTTCGTTAATCAACAGCATACGCTGCTCTAACACTTCAATCGCGTCAGTCCAAGCATCATCACGGTTTTCCACCAAGCGATAAATACCGGCTTTACCCGTTCGCTTGCATTCTAATAACGCATCGGTAATGCCACCATAAGCCGACACAACGAACATACGGTTATAAGGATTTTGGGGACGAAGTAAGATGTTATCCAAAACAGCATCAAACGCTGACATGGAAGTACCGCCGATTTTTTCAACAGTATGATTGGAAGTTTGAATATCGGCAGTGTGGCTTCTATTTGAAGAAGTCAAAATAAGCTCCTATGAAGGTAAAGTTAATTTTTATATCTTTGTTTTGAATAGCGGGTTCCAGATCCTAGAGACAAGGAACCCGAAATCTAAGATCTATTCTTCGATTAACGGATACACACCATTTTCATCATGTGTTTCTGCGCCAGTGATTGGTGGGTTAAATACACACGCCATCACCATATCGGCCTCTTTGTAAGCACGAAGTTGGTGTTCATCATGTTTATCTAGAATATAAAGTGTGCCTGGCTTGATTGGATAAGTTTCACCATTAACCACTTCAATCTCACCTTCACCTGAAATGCAATACACTGATTCAAGGTGATTTTGGTAATGAATATGCGTGTCGGTACCCGCGTAAATGTTGGTGATATGGAACGAAAAGCCCATCTTGTCATCACGAAGCAACATGCGAACACTTTCCCAAGTATCTGCAACAACACGACGTTCACTATTGCGGCACTCTTCTAATGTTCTTACTATCATGTTTACATCCTTATTCTTTCGATTTTGATTTCTGTTGAAGCATTAATGGCGCATTGCCAATGCTTGCCAAACCGGTATTTCACTGACAGGAAGGTCATCTAAGGCCATTCCTGTATTTGACTTCTTATCTTTTACAGAAGTACTGGGGCTAGGAAGCCCTCCGAGTCAGCTTGGTTGAAATAGTCTCAACTGCTTTGTCAAAGATATGGATCCCTTGCTCAAGCTCCGACTCGCTTATCGTCAGTGGGCAGAAAAATTTCACCACTTCATCATTTGGACCTGCGGTTTCAATAATCATACCGTTGGCAAAACATTCACTGGTGATCATGTCAGCAACATCACCATTCTTACACTCAATCCCTTGCATCAAACCACGGCCTTTAATGCCTTTAAATAAGTTTGAATATTGCTTCAAGCTTTTCTGAAGTGATTTGTTTAGCTGCTCTGCACGCTCTTTAATATGCGTTTCAAACTCATCGTTATGCCAATAAGTGTCAATCGCTTCTGCTGCGGTAACGAACGCATGATTATTACCACGGAACGTACCGTTATGTTCACCCGGTGCCCACTGGTCTAATTCTGGTTTCATCAACATGATCGCCATCGGTAATCCATAACCACCAATTGATTTAGACAAGGTCACCATATCTGGCTTAATGCCCGATGGTTCAAAGCTAAAGAACGTACCCGTACGCCCACAACCCGCTTGGATATCATCAACAATCAATAAAATATCATGGTCTTTACAGATGGTATCCAAACGCTGTAGCCATTCGGTTGAAGCTGCGTTTAAACCACCTTCACCTTGAACAACCTCAACCAAAGCAGCCGCAGGCTTATCTAAACCACCAGAGTTATCGTTTAGCATAGTTTCAAATAATGCCAAGCCATCAATATCCGCATAACCTTCATAAGGAATACGAGTCACGCCAGAAAGTGGCATTGCCGCACCCCCACGGTGATGTTGATTACCTGTTGCGGCTAATGCACCGTAAGACACACCATGAAAGCCATTGGTAAACGCAACAATATTAGTGCGGCCTTTTACCTTACGAGCTAATTTCATTGCAGATTCAACAGCATTTGTTCCTGTAGGGCCGGTAAACTGAACTTTATATTCCAGATCACGAGGGGTTAAAATTTTATCATTTAAGCTTTCAAGGAAATGGCGTTTTGCTTCAGAGTGCATATCTAAACCGTGGGTTAAACCATCTTGGTCGATATAATCTAGCAATGCTTTTTTAAGAACAGGGTTGTTGTGGCCATAGTTCAACGAACCTGCACCGGCAAGAAAATCTAAGTAGCGGTCTCCGTCTTCGGTATGAAGCCAGCAACCTTTCGCAGAAGAAAATACTACTGGGAAATTGTTGGCGTAACATTGAACGTTTGATTCGTGCTTTTTAAAGATATTCATGTCTGATCCTGTCTATCATCCTATGTAATGAGTCACTCAATTAGTCGTTACCTAATTAAGAATTCGAATATACCCTTCTTACTTGAAGCTGCAGTTTTGTTGGCAGCGTTCACTCCCCTCAACCACATAAGAAACCTATGCTCGGGGCTTCGCTTACTTGCCGCCTCACTGCAACTTCAACTACTTTGTGTATATATTAATTATTGATTAGTGGGTTAAATCGCAAGGGGAATGTGAAAGAGGTATTCACTGTCGTGTTCACCATCGAAGTGATCTTCTTTATCAAGAAAGACCGTCACACGTCCTTCTTCACCATCTTCACGTTCAATTTTTCGGAATAGATTCCAAGACCCTTGGTTGTCTTTGGTAATGGTCGTTTCTATCGCAGCAACACCTGCCAAGCATTCACGCTTTATCAATGATTTGATCATTCGATACGCTAAACCACATCCTCGGCTATTTTCAGCCACTGCGACTTGCCAAATAAACAAAACCGGACGATGCGGGTGACTAGAAGGCTTGAGATAAGCAGAAACAAAGCCTGCAATCTCACCGTCTTTCTCAGCTAACACGCATGTATCGCTGAAATGTGATGCTTGTAAAAAATTACAATAAGCGGAATTGGTATCCAGAGGGGGACACGATTCAATCAAGTTATTCACTTGATTACCATCGCTTATTTCAGGTTTTCTAAATGTCCACTCATCCTGAGTGCTGGTCACTTTTTCGGGGTGTGCAACCCACGGTGCCGTAATCATCTTAGCCCTGTTCTTTGTTTGTACACCTTACTCTGTCTGTCGTACTGGCCAACATAGAGTTCAAGGTGGTGATTGATTTTTATCAGTGCATTTTATTTTTTAACGAGACATCGTTAAATGCCTCAATTGTTTAGTGCACTAATCAATTTCCATTTAAATGATAACGTCTAAAATGATTTAAACAACCCCTTATTCTTTATGGGAATATACGAACAACCATCAACTAATTGATATTTAACGGTTAAATACAAAAATACTTTCATAAATATAACAAACACAACCTTTAGTGTTGTAATCAATTATTCAAGGAGTATTCATTTAATTGAAAAAGAACAAGGCTAGACTAAGCGGCGAAACAAAGATCGACATCGCTGAATATAGATAATGTCTATGGATGAAGGGATCAAAAAAAGCCTATCTCATTATTCATAAAATAGGCTTTAATTTTACAGAAAAGAAAATTTAGCGGATGTCACTCTTTATCAAAGCTATCGACAACAATCGCGCCCATAGAGGCTGGCATCGCAATAATAATTAACCGTTTCAAGGCTAAAAGTGGCTCAGTATCTAATGGTAATTTATTAAGAGTAAACAGAACCAAAGCTACAACGCATAAGGTCAATGTATACGCAATAATGATGCGGAGAACAAACGCTAATACTCGATGCTTAACATTACTTTGAAAAACACTTTGATAAGCAAAGAAACCAAGAAAAAGAATCGATACCACAAACAGCATCGCAATATTTTCAAGCGGCAAAGTCTTACTTAAATCCCATGCTTCTTCAGAAAAAGAAATTGGGACAGCCAACGTGAATGCACCAATGACCACTTGGCTTGCATCTTCCCCATTAAAGTTTAGTTTCATGGCTCGTCTCATTTTAACAATCATTCCACAATGATTTTTTAAACCATCCAAATAACGCGCACAGCCAATAGAATCAACACAGCACCAGATATTCTATCTATCCAATGTGCGTGACTTCTTAATTTCATTAGTAACACTTGGCTTGATAACATAAAAGTAATTAAGGTATACCACAAACCATCGACTATAAATGGCGTAAAAACAAGAATGGCTTTACTGCTTGCTTCGGCGCTTATCGCAACAAATTGACTGAACAAAGCTGTAAAAAAAATGGCAATTTTAGGGCTTAATATAGAAATCAAAAAGCCTTCCTTAGCCGCTTGAAAGATCGAGCAACTCACACCTGATTCAAGCCTTTCCGCAATGCCACCTTTTGATTGAATCGCATTAAACCCAAGCCAAGCCAAATAGGCGGCACCTGCATAAGTAATCGCTTTGAAAATAAAGGGAAATTGGTGCAATACAATAGCCAGCCCAAGAATCGTAAATAAGGCATATATCCCTATCCCAAATGCGTGAGCCCAAGCGGTAGCTAAACCATGCCTTCTACCACCAGATAAACTGTGTTTCGCCACCATTGCCAAACTCGGCCCTGGAGACATAGCACCCAGTAAACAAATTAAAAGCAATGAAAGCCAAATACTCAACGTCATAATCATCCTTATACCTAAGTAACTTCCATTCCATTCTAACTGAAACACCTTTTTTTTCAGTTACTTTTACAAGCTAGATTGGTGTTAGATGAAAAAGCTCGTATGATGGGGAAAATAAAGAACAAAGGAATTCCATGAAGATTGCACTGATCGGGCTAGGTGGCATTGCCCAAAAAGCTTATTTACCTTTCATCACCCAATTAGAAGGCGTTGAGTGGGTCTTTTGTACCAGAAATGCTGAAACTTTAGGGTTGTTAGCTCAAAAATACAAAATCCGAGAAACCTACACCGATTACCAACAACTAATACACGCGAATATTGATGCGGTAATGATCCATAGCGCAACCCAAAGTCATCTGGAGATTGCCAGCTTCTTCCTCTCTAATGGGATCGCCACGTTCGTTGATAAGCCGCTTGCTGCCAACGCCCATGATTGTGAAACGCTATATGAATTGTCATCAAGGAAGCAAACCCCTTTATACGTGGGTTTCAATCGCAGACATATACCTTTATTTAACCAACACTTAATTGGCGTCCAATCTGGAATGCCACACACCCCGCTTTTATCTTTACGCTGGGAAAAGCATCGCTTCAATCAGCCTGGTGACATTCGCACGTTTATTTTTGACGACTTTATTCACCCACTGGATAGTGTCAATATTTACGCGCAGCCAGATGTACAAGACCTTCAGATCACTAGCCAATGGGACACAACCCAAAATCAACTGGGTCGATTAGATGTGCAATGGCAGCAACAAGGCAGCTTATTACACGCTTCAATGAATCGTTTATTTGGTACAACTCAAGAACGTGTTTCCGCTAATTTTGCCAATCAATCTTATGAGTTTAGCAATTTCACAGAAGGCACGTTATGGCAGCTTGATAAAGCAGAAAAACTCCAAGCAAAAGATTGGATGCCAATGCTCACAACAAAAGGATTTGATAGCATGATCCAAGAATGGTTAGGTGTCGTAAAAACAGGTCACATGCCATCATCGTTAGTTGAACGCAATCTTGCTACCCATCAACTGGCTGAAGCGATTTGCCAACATGTTTTGGCACAAAAAACGAGAAAAATGCATTAACTTGCAAAGTAAAAAGAGCGAATAATTAGCGCCAAATGAAAGCGAATTAATTAAAATAAACCTCAGTTTTTTAGATAAGAGAGTTTACACAAGAAGTAGGATTTAACCGCTCTAGTTATCCGAACCTGAGGTTATGATTTAATCGGTTTTATCTAATAGCGCAGATGGCGATGCCCAAGTCATGGTATGGCAAGCAATGTGAGAACCACAAGGTGCTTTCCAGGTAACCTCACCCGCATCAATACCATTGATTGAATCATAGAAAGCTTTAGCCGATTCATTTTTAGTTAAGACTTCAAGGTACATCCCCACATCTGCAAAATGCTTAGTCGCCCATTTTGCCGCTTCAGACATTAACTTTTTACCTAACCCTTTGCCTCGATAACCATCAGCCACATGCAGATTATCGATCATTGTCCCGTGTTCAAAACTGTGATTGCCGTATAAACATACAAATCCACACAATTTATCCCCTTCCTCCAATAAAATGACGCCTTGGTTTAAAGGTGGCTGAGTTAAGCGTGTTTGCCAAATAGCTTGATGCTCAACGGATAATCTATCCTCAAGATATTGATCATCTAATATGCCTTGATAAGCCTGTTGCCAATTATGTGTATGTAGCTGGGCTATTTTGGAATAGTCTTTAAATTCTGCTTCTCTAACGAACATCCTTGCTCCTTAAAAATAATGGATAGATCAATCTTTTCCTTTTTAAATCTCTAGTCACAGTTAGGCTTACAGTAAGAATTAAAGATCAACAGCGACTCATACCAATGTATATGATTTCCAACCAAAGATTGCACTTTTTTCTGGTTAAAATACAACATAATCGAAGGTTGATTAAGATCCATGCTCTGCCAAAAATAAAAAAACCAACAGATTTCTCTATTGGCTTATTTAGTAATAAGAAAATAACGCTATATTATGCTTTTAGCTACGCTTAGGCTGAGTATAGGTTTTACCTGCGGCAGCATAAGTTTCTTTATTCTTCACATCGAACATAATATCAAAAAACCAAGCCACGAAACGAATAATGTCATCGCCTTCATTCATAATATGTTCAACGTATTCTTGCTCAACACCAGCATCATCTAACTGAGTTGTAACATGATAAATACGGTTTTCATTTTCAACTTCCGCTAACGCAAATTGACCAGAGAGCGATTTTGCCGCTTCTGCTACATCGCTATCACTATTCATTTGCAAAAATTTCAATGCGCTAGGAACCGATTCCAAAGTACAAAGTGTTTTTACGAGTGTTTCAAATTCACTGTGTTCCATATTGATATAAACCTTTCATTTCATCCATTCTGAAGAAGAATGTGCTGCCGAGTATTTTACACTAATTCGAAAGCCATTTGGATGAACAAAAAAAGAAAAACCCCGACACTTTCGTATCGGGGTTATAGTCTTACTCGCAGCATTCCGGCTACTGATGGTGCTCCATGCATCAAATCCTTGATAGTGTGCTTTCCAAAGCTTCTTCCTGCATCGCCTTCCTAGCGGTGTCCTACGCAATTCCGTGCTTGCTAATCAATCCTAATTAGCGCTCATCACTTGTTCCTTGAGCGGTGTTCCTTCCTCTTCCTAGAGGTGTCCATTCAATTCCGTCTATAAGTAACATCCTGCTACTTAATGATTCCATTCAATGTCCTTTGCATCCTGCTGGTCGCGTCCTTCGCCACCAAACTCTATCCTTAAAGATTATCCGTATAAGAATCGAATCCTTGACTCTGGTTTAATCCTTTTGTCGTTTCCCTTCGACATGGATAAGATTACTCTTTTGCTTATTTTCATCAAGTGACCCAATTCAAAGTTTTCACAATGACAACAACTTCATTTCTCTTAAAATACAAAAAAGCCTTAATAACAATAAGTTAAAAAGGCTTTTTCTATATTTACCAACTCATAAAACGCTTTATCTCACAATGCGTGTAAGCGATCTCGCACAAAGGCAATCACACATTAAACATCGAGAGGAACTCGCTATTACGCAGGCTTAAAATTACGTCCATTATTTTTCGGGTTACGCTGTGGCGAATTAGGCTTACGAGCGCCACTCGGCTGTGCTTTTGAACCTGAAGATTCACCAGTCGCTTGAGCACTGGCAGGCTTCGCAGCACCAGTATGACGGCGATTTTTACCAACAGGCTTATGCCCACGCGCATTTTCACCTGAGCGTTGTCCATCATTATGCTGAGAAGGCATTCTCGGTTTCTTCGGCTTTTTCGGTTTCATTGGACGCATATCAAGCTTAGATTCTGGCAGTTTGTTCACCACTGGGAAGCCTTCTAATTCCATACGAGGTAATACTTGCTTGATCAAACGTTCAATCGAAAATAAATCATGTGCTTCATCTGCACACACTAACGAGATCGCTTTACCTGTCGCGCCAGCACGGCCAGTTCGGCCAATTCGGTGAACGTAATCTTCTGATACATGAGGTAAATCGAAATTCACCACTTGTGGCAGTTGAGCGATATCGATACCACGCGCGGCAATATCAGTCGCCACTAAAACACGGACTTCACCGGTTTTAAAGTTATCTAAAGCTTTCGTTCGTGCGCCTTGGCTTTTATTGCCATGAATGGCCGCTGAAGTAATGCCTTTTTCATCTAAGAAACGGCTTAAACGGTTCGCACCATGCTTAGTCTTACTAAAAACCAAGACTTGTTGCCAATCATTATCTTCAATCAACTTCAGCAACATCGGTGCTTTCTTTTTTTGATCGGCAGGGTAAATAGATTGCTCAACCGTAGTGGCAGTTTGATTCGCAGGGTTAACTGAAATCTCCACAGGGTTATTCACTAACCCTTTCGCCAATTGTCGAATATCATCCGAAAAAGTAGCTGAAAACAAAAGGTTCTGACGTTTGGCTGGCAAGAAGCTCAGGATTTTACGAATATCACGAATAAACCCCATGTCTAGCATGCGATCCGCTTCATCTAAAACCAACACTTCTAATTGAGAAAAGCGTACTGCGTTTTGGTTATATAAGTCCAATAAACGCCCCGGAGTTGCAACCAGTACATCCACACCTTGGCGCAGCTTCATCATTTGAGGGTTAATTTTAACACCACCAAACACAACCGCAGATGTTAAACGAGTATGGCGGCTGTATTGTTCAACATTTTTATGCACTTGCGCAGCAAGTTCACGAGTGGGCGTTAAGATCAAAGTACGAACTTGATTCGGGCGAACACGATCGCCACCTAATAAACGCTCTAAAATTGGTAAGGTAAAGCCGGCTGTTTTACCGGTTCCGGTTTGGGCGGCGGCCATAACATCTTTGCCTTCGATTACAGCAGGAATTGCTTTTGCTTGAATCGGTGAAGGTGTGTCATAGCCCTGCTCTTCTACAGCTTTAAGTAGAGGCGCAGACAGTCCCAAAGAGGAAAAACTCATATAGTGATCTCGATAATAAAATAGATAAAGCCAATAAGGCTCATAAAGGCATGAATATCAATATCTTATTACTAGAAACCGCCAGTTTTCAGGAGGGAATACACTTGAATGGATATTAATAATCGCAATTGATGCGCTATTCTGAATGTTTTATACGCAAGCAGCAACAACTATTGTGATATTTATCACATCAACTGCTGTGTATTTATAGATATTAAGTTCTGATATTGATCAAGAATTTCTATTTTTATATTTCACTTCCGTCAGAAAATCGGTATTCTTGCCGCCATTGAATAAATCATGGATTGATAGTGAATAGTTATGCGATGGATTGCGCAATTTTTAAGCATTGTCATTTGAGAGCATAATGAGCAAGATACAGACCCCCCAAAAAGGTACAGAGCAGGATTATAAGCAATATCCCCTCAAAACCTACCTCATGTTTATCATTCCATCGTTGATTGGTTTATTCCTTTTTATGGCTCCAATGAGTTATGAAGGATCTTACACAATTCCGGTTGCTGTATTGGCCAAATCATTACAAGCATTGTTAGACAATAGTATCGTTACCATTGTCACTGCCATCATCGCCTTTATGTCGGTAGCTACGATTGCTTGCAAGCTGTTTAAACCCGCCTTTATTGCTCACAACCCATTTCTAAATACCCTAATGAACCCAAGCCCACTGTGGCTATTCGTCCGTATTGCTGGCGGTATTATCGCAGTGATGACTTATGCTAAAATCGGTCCTCAGTTCATTTGGGAAGAAAACACAGGTGGTATGGTTTTAAATGGCCTATTACCAACTTTATTCAGTGTGTTCATTTTTGCTGGCATGCTGTTACCCCTATTGCTTAATTTTGGATTGTTAGAATTATTTGGCACTTTACTCAGTAAAGTAATGCGACCGATTTTTAACCTTCCAGGGCGTTCTGCTATTGATTGTATGGCATCGTGGTTAGGGGATGGTTCGGTCGGCATATTACTCACCAGTAAGCAATATGAAGAGAAATTTTACACTCAACGTGAAGCTGCGATCGTCGGTACCACCTTCTCGGCAGTGTCTATTACGTTCAGCTTAGTTGTGATCGCCCAAGTAAACCTAGAACACCTATTCATTCCTTTTTATGGTGCAGTCTGTTTAGCGGGTTTGGTTGCCGCTGTCGTATTACCTCGCCTTCCACCACTTTGTTGGAAAAAAGATACCTTCATTGATGGCAGTGTTCCTGATCAAAAAGCCGACGATTTACCAGAAGGTCACAGCAACTTTTCTTGGGGCATGACCTTAGCCCTCAAAAAAGCGCACAACGTGCCGTCAATGAAAAATGTTTTAGGTGAAGGGGTTCGTAATGCCATTGATATGGTATTTGGCGTATTACCGGTTGTGATGGCAATGGGTACGGCAGCATTAGTCATTGCAGAGCATACTTCCGTCTTTTCCATTTTAGGTCAACCGTTCATTCCTTATTTGAAGCTTCTTGGTGTCCCTGAAGCGGTACAAGCTTCTCAAACCATTGTAGTCGGGTTTGCAGATATGTTTATCCCTGCAATTTTAGCAGCGCCAATACACAGTGACATGACTCGTTTCATCATTGCCGCCATGTCGGTCACTCAGCTAATTTATATGTCAGAAGTCGGTGCGCTATTGCTTGGTAGTAAAATACCGGTAACGCTTTGGGAATTGTTTGTGATCTTTATTCTGAGAACCCTGATCACCCTCCCAGTGATTGTTGCGGTAGCGCATTTGGTGTTTTAACTTAATAGTTAAATCATCCATGCTTAGAAAATTCCAATTCATTCTGTAACGCAACCACATGCTAAATGAAAGGTGTCAGTCTTAATTTTTTGCTCTTTTCTAATAAGAATATACTGAATAATTTATCTTACCTCACTTGGGTATATAATTGATTTTAGCGTGCTATACTGCCGCCCTATTCTGTTCTCACGTTTAAATTAATGGTGTACCAATGAGCCAAAGCAACGAATTACAACAACTGAATAACCGACTCGATAAGTGTCGCCATAAATTAGAAGCGGCAAAGCAACGCGCTGATAAGTCGACGATTTATCAGTTCGAAACAGAAATTAATCAAATTTCAAAAAAAATCGCTCAGCTGAATCACAAGAAAAGTTACGATTTAAACAAAGAGCGTAAAGCTTTGTTAGAAATGCCATTTAGCCGCGCTTTAACTAAAGAAGAACAATCTGACCAAGGTAAACTCAAAAAATCTGTAAAAGGTCTGATTATTGTTCACCCACTGACCAAAGTCGGTAAAGAGTTAAAACTTGACGTTATGACAGGTTTTGCGCCAAAAGAATTTTAAGTAAAATTTGTTTTGCCTTAACCATTGAAGTGGTAGTGAATGTAGTTTGCAACACTGCGGCTTTAAGCAAGGCAAGTATAACGAGGATGGTATAAGCCAAGGTTAATGAACCTGACCTTTATCATCCTTTTTTGTGTCTTAAATTATTGTGATGTTGAATAACCATGAATAAAAGTCTTATTACTAATCTTGTCTCTTTGGCGTTGCTTGCCATTGGCTACTTTACTCAACAAACCATTATTCTTTATGCTGGTGTATTTGCTTTTTCTGGTGCTGTCACCAATTGGCTTGCGATACACATGTTGTTTGAAAAAGTGCCGGGATTATACGGTTCAGGCGTGATCCCTGCTCGCTTTGAAGATTTCAAATCCGCAATCAAACAATTAATGATGCAGCAGTTTTTTACCGATAAAAATATTGATAAATTTTTGAATAAAGAAATCACAAGTGGCCAAGGTTTCGATTTAAAGCCAGTTATTGAAAAAATCGATCTTGCTCCGACCTTTGATTCATTAACCGAAGTCATTTTAAATTCGTCATTCGGCGGCATGCTGGCAATGTTTGGTGGCGCAGAGGCTCTTCAACCACTCAAACAACCTTTCATTGAAAAAATGCAAGAATCGATTTTAGAAATAAGCCAAAGCGAACAAGTCAAAGAAGCATTGAAAACCCAATTAGAGCAACCTTCTATGATGAACGATATACAATCGAATATTGAGAACATCATTGATCAACGCTTAAATGAATTAACACCTAAAATGGTGAAAGAAATCATTCAAACGATGATCAAGCAACATCTTGGTTGGCTTGTGGTTTGGGGTGGTGTATTCGGTGGCTTAATTGGCGTTATATCAGCTTTTATTAGCGCAATATAATTCAAGTATATCCAACATTTAACGATGCCTAAGTAGCTTAAGCATAAGTGGCTTAAACATAAGTGACTTAGGCATCACTTACTTCTCCTCTATTACAGGATCATAATATTATGAATGAATTTAATATTAGCGAAACACCCACAGAATATGAGTATGTTGGTTTCTGGGCGAGAGTGGGCGCTTCCATGATCGATACAGTTTTATTCTCTGTCGTTTTATTCTTTATCCCACTACCCGGTATAAATCAGCAGAGCCAAAACTTTTCAACCCAAAGCATGGATACTTTTTCAAGCTCTTGGGCTGGCTCTTTAAGTATCGATTCTTTATGGGGCTATCTGCCTCTGATGATCATCACGATTTTATTTTGGCGTTTTCGCTCTGCAACTCCAGGGAAAATGTTATTTAAAGCAAAAGTAGTCGATGCAAAAACAGGTCAACCTTTAACGACCGTACAATCCATTATTCGTTATTTAGGTTATTTTGTTTCTATCTTTGTCTTTATGCTTGGTTTTATCTGGGTAGGTTTTGATCGTCGTAAACAAGGTTTTCACGACAAATTAGCAGGCAGTGTAGTTATTAGACCAAAAACTGCGACGTTTGAGCCAACGCAATTTAAATAGCTAAAGTCTGCACAAGTAACCTCAGGATACAAAAGTCAAAGCTATCATCTAACCTTTTTGGTTAACCTACTTAAGTATAAAAGGTTAGATGATGCTCTCGAAAAATTCATTCCAATTAAGCATCTGTACCTTCTAAAAATCACAAACGATATCGTCATGGGAAAGAAACCATTCTAGGTTGCCTCACTGTTTGACTCATGGTTAGATAAAACACTGAATAACTTCAAGTATAGGTAAACAAAGATAAATCGATCTATTCTTTCGTAGAAAATAGCCTACATTCACTATATTGCTTTTTAAAAAAAGCCACCTTAAATGCCGCCGAATAGGAGTTACCATGTCTGATTATCAACCCATTGCTTGCAGTGTTTATGATGAATATGAGCTCGCTTGCATGCATCACGATCAAATTGTTATTCATTTAAAGTCTGGCAATTCTATTCAGGCAAGAGCCGTGAATGTTTACCATCAAAAAAACACAGGAGAATGGCTAGAAATTGAAGCCCTAGCAAATGATGAACAAAAAGAAAGGCAACGCATCCGATTGGACCACATTGCCTCCTTTGAAAAATATAAATGATGCGTGATTACGGCTTTTCTACCGCTTCATTGCCCCATTTAAACTTACACACTTCATTGCCCGGCTTTGGCATTCTTGGAATATTACAAGATAGAACCAGTGATACTACCGCCATTGCTGCACCAATATAAAAAACAGCCGCAGGAGAATGCAACCATAACAAACCGAAAGTAACCGGGATCACCACTGCGGCAATATGATTAATGGTAAAACTGACCCCAGCGGTGGATGCCATGTCTTTCGGGTCAGCAATTTTCTGCAAATACGTTTTTACCGCTAAGGCTAATGCAAAGAACAAGTGATCGATAACATACAAGCCAGCTGCAATATGTTCGTTTTGCACTAAGGCGTAACCAACAAAAACACAAATCAAACCACAGTATTCAAATATGAGCGCCTTACGCTCACCAACCACACCGATAAACTGGCCAATTTTTTTGGCAAATAAGAAATTGAAAGCGTAATTGATTAAAAATAATAACGTAATGTCTGCAGCAGAATAATTGAATTTTTCCACCATCAAAAAACCTGCAAACACAGTGAATATTTGGCGACGAGCTCCACTCATAAAGGTTAGTGCGTAATAGAGCCAATACCGCTTTCGTAGCACTAATTTTTTATTTTGTATTGTCGTAGATTCAAATTGAGGAAAGGCCAGCCACATAAAGAGTGTGATACATAACGCTAAACCACCCGTAATTAAATAAACATGCCAATAATCTAATTGAATGACTTCCAACATCACCCATAAACTGCCGTAGGTTAAAAGTGAGGCAAGCGCTCCCACCGAAATTAACTTGCCTAAAAACTCTGGCGCTTCGTCTTTATTTAACCATTGAAGTGATAGCGATTGCTTTAAGGTTTCAAAGTAATGAAACCCCGTCGACATCAATAATGTGGTCATCAACAAACCCAATACCGATGGAAAGAATCCAGTAATCGCAACCCCAACCGACAACATGGCCAATGCAACTATCATGAATTTTTGCTCACGGATGAACAATAAAACAAACACTACGGTAAAGGCTAAGAAACCAGGAATTTCGCGCACGCTTTGTAATAAACCAATATCTGCGCCGGTAAAGGCCGCTTTTTCTATCACAAAATTATTGAGAAGTGCCATCCAGCTTGCGAATGCAACCGGAACCACGATTGAAATTAGCATCAAAAAGTTTTGCGGTGTCTGCCAACTTGGGCCGCTTGTTGATTTTGTTGATGAGGAAACTAAAGAAGTCGACATGCTTCATCCTTGATGAAAATTAAAAAAAAGAGCAAGTGAGAATATCACTTGCTCTTCGTTACTACTATTAATTCTCATTACGGATTTAATGGCTTAATATGCGGCTTATTTAGTTATTCACTAATGCTTCAAGTTTCGCTTGCTCAAGAGCAACTTGTTTTGCCATTTTAAACTCTTGGTTAACTGCTTTTACGTGCTTTTCAAACGCTGGCTTCTCTTTTTTCGAGATAGAGGTTGCCATTGGAATCTTTGCAGTTAAGAAGTTAACTGGTTTGTTACGTATAATGAACTCGTAATGCAGATGTGGCCCAGTCACACGCCCTGTAGCACCTGACTTTGCAATCACTTGCCCACGATGAACCGCTTGGCCTTGTCGAACAAGGATCTTACTTAAATGTAAATAGCGTGTACGGTAAGTAGAACCATGTTGGATCACAATATATTTACCTGCATAAGGATGATCCGTGGTCAGTGTCACAATACCATCGCCAGTAGCAATCACATCGGTTCCTGATGGACAGGCAATATCCGCACCATTATGTGGAGCCAATCGATGAGTCACTGGGTGTAAACGATTTGGGTCAAACGGTGAGCTAATACGGTAATGTTTCGCTAATGGCCAACGTAAAAATGCATTTTGCAAGCTATCACCATTACGGTCATAGTACTGACCATCGCTATGCAAATAAGCACTTATTACTGAACCTCGGTTATAAATTCGGATAGCATCTATTTCACGGTTCCCACTGGCAACCCCATTAATAAATTGGCGTTTTTGTAAAATTTCAAATTTATCACCCGCACGAAGATCACGAACGAAATTTAATTTATCTTTTAATAATTGAGTAATTTGAGCAGTTTCACTGCCTGATACGCCATACTTGTAAACAGAGGTCGAAAAACTACCGTGAATTTCACCCACTAACGGATAAGATTTCCAGACACCCGGTAAATTAACTTCATTAAACGTGTAACTTCCATCGTCATCGTTACGAGTAAATTCAACTTTGTCCGCTAACGTAAATTCAACTTCAAGCTTAGTTAGATGTTCCAGTTTCTCATCCAACCAAATTTTTAATGTATTACCCGGCTTTAATGTATCCAAGGTTAAGTGGTTTTGGTCGGTTTCCATCACACTTAGCATGTCACTATACGGCACACCTAAACGCACAAATATGCTACTTAAATTATCACCATCTTGAATTTGATAAGAGTAATTCGGTACATTGTCATCGACATGGGTAGGTTTCGTTTCCGCGATGGCTTTCGCTTCATTGGTCATGATTTTTTCGATATTCAGCGGAACGGATTTCCTACTGCTTTCTGATTCTGCCACTAATATTGAAATGATAAAAAGCACAATGAGAGCTGCGCCAATCTTAAGCATCAAGGGAAAGAGACGGTGTTGGCGAAGTTGTGAAAAATAGTGTTTAGACATAATACTAAATATTTGAGTTCCCAAAGAGCAGGAAAGTTTAAGAAATCAGCCTCTCGGCCATATGTACACTCACAAATTAAATGCTCTATTAAGACCATTAATAACGTATAAGTTCAAAAATGCGGGCGAAAATGTAACTTAATTTTACAAAAAAAGCGACAACATTGAGGACCAATAAACAAGTTTAGCGAGATACCATGTTAAGAAACAATCAGAATTGAATGGTAGATACAATTTTCTAACTTATTGTTCGAACGGTATTAACTCAAAAGATAATAATAACGCCCCATGCTTTTAATGGATAAATTCATTAAAAGCATGGGGCAAATTACAAAGATAAAAAATACTGACTATTACCCATATCGGATACTAACCAATTAGCCTTCTTTTGGCGTCAGCATGCCTTGGGTAATAATAAAATCAATAATGAAATCTAGACCGATACTTTCTTTTAAGTTAGTGAAAATATATGGCTTGTTTGGACGCATACGCTTGGTATCCGATTCCATGACTTCGAGTGACGCACCCACATAAGGAGCAAGGTCGATTTTATTGATCACTAATAGATCGGAACGTGTAATACCCGGACCGCCTTTACGTGGAATTTTCTCACCTTCCGCTACATCAATCACATAAATAGTGAGATCGGCAAGCTCTGGGCTAAAGGTCGCGCTTAAGTTATCACCGCCACTTTCGACAAACACCACATCCAGGTTTTTATGACGCTTAGCCAACTCTTCTACTGCCGCTAAATTCATCGAGGCATCTTCACGAATTGCCGTATGCGGGCAGCCTCCGGTTTCTACGCCAATAATACGATCCGCATCTAATGCTTCGGCGCGAGTTAAGATCTTGGCATCTTCTTGTGTGTAAATATCATTGGTCACTACCGCAATGTTTAAACGATCACGAATCGCTTTACACAGCACTTCAAGTAACGCTGTTTTGCCAGAGCCAACCGGGCCACCAATACCAATGCGCAGAGGTTGTTTATAAGATTCTGTTTGAGACATGTTGTATTCCTTATTTAATCGTCTATTTGAGCTATTCTTATTGTCAAAATCATTGGAATTTCTGCATGAGCGCGGTTAACCAATATGCGTATCCAAATGTGATGACAATAAGATTAAGAGCGAAATAGCCGTGTATATTGAGTTTCATGACGACTACTGGCAATTGCGACCGCAGGGGTAAAGCTGCCGATATCGTCATCACTAATTTGATTCGCTTTTTCAATCGCTTTAGGCAACCAATCGGATAATTCGATAAGCGATTTTTGCCCTGCCGTTTGCCCTAGAGGCACTAATTTCACCCCAGCCATGACCATGTTTTCCGCCCAGCTCCACACATAACCTTGTTGTAAATTCAACAAAGGAATGCTCCATGCTTTGGCAGCGGCGCAAAAACCCAGTAACTGATTTTGTGTTGCCGCGTGGCTGTTATCTTGTGGCTGCCAACGCGCATCAATAGGGATGTCTAACTGTTTGAGTAAGGTGAATAGTGCCTTGCCTCGTTGCAGTTCTTCAGCACGCAATTCACTGGTTTCACGGCAGGAATACAGGTAATCACACCAATATTCAATTTGCGTGAAATCATCTTGATGAACCGCATGATACAGCTTGGCAAGGATCGGCAATTCTAATGTGACTAAGCTATTGGCCAGCATCATTTCAAGCCAATCCATCATTTTAGGCTGACTGTCTACCCACCCGGCTTCAACCGCCCATTCCAACCCTTGCGAATAGGTAAAGCCGCCAATAGGAAGCGATGGGCTGATCAACTGAAACAGGCGAAAGCTGGCGACGTCCGTATTGCCTACGCGATGTTCCGTATTGACAGGTGAGTTATCCTTTAAAGCCGATGTCATAGCAATTAAGACGCTAACATTAACGCAACGCCAGATGCCGCAACGCCTGCACCTAACCATTTACTTGCGAAAAAGTGAGCAACACGTTCACCAGTAAACATAATGCCAAATGCTGCGACTAGCATGCCCGCACCAAAACCAAAAACGTTGCCAGTCGCTTCCACGCCATGAGCAAAGCCATGGAAGAACACTAAGCCGATAGAAGCAATAACAAGAGCTTGTGTCAGTGATTCACGCACAGAAAAGGTATTCCAGATCCCTAATGCCACCACAAAAATGGAAGCAACAATCATTAACTCCACACCACTGATTGCACCAAATACACTTCCAGCGCCGAGCCCAAGTGTTAAGCTCACCAAGGCGGCAATAAAGAGTGTTTTCTTACTTGGCGCGGTTTTATTGCTCAAGGTAAAGTAGCTAATCAACATACCTAAACCCAGTAACATCACTAAGTGATCTAATCCGGTTAATGGATGAATCAGCCCTTCAAAAAAGGCATTGCTTGAACCGTGATCATGAGAATGACCGACATGCGCAAAAGCAGCAGGCGCGGCGAAAACAGTGGCAAGTGTTATTAAGCGAGATAATTTCATTTTTAATTTCCTTATTATAAATTCAGTATTCAAGATATTAATGCGCGTGGTCATGATCATGGTGGTGATGATGCCCGCCAGAACGACCACCATAAGCGCCATCTTCGGGTTCAAATGACGCCTTCTCAACCGTGACTTTGGCGCCAAGGCCAACCACCATGTCATCTAATACATGGTCATGTTGATAGCGCACCCAACCTTGAGCAATTTGCAAAGGTACATGGCGGTTTCCAAGGTGATAGGTCACACGGTTAAGCAGCAATGCATCCTCGCAATACACGCTTGAAACGGTTTCCGCCGCGGCTTTAATTTCAATCAATAAGCCGCACTCACTTTTCACCACTTGACCATCGCGTAAAATATTCCCACGCGGTAAAAACAAGCCTGCATCACGACCATCATCTAGTGTGACTTTTAAACGACTTTTAATGCGGCTATCAATCGGCAAACTTAACGTGCCATCGATGGTGAGAGATTCACTGGTTAGCGAAGCTTTTGAGACTATTTGAGTTAATTCGATCATAATTGAGTCCATATAAATTCGTTTTTCGTTTTCGAGGATCGTGTATCAGAAAAGAAAATACCTTTGCGCCATCGGCAGCACTTCTGCTGGCTCACAAGTCAAAAGCTCACCATCGGCTTTCACTTCATAGGTTTGAGAGTCCACTTCAATTTTTGGCTGCCAATCGTTAAGCTTCATATCCGCTTTTGAAATGTTGCGACAGTTTTTCGCCACGCCAATTAAACTGCCTAAACCTAGTTGACCTGCGATGTCTTTTTCTTTGGCAAGTTGCGAAACAAACAACATCGAGGTGTGTTTTGAAGCTTGCCCATAACTGCCAAACATTGAACGATAATGCACAGGTTGTGGCGTTGGGATAGAAGCATTTGGATCGCCCATCGGTGCCATGGCTATCATGCCACCTTTAATGATCGCGCTTGGTTTCACGCCAAAGAAAGCCGGTTTCCACAACACTAAATCAGCCAACTTGCCTACTTCAACCGAACCAACTTCATGGCTGATACCATGCGTGATCGCTGGATTTATCGTATATTTCGCAACATATCGACGCAGACGGAAGTTATCATTAGGCGCATCATGGCTCGAATTTTCAGACTCAAACGCTTGTTGATCTTCTTTTAACGCTCCTCGCTGCACTTTCATTTTATGCGCGGTTTGCCATGTTCTTAGCACCACTTCACCCACACGCCCCATCGCTTGTGAATCCGATGAAATCATCGAAAATGCGCCAAGGTCATGCAAAATATCTTCTGCAGCAATGGTTTCACGGCGAATACGTGATTCGGCAAAAGCGACATCTTCAGCAATTGAAGGCGATAAATGGTGGCATACCATCAGCATGTCTAAGTGTTCATCAACGGTATTAACCGTGTAAGGACGAGTTGGATTGGTTGAGGATGGTAAAATATTGGATTCACCACAGGCTTTAATAATATCAGGCGCATGACCGCCACCCGCCCCTTCTGTGTGATAAGTATGGATAACGCGATCACCAATCGCCGCTAAGGTAGATTCCACAAAGCCCGATTCATTTAAGGTATCGGTGTGGATCGCCACTTGAACATCCGTTAGATCGGCCACGGTTAAACAATTATCAATCGAGGCTGGCGTTGTCCCCCAATCTTCATGCAGCTTTAAGCCAATCACGCCGGCTTCTACTTGTTCTAATAAAGGTTCTGGCAAACTCGCATTGCCTTTACCAAGTAACCCAAAGTTCATCGGGAATTCATCCAAGGCTTCAAGCATACGGTGAATATTCCATGGCCCCGGTGTGCAAGTGGTGGCATTCGTGCCTGTTGCAGGGCCGGTTCCCCCACCAATCATCGTGGTGATACCAGAGGCTAATGCTTCTTCAATTTGTTGTGGGCAAATATAGTGAATGTGCGAATCAATGCCACCAGCGGTCACAATTGATCCTTCTGCGGCAATAATTTCTGTACCCGGACCAATAATGATATCCACGCCCGGCTGCACATCTGGATTGCCCGCTTTACCAATGCCACAAATACGGCCATCTTTTACCGCAATGTCGGCTTTCACGACACCCCAATGATCTAAGATCACTGCATTGGTGAAAACCAGATCAGGAGTAAATTCAGACACGCGCTGGCTTTGCCCTTGACCATCACGGATCACTTTACCGCCACCAAATTTCACTTCATCGCCATACACGGTGTAATCTTTTTCGACTTCGAGCCACAGTTCAGTATCGGCAAGGCGTAATCTGTCGCCAGTGGTCGGCCCAAACATCTCGGCATAGGCACGTTTTGAAATTTTTGCCATGTTTAATCCTTTTATCTCACTTTTGATTTTTGATCGCAGCTATGTTTTAGAGTTTTAGATTCCGGATAACTCGTTCCTCGTCTCCGGAATGACGTGGGGAGGTTTAATCTAATCAAGAGAACCCATTACTCGACCTTTAAAGCCATACACCTTGCGATCACCCGCATACGCCACCAATTCAACCGTTCTTGATTGACCCGGCTCAAAACGCGTCGCTGTACCGGCAGGAATATTGAGCCTAAAACCTAAAGCGGCCTCACGATCAAACTTAAGCGCATCATTCACTTCATTAAAATGGTAATGCGAGCCAACTTGCACTGGCCTGTCCCCTAAGTTCTCAACTTTAATTTGAATGGTTTCCCGCCCGACATTTAATTCAATATCCCCTTTGCCAGCAATCAACTGACCGGGAATAAACGCGTTCGGGTTTGCATTGTTGGTTTTCATAGCAAATCCTTATACGATGGGATCGTGAACGGTGACCAGTTTTGTTCCATCGGGGAACGTCGCTTCAACCTGCACATCCGGGATCATCGACGGCACCCCTTCCATTACTTGGTCAGCGGTTAAAATCGTGCGGCCAAAATTCATCAATTCTGCCACTGTTTTACCTTCACGCGCCCCTTCCAAAATCGCACTGCTGATCAATGCGACCGACTCGGGATAGTTCAGCTTTAAGCCTTTGTCTTTGCGTTGCTGAGCTAACATGCCAGCACAAAATATGAGGAGTTTGTCTTTCTCTCTTGGGGTTAATTCCATGTTTCACTCCGTAAGGGATTGGGATTTCTTATCCCTAGGTTTCGTTGTCATGTACGTTCTTTTACTAAGAATTAAAGCTTCACAAACGGCTCGCTAAGTTGCCCAAATTCTTGGTGGCTCTGGCACGTAATCAAACCACTGTAAGCGAATTTGTTGCCAAATAAGGGTGAAGGCTTCTAGCATGGGTTCTGTCCAATGACCTAACGCTCTAACCACAATCAATTGGTCTATTTGCGTCGCCGCAATCACCAGTTCATTGTTCGTTAAAATGCTTCCTAGCACTAACTCTTGATTGCCTGCTAGGTCTTGAAGCAAATCCTGTACCATATTGATATCATTATCATTGGTTGCGGTAATGAAAAAGCTCCCCATCATAGGGAATCCTTGTAATCCACTGTTTAGTATAGATTTGTTACCGCCCTCTAATTGCACATTTTCTGTGAGAATTCTCTTTTCATCGACAAATATTTGCGTCTTACCCCACACTTTTCCCGCACTAAAGCACTCATTTAGTGCGGGGCGACCAAAACAGTGCAACTCCCAGCCCATAAATAGTGCACCCGTTTCAAGGTGAATATCGGTATCGACGCGTACTTGTCCTGTGGGGAAAAAAATGTTCTCTTGAGGTAGCCATTCCAAGCAACTTCCCGCTTTGACATTCAGCACTTGTTTTTGGCGAGCAATTTTACCTTCCGAACGATAAAACTTCGTTGCTCCCGGTGTCGTGACCAAAGCATGAGCACCCGTTAGAGTGGTGGCTTGGATCAGCAGTTCATCACCACCGACCACGCCGCCCGGTGGGTGCAACAGATAGGTATGGCAAACATCCCCTTCAGGATATAAGGGGCGTTGAATGGCTAAAGGCCCGAGTTGAGTCTTGTGACTGACTACGGTTTTATCCCCTCGATCAGAGAAACCTAATACTAATTCAGCTTTCCAACCTTGGCTTTCCTTCTCAGTTCTAACGGGGATCATCTTGGATGATAGAGTCTCGCTAGATTGTGAAACTACTTCCATTGTTTCTGTTTCAGTCATTTTTTACTTCCATTTATTGAATGACAATGGAAAATTGTAAGCAAGACTCATGCCTTATTAACCTCAGAGGATGATTTAAGGTATTATCATTTTCTAAGTAAAATGATTGCAATACTTATCAACACCTGAAAGACTAAGCATCACTTTACGAGTAAGAAAAATTCGTTACTAATGTAAATTAGTGTGATTTTTTAATTCGTAATTGAACGCTAATTTATTACCAGTTGAGTATTCAAATGATCCGAACATGGTGCATCACAATTGCTGCTTTAATATCGCTATTGCTTTCAAGCTATAGCGCAGCAACGATGCCTGTCACTATGTTAATGAACTCAACGTTAATGAGCCCGCAATGCTCAACCAGTAACATGCAACACGCATCGCACTCAATGTCATCGCAACAAGTCAGTATGCACAGCATGTGCGACCCTTCCGATGTGCAAGCCGATAACACCTCGCACCACCACCAAAAAACCATGAGTACTAATTGCTGCGATTCAACTTGTGTTGCCAGCTACGTTTATTTACCAACCCCAACAGCCCATCTTATTGAGCAGCACAGTTTATTGCTGATCGAACACTATTCTCCTGTATTTACCTCTCGTCTTTCGAGTTCACTTTACCGCCCCCCTATAGCTTAACGTCCCATTACGCGGGTTTTCTCGCGGCATTATCTTAATCGCGGCCATGGTTTCCATGCGCTGATGTTTTACTGTAATTCTATCAATCAAAGTCTAGACACTTTCACTCCCTGAGTGAGCGTGATAAACCGAGATTGGTATTGTAGGAACGTTAAATTATGACCTTCAAACCATGGACGCTTTATGCGTTAGTGGCTGGATTTTGTACTCCTGTTTGGGCGCAAAGTCAGCTAACCGGTGTGATCGAGCAAGCTTTAGAACTCGACGCTGGTAGACAACAAATCTTGGCCCAATCACAAGCCATTCGAGAAAACGGCATCGCCAGTGCCACACAAGCCGATCCTAAGATTAAATTTGGGGTGGGTGGAATGCCAATTGACAGCTGGACTTTTGACAGCGATCCAATGACCAATATTTCGATTGGATTAATGCAAGAATTTGGACGTGGTTCTAGCTTAGATTTACAAGCCGAAATGGCCAACAAACAAGCCGATGGCAATGAATGGCAAATAAAAATTCGTGAGCTGACCATTGCCAATACCGTGACTCAGTTATGGTCAGAGCTTATCTATCAGCAACAAGCGGCCACCATCATTCGTGATAATCAAAAGTTGGTCAAAGAGTTGGTCACCTTTATCGACACCAACTACTCAATGGGTCGAAGTGAATCTCAAGATGCTCTTCAAGCAAGAGTCCAACTTGAAAAACTCAATGACCAACTGCAACAAAATCAACAAACTCAGCAGCGAATTTTCGCCCAATTGTCAGAATGGTTAGGTGCGAATTGGTTAACAAAACAAAATAGCAGCAACACACTGGCGACCCTTAATTGGGAAAGTCTCGATCAAATGCTCGCTAGCAAAGCCAATCAAAACACTCAATTTTATGACTTATTGATGGCGCACCCTAGCGTGCAAATGGCGGAAACCAGCATTGCTGCCAACCAAGTCCAAGTCAAAATCGCCAATGAATCTTATAAGCCTAAGTTTGGGGTCGAAGTCATGTATGGCTATCGACAAGCGAATGGCATGAATGGTCAACCGGCCTCTGATTTAGTCAGCGCTTACCTCACCATGGATTTGCCATTATTTACCGATAAACGCCAAGATCGACAATACGCTGCTGCTCAATATCAAGTGGGCGCGGCAAGGTCGCAACGTGATGTTTTATTGCAGCAATTGAACGCCAAAGCCAACGCGCTGATGGTGGACCGCATCAACCTAACCCAACGTTTAGAACGCTATCAAGATCGCTTATTACCTCAAGCAAAATCGCGTACACAAGCGGTGGAGCGAGGCTACCAAAGCAACACTGCACAATTTAATGATGTAGTGGCCTCAATACGTGATGAACTCAGCTTAAAGCTCGAATTGAAAAGGCTTCAAGCCGATCTCAACATCACCAATAGTAACTTAGCGTATCTCTTCAACGGGTTCGATTATCAAATCGATGCCCCTACGTTGCCAGCCGAACAAGAATAGGACATCACATGAAAACTTTTCCAGCGTTAGCCTTAACCTCATTAGTTAGCTTAGCCATTGGTGGCGCAGCCAGTTATTACTTCGTCAATACTCACATGTCGATGGCAATGCAAGCTAGCTCGACGAATCAATCATCAACCAAAGCTTCAGCCGATCAAAATGAACCTCTTTACTGGGTTGCCCCGATGGATGCCAATTATCGCCGAGACAAACCGGGTAAGTCGCCAATGGGAATGGATTTAGTGCCGGTCTATCAAGAAGGCACTGCCAACGATGATCCCGCAGGCACAGTGATGGTTTCACCTGCCGTTGAAAATAATCTGGGGGTAAAAGTCGCTCAAGTTACGCTCAGCCCATTATCCCCAAACATTCAAACCGTCGGTTATATCGCCTTTGATGAAAGTAAGTTGTGGCAAACCAACGTGCGAGTCAGTGGTTGGGTACAAAAGCTCAACATCAATGCCGTGGGTGAAAAAGTCACTAAAGGGGATGTGCTGTTTACTCTCTATTCTCCTGACTTGGTGAAAGCCCAAGAAGAACTGCTGAATGCTTATCGCACCCAACGCCAAGGTTTGATCAACGGCGCAACCGAACGCTTAGTCACTCTTGGGGTCGATAGAGCCCAAATACAGAAAATTGTTCGCAGCGGTAAATCAGTCAATTCGGTTGAAGTCAAAGCGGTCAACGATGGGATCATCGCCAGCTTAAATGTGCGTGAAGGCGGCTATTTGTCTCCAGCGCAAGCGGTGATCAGTGCCGGTCCTATAGAAGAAGTATGGGCTGATGCTGAAGTCTTTGAACGTCAAGGCCACTGGATAACAGCAGGCACCACCGCCGAAATGACATTAGATTCCATTCCCGGCCAATCTTGGCAAGGTGTGGTTGATTACGTTTATCCAATTTTAGACCCAAAAACCCGTACCTTACGTGTGCGCTTAAAGTTCGATAATCCAAACGGCAAACTCAAACCAAACATGTTCGCCAATATCAGCTTAAAGCCCGAAACGGAAGGTAATGTTCTCAATATTCCTCGTGAATCTGTGATCCGATCGGGCAGCATGACTCGTGTGGTTTTAGCGCAAGGAGAAGGTAAATTCCGCTCTGCTCGGATTGAAATTGGCCGCGAAGCAGATGACAGAATAGAAGTATTAAAAGGGCTCACCATTAAGGATCGCGTGGTGACATCAGCACAATTCATGTTGGATTCGGAATCAAGCCAAAATGCAGAATTAAGCCGTATCAATGGTACTGAACCAAAAGGAGAAACCGTTTGGGCAGAAGGTAACATCAATATGTTGATGGCCGATTTTGGTATGGTCATCATCGACTTCAATCCAATCGACAAGTGGCATTGGAAAGCCGGACAAATGAGCTTTGAAACTTCCGATGAGGTTGATTTATCTCCATTCAAAGCGGGGCAAACGATCCGGTTTCTGATCGAAAAAAATAAAGACGATTACCGCATCATTGATCTCCAAGCGCAAGATATTCAAAAACAAGGAGGTCAATCATGATCCCTGCGATTATTCGATGGTCGATTCAAAATCGGTTTATGGTCATCATCGCGGCGGTGTTATTAACGGCTGCCGGTTTATACAGCGTGAAAAACACACCAGTGGATGCATTGCCTGATCTGTCTGATGTGCAAGTGATCATTAAAACATCCTACCCCGGCCAAGCGCCACAAGTGGTTGAAGATCAAGTCACGTATCCACTCACCACAGCCATGCTTGCCGTACCAGGAGCGGTAACCGTACGAGGCTTCTCCTTTTTTGGTGATTCTTATGTTTATATTATTTTCGACGATAATACCGACATGTACTGGGCACGTTCGCGTGTTTTGGAATACTTAAGCCAAGTTGCGCCTAAACTACCACCTCAAGCCAAACCCACATTAGGGCCAGATGCTACAGGTGTGGGCTGGGTGTATAGCTATGTTTTGCAAGATAAAAGCGGCAAGCACGACTTATCTGAATTGCGTAGTTACCAAGATTGGTTCTTAAAATATGAACTGCAAACCGTTGATGGTGTGTCTGAAATCGCAACCGTAGGCGGCATGGTGAAGCAGTATCAAGTTCAAATTGATCCGGCAAAGCTGCGCGCCTATGACTTAACGTTACAGCAAGTGAATGCCGCAATTGCACAAGGTAACCAAGAAACTGGCGCATCTGTGATTGAAATTGCTGAAGCGGAACACATGGTTCGCACCACAGGTTACTTAAGCAGTATTGATGATATTCAAGCTCTGCCATTGAAAGTCACCGAGAAAGGAACGCCCTTATTACTTGGTGATATTGCCGAGATCAATATCGGACCACAAATGCGCCGTGGTATCTCGGAATTAAACGGTGAAGGTGAAGCGGTTGGTGGTGTGGTGGTGATGCGCTATGGCGAAAATGCCAGCAAAGTGATCGCCAATGTTAAAGCTAAGCTCAAGAGTTTAGAAAAAAGCCTGCCCGATGGCGTTGAAATTGTTCCGACTTATGATCGCTCTAACTTGATTGATCACGCCGTTAAAAACCTATGGCAAAAACTGGCAGAAGAATTCATCGTTGTGGCGGTGGTGTGCGCATTGTTCTTGTTCCACATTCGATCTTCTTTGGTAATTGCGATCAGCTTGCCCATTGGGATTTTGTCAGCGTTCATCATCATGCATTGGCAAGGCATTAACGCCAATATTATGTCTCTTGGTGGGATAGCGATTGCCATTGGTGCAATGGTGGATGGGGCAATTGTAATGATTGAGAATGTCCATAAGCACATAGAACGCACCCCTCTCACCGACAAAAATCGTTGGCAAGTGATTGGCGATGCTGCTGCTGAAGTGGGCGCCCCGCTCTTTTTCTCGCTATTGATTATCACGCTGAGTTTTGTGCCGGTGTTCGCTCTTGAGGGGCAAGAAGGCAAGATGTTCTCGCCACTCGCCTTCACCAAGACTTTTGCGATGGCGTCATCCGCGGCGTTAGCCATTACTTTAGTTCCAGTATTAATGGGCTATTTTATTCGAGGAAAAATACTTCCTGAGCATAAAAACCCTGTCAATAAAGGCTTAGTGGCTCTTTATCGTCCTTTGCTTAATTTAAGCCTCACTTATCCAAAAACCATTGTGATCATCGCGATAGCTCTGATGACGTCTATTTATTATCCCGTCAGCAAAATGGGCAGTGAGTTTATCCCACCTTTAGATGAAGGTGACTTGATGTATATGCCGACGACTTACCCTGGCATTTCCATCGGCAAAGCGCGTGAGTTATTGCAACAAACCAACAAGCTAATTAAAACCGTACCGGAAGTGAAAACCGTGTGGGGAAAAATTGGCCGCGCCGAAACGGCAACCGATCCTGCGCCGCTCACCATGATTGAAACCACCATTCAGTTGAAACCAAAATCTGAATGGCGTGATGGCGTGACCTCGGAATCGCTACGTAAAGAGTTCGATGCTTTGATCCAATTTCCGGGGTTAACCAATGCCTTCGTGATGCCGATTAAAACGCGTATCGACATGCTAGCAACTGGTATCAAAACCCCTATTGGTATCAAGATTGCGGGCCCTGATCTCAAGGTGATTGAAGAAATCGGATCTAAACTTGAGCCTGTTTTAAATCAAGTGCAAGGCACCACTTCCGTGTACGCCGAGCGCGTCGCCGGTGGTCGTTACGTCACCATTGATATCAAGCGCCGACAAGCCGCACGCTACGGTTTGAGTATTCAAGATATTCAACGAGTGGTGTCTACCGCTGTGGGTGGCATGAATGTTGGCGAAACCATTGAAGGACTAGAGCGTTACCCGATCAATGTTCGCTACCCTCAATCATACCGAGATTCAGTAGTGAAATTGCAAAACCTGCCCCTAGTCACGCCCAATGGTGCGCGTATTGCACTGGGCGATGTGGCGGATATTCGCTATGAAGATGGCCCACCGATGATCAAAACCGAAAACGCACGACCAAATGGTTGGGTGTTTGTCGATATTGATAACCGGGATTTAGGATCTTACGTCAAAGAGGCGCAGGCCAAAGTGTTAGAACAAGTGCCACTTCCTGCCGGTTATTCCCTCGCATGGTCTGGGCAATATGAATACATGGAACGCGCTAAAGAAAGGCTCAGTGTTGTGGTGCCAATCACTTTGATCATCATCATGCTGCTGCTATACCTCAGCTTTAGACGCATTGGTGAAGTATTGATCATCATGGCCACGCTTCCTTTAGCCATGGTGGGTGGCTTATGGCTAATGTGGCAGCTCAACTACAACTTTTCAATTGCGGTGGGCGTAGGCTTTATTGCACTGGCAGGTGTCGCGGTGGAAATTGGCGTGATCATGTTGGTTTACCTCAACCAAGCTTGGCATCAAACCATTTTGGATGCTCAGCGAGACAACAAGCCCCTTACCAATCAATCACTGATCACCGCCATTAAACAAGGCGCTGGCTTACGTGTTCGCCCAGTAATGATGACCGTGCTTACCGTCATTATTGGTTTGATCCCAATCATGTATGGTTCAGGCACAGGCTCGGAAGTGATGCAACGTATCGCCGCCCCCATGATTGGCGGCATGGCTTCGGCATTATTGCTGACCTTGGTGGTATTACCGGCCATTTTTAAACTATGGAAACAAAGCTCGCACAAGTTAACAAACACTCACATTAACCCTACGACAGAAAAATAAAACAAATTGGTAGGCAGAACTCACTGCCTACCCAACCTAGAAAAGGAAAACACAATGAAAAACACTTTTATCAAAACCACACTCGCATTAAGTTTCGCTATGGCCTCTTCATTCGCGATTGCCGACATGAGCGATCACAAAATGGAATCAGGCAGTATGGAAGGTCACTCCATGAAGATGGATGGCATGGAAATGGGCGACATGGAAATGGGCGACATGGAAATGGGCGACATGGATATGAGCAAAATGGACATGAGCGGCATGAAAGGTATGACCGATGTTGGTATGCCGGCAAAAGGAGTGAAACCTGACAAAGTGGTTCAAGTTATTCTCGCCGATGATATGACCATGACCTTTGCGGGTAATACAGATATTCAACCTAACGATGTGGTTCAATTTGTCGTGATGAACAAAGGAAAAATTGATCACGAATTCACCATTGGAAGTGAACAAGAACAAGAAAAACACCGTGAGATGATGAAAAACATGGCAGGCATGACTCATGCCCACGACTCAGGCAGCAGCGTCACCGTTACCCCGGGTAAAGCTAAACAAATGCTATGGCACTTTCACGGCAATCCAAATGTCGAGTTTGCTTGTAACATCCCCGGTCACGCAGAAGCCGGAATGGTGAAAAAAATGACGTTGTAAGGTTTACGCAGCATTTATAAATACCCCATAAAAGCACCGCCGTTTTCATTGAAAATACTCAATAAAATGGCGGTATTTCCGCTCAATTGATTTATCTAATTCCCTCTACCAAGAACACGATCCAACATACTAGAAGACAACACTCGGCGCAGATAGCCAAAAATATAGGTGGCTTTGGTAACATAATATCGTGGTTTAGGTTTGCGGCTGTCGATGATTTTTTGCAAGGGTCGTAAAACGGCTTCTGGCCCAAGAGTAAAAGGGCTGGATGGTTTTTCATCCCCCAATCTTGCTAAGGTTTGTTGGTAACTATTTCGATGACGAGAGCCTTCCACATCAATATTAGCCTGCACAGCCCGCAACGAATTTTGCCTAAATTGACTCACGATAGGGCCGGGTTCAATCAAACTCACCGCAATGCCCGTACCCATTAACTCCAAACGCAGTGCATCGGTGTAACCTTCCAAAGCAAACTTGCTGGCCACATACGCGCCGCGATATTTCATTGCCACTAGCCCTAGCACGGAGCTGTCTTGCACTATTTTGCCAGAGCCTTGCTTTAACATGATAGGAATAACCGAGCGTGTTAATTCATGCAAGCCGAATAGGTTGGTTTCAAACTGAGCGCGTAATGCATCGGTTGGTAAATCTTCAATCGCCCCACCTTGCCCGTAACCGGCATTATTAAACAAAACATCTAACCGGCCGCCCGTTATCTGTAATGTCTGTTGTAATGCAGCTTGAATCGATTCAGGATCCGTCACATCAAGCTGTACGCAGTGAAGCCCTTGCTCGGTGAGAGTGACCACATCTTCAACTTTACGACAGCTTGCGATCACTTGATAACCCGCTTCATGCAATTGCTCGGCGCAATAACGCCCAATACCTGTGCTGCATCCAGTGATCAATATCGATGTTTTCATTGTTTGATGATTTCCTATATAAACCTAAAAACTTAACGCCCTTCCGACCAAACAGCAAACTCATTACCGCTTGGCTCTTCAAAATGAAAACGGCAACCACCGGGAAACTCAAAAATAGATTTGGTTATCACACCACCATGAGCGGAGACTTTAGATTGTGTGGCTTCAATATCGGCGCTATAAAACACCAACAATGCCGCGCCATTACTGGTTTGGCTACAGGTTGGCGCTTTATAAAAACCACCATCTAAACCTTGGTTTGAAAACGCGGTATATTCAGGCCCATAATCAACAAATACCCAACCAAAAACCGATTGAAAAAACGCTTTGGTTGCCTCTAAATCTTTCGCGGCAAATTCGACATAATTAAGTTTTTCATGCTGATTCATACATTATCCTTTCCGAATATGACTTTGTTGAAGTGTTAACTCGAATGAACTACAAAGCAAGTCTCCCCATCATTGGAAAATGGTTTTAAATTTTAAAGAGATCAAGACAGAAGGTTGGGTTCAGCGTTGAACACACGAAATCAACACAATAATAAATTGAAGGGAGAGAGGTTACAGGAAAGATTAAAGTCTTCGCATCAAGATAACTCAATACGTCTCTTAAACTGAGGGAGTAAATCTGGGATAGTTAAGCTGAGATTGAAAAGCTACCAATGGTGTTTTGATGGCTATCGGTAATGCTGCCCTTGTTGGTCATTTCACAATATGAAAGCCCAAGATCAAAGTCAGTCACACTGCCACTCATACGAATGTGGCGTAAAAGCACATCACTGTTTAATTGATGGATAGAGGCATTCCAAGATGTTTCATTTTTTATAATAGTAAAGTTTACGATCATTTAATAACCTCTAGGGTGAATCGAGTATTTATATTTTTACCTTTGTAAAACCAAAAGCGTTTACGACCAATTGAACGAGACATAAGTGTCCTTATTTTATTTTCAATAATGGATCCATAATCATATAAATACAATTATGATCTAAATATATTGAAGTTTATTTATATTTATAAAGATATAGCGAATTAAATACGAAACGTTACGACACAGAAGAGAGATGTTAGAAATGTTTTTATATTTTCGATTATACGGTATAAATGATGGGGTTTATTTTATGAGTTGACGCAAACGATGATCACACCATTTGCGTCACTTACAAAGTTAGATAGCCGCTACGTTAGCAGCTTGAAGACCTTTTTGGCCT